>JACIYB010000072.1 GCA_014360155.1 Syntrophomonadaceae bacterium
TTTAAAAAATAAAAGAACCGCATAAACGGCTCCCGGCTATCTTTATTACCTCAGCAATATTCCAGCAATATAAAGACTCGTTCCCAATAGAAAGAGTTTTTTGGCTTATGATGACAAGGGGCAAAAACGCTCAAGTCCCATAAGCGCTGAAGCTGCTGCTATTGTAGTCCCAAAGAAAATTACAGGTCTATCATCCTGCTTATTATCATAATAATCGACTATACTGCCGTTGGCCGCAGTGCTTCCAGTAGCTACAATTAAGTCACACCACTGCAAAACACCGTCTGCAGCCTCTGGCCCTTCAATTAATACCCCTGATTTAATTTTACCTATGTTGTCCAGGTCAAGGTCTACTACCCGCACCGAAAAGAAACAGCCTAGTTTTTCCAATATTGCTGGTTGCAGGCCGATAAGAGCAATCTTAGGTGCTCCAAACCTCTGTTTAATTTGTTCAACCAGCCGACTGGCACATTCTTCAGGTTCTTCATCATGACAGTGAACAGTATTCTCAACGAGACCCAAGTAACGGCATACCGCATTAGCAGTTGCTATCAAAACCGCACGGTCGAAATTAGTCTTCAAAGGCGTATCGAGTACCTCTTTAAGAGTACCATTGAAGTTTCCCGCCATATCCGTGAAAGCTTGGCCCTTGGCGCCTTTAAAGTCAGCCTCCATCAGCCGTTCCTTTCCCTTCAGCAGCGGGTAATCCCGGCGCTGAGGACTGCCAATTGCCTCTTCTTCCGATAGGATTCGTCCGGTAATAAGCACTTCTTCGTCAAATAATCCTTTTTCTTCTACGAGTTTCCTGAGTTCGTTCATAAGTTCCGCATAAAAAAACTTATTCGCCATCTGCTCTGGCCTCCCTTAACTGTTCCCAATTTATAATAGCTTTAAGCTGCAATAAATATTACAATACATGAACTGCTGCACTCTTAAAAGCAAGCCACACTTTATCTCCCAGCTTAAAATTAAAATCCTCCACTGTCTGTGTCGTAACCAATGCTACAATCTCAATTCCGATATCTACAGTAACCCTGCACAGCGGTCTTTGGTCATTAATTTCTACTATTTGCCCCTGAAAGTTATTCTGGGCACTCGAATCAAGCTTTTCGCGGGATATGATAATGTCTTCGGAACGAAGCGTTAAAACCACAGGACCATCTTTGGGATAAGTCGTTCTTATTCTTATTTCCGGTGCTATTTCAACTGTTCGGCCTTTCGATTCTCCCCTGAAAATATTCTCCACTCCAACAAAATCCGCTACAAAATAAGAATTGGGACGGCGAAAAATATCAGCAGGTTTCCCCACCTGCACTATTTTGCCTTCATGCAGCACGCCTACACGGTCGCCTAAAGTCATGGCTTCTGCAAAATCATGCGTTATATGAAGTGTCGTTGTTTTTGTCGCCTCATGAATGCGGCGTAATTCCTCTTGAAATCCCCTTTTTATTTGCGGATCCAGGGCACTTAAAGGTTCATCCAAAAGAAGGATGCGCGGCAAAGTAACCAGGGCTCGAGCCAGAGCTGTCCTTTGTTTTTCCCCTCCACTCAGAGTAGAAGGGAAACGATCAAGCATGTACTCAATTCTTAAAAAAGAAACTATGTCGTTAAACCGTTTTTTACTCTCCCCAGTTCCTACTCCTCGTACTTTAAGTCCAAACATGATATTTTCCTTAACGGTTAAATGAGGAAATAAAGCGTAATCCTGATAAACAAAACCTACATTGCGCTGTTCGGGAAAAAGTTTGCCAATTTCAGTATTATCAAACCATATTTCCCCAGCGTCAGGTTGGTACATCCCCGCAATCAGCTCCAGAAGCACAGTTTTCCCGGCGCCTGTAGGCCCCACTATAATGAAATATTCCCCCTCGTGAATATCCAGATTGATATTCTTCAGCTCGAAATTGCCCACTTTCTTTTGTAGACCTTTCAACTGCAGCATGGTCTTTTCCCTCCCTCCTAAGCTCCGTAGCGGGAAATCTCGAACCGGTGCCCTCCCATTATTTCAAAGATGAACAGAGAACCAACCGATACTATGATTAATATGGTAGCAGCCGCCATGGCTAGTTCAAGATCACCAACCGACATGTTGAGAAAAAGAGAAACTGGTAGAGTTTCTGTTTTTAAACGGGTCGCTCCTGCCAGCATAAGCGCAGCTCCAAATTCCCCAAGCGCTCTAGCCCAGGTTATTATTATCCCTGCTACCAAACCATTGCGAACCAGGGGGAGTGTTATTCTCACAAACGATTGCAGGCGAGTACACCCCAACGTTCTGGCCACGAACTCCATGCGGGGATCAATATCGTCAATAGATGATTTTAAGACTTTTATCATATAAGGAACATTGACAAAAAACTGGGCCAGAACTATCCCCAGAGGAGTAAATACAAATTCCAACCCCCAGGCTGCCAGAGCATGTCCGAAAGAAGTAGTGCCAAAAAGCAACAGCAACGCTACACCGGATACAATAGGAGGAAGAGCAATCGGAATATCTAAAACAGTAGTGGCAAACCGCTTCCCGACAAAATTCAAACGTGACATCCCGTAAGCAACTGGAACAGCAACAAGTATGCAAAGTATTGTTGATATTATTGATGTTGAAAAACTTAATTTTATAGCAAATTGAATCTCCCTGGTAGCAACACTGCTAAGTATGTTAGGAGTTCCCCTAACTAGAATCATCGATATTGCCAAAATGATAAAACCCACTATAAATGCTATAGCTACTGCAACAATTGAAATAAAAATAATATTCTGTCCTTCTACCCTGCCCTTTCCCAACAGTTAACATCTCCTTTATTATTCTACTGGCCTAAAACCATGTTTTTCAAAAATCTCCTTCCCTTCCGGGCCGGCTACAAAATCGGCAAATTTCTGGGCAAGGTCAGGTTTTTCACTAGACTTCAGCACACATACCGGCAAAGTCTTTATTTCGTTTTGTTCTGCTGGGATCTGGACAATCTCTACCTCTTCAACACCCACCACATTATCTTCCCAAATAATTGCTGCATCAACCTGTTTCATAGTCACATACACCAGAACTTCATTAACTGTAGGTGCCGTAGCTTTTACATTTGCTTCTACGGCACTCTTGATCCCGTTTTTTTCCAATATTGATATTGCCGTTTTACCTATTGCCGCTGCTTTTTCATCCCCTAAAGCTACTTTTACCCCGGGCTTCGCCAAGTCTTCCAATTTCTTAATACCTGCAGGATTGCCCTTAGGTACTGCAATCACTGGAATATGATATGCCACATCCTGTTTATTTATGGCCAAACCCTTTTCTATGGCCTGTTCAGCATAATACATAGCTCCCGGTATGTATACGTCTCCTTTTCCCGTAATTTCAATCTGGCTGAGATTCTGCGCCGAACCAGCATATGAATACTCGACTTTTACATTATACTTTTCTTCAAAAACCTTCCCTATTTCATCCATGGGTTTACGCAACCCGGCACCACTATATACCATAAGGCTTTCCTGGGATTCAGAAACCGCAGCCTCCCCGTTTTTGTTTTCATTATCTGTTGTTGTAGTACTGCAGCCAACTACGGCTACAGCGGCAAAAATAACCAACAAAACTGCAATTAAATACCTGTTGAATTTTGACATTGTACTCTCCCCTTTTGCACATTATTTTAGTTCAAATACTTTTAACCCCAACTGTTTCTGCCTTCAACAATATTCGTATAGCTGCTTATATACACCACCTCCTGCTTGTTTCTCAAAGCTGCCAATGAAAAAAAACAATAAAAATGTCGTGCCCATGGAAAGGACACGACGCATCATAAAACTACCTGCAGACATAGTCTACCTCTTTCATGTACTCCTTTCCAAACACGGGAGGCACAACCGTTTCCGGCCTGTACCCAACGGCCCATGAGCCATAGTACTCAGTACTTTAGGCTCAAAGGCTCGGAGTAATACACTATTTATATTTTATATTGTTTTTTCAAACTTTTTAAATTGTATTACAAAATTACGATGAAATCAATAAATAATTCAGCAAAATCGCGTCAACTTAATTTGGGTTTTTCGGAAAAAGAAAATCCCCTTTAATAATTAAGCCGTTCTAATTGCTCTTAAAAATTGTGAAGTTACCGTTTTCTTGCTTCCCGGACAGATTTCTTTTTGGTCTCTATTTCAGCAACGCTAATGATTGCAGTAAAAAGTTCTTTTGTTTTCTTTTTATTACCATTATTGATGTACCTCCACATTATGGGTGTAATGTCTGCCATACGCGCTGTCGCTTGTGTTACTTATTTCGATAGATGATAACTATCTAGCACATAGTATTCAGATTCTTAGCGTCTCCTTTATTTTTACCACCCAGTTGCGTTTCCTGTCCGGACTGTCTTTTACGGCCTGATCTAGTGTCTCCAGGGCTTCAGTTGCCAGCCTTGTCCCTACCCCATCCAACATCGATTTTATGGCTATTATGAATTCAGATGTATCTCTTGCTTCAGTAAATAGTCTCTGTAACTCCTCAGTAAATTTATCACTGATTATTTCTGCTATTTCTTGTATAATAGGTTTCATAAGAGTATCTCCTTTCCTTTGATGATGTGGTTTTTGTTGTAATTCCTATTTTGTCAAAGGGGAGATTCTCTTATTATTTTTTCTGCCAATTTTCCCAAGGTAATTTTACGCTAAGGTGTAACAGAAAAATATTTCAGCATCTCTTTGGCTATTTCTTTAAAAACCGGAGCAGCATCTTCGGCCCCTGATTTTCCTTCCTCAACCAGGACTACTATTGCCCAGCGAGGGTTGTCAGCGGGAAAGTAACCTGCAAACCAGGTATTCAGGATTTCTTTTCCATTTTCATCAAGAATACCGGTCTGGCTGGTGCCTGTCTTGCCAGCCACCTTAACTTCAGAAAGGGCAGCGCTTTTTCCGGTTCCCTCGCTCACTACTGCCTCCATAAGCCGCTTAACATCTTCTGCTGTCTTTTTACTGATAACCTGTTTTTTGCTGGACTCTGGCAGGATATTTTTTTTCCCCTCCCTGTCAATCGTATAACGCACCAGTGAAGGAGGCCCCCAGCGCCCGTCATCGGCTATAGTTGCCACCAGAGACGCTACCTGCAGAGGAGTGAGCATTACCCCCTGCTGCCCCAGGCAAGCATTGCCCAAAGCAGGCTCTCCCGGATTGATTTTCACGTATGTACCAGCATTATAATCATCATAGCCTATGACCTTCTCATCGGTAATATGAAACTTACCAGCATACTCCAGCAATTTATCCCTCCCCAGTTTTAACCCTACTTCGATAAAAGAAGAGTTGCAGGATAGGGCAAAAGCCTCAACAAAATTAATCTGGCCGTGGCCTTCTTCTTTCCAGCAGGAGATAGATACTTCATCATTGAATTTATAGACACCTGTACAGTTAAAGCAGTCATCTACAGCGACTGCATCTTCTTCCAGGGCTGCTGCTGCAACGAGGATTTTAAACAAAGATCCCGGGTGGTACCTGCTCAGGGCCCGGTTGCTCAGGGTACTTTTCTCGTCATTTTCTACAATCTCTTTAACACGGTATGGATTGAATGTAGGCCTGCTAGCCATAGCCAGAACTTCTTTACTCCGCACGTCCATAACCACAGCAGCCCCCTTGCCCACCCGGCTTGACATCGCATTTTCCACTATCTCCTGGATTCTCTTGTCAATTGTCAGGACAACAGCTCCTTTTTGCTTTTCTTCTTCCTTCTTCACTTTAAACATCAGGCCCTGTATAACTGCACCCCGGGCGTCCAGCACTGAGGTAAGCTCCGGGGAAGAAGAGCTGTATTTCAAAATTTCATCGTATTCTTTTTCCAGCCCGGCTTTTCCTTCATTCCCTCCCACATACCCCAGGAGATGACTGCAAAAACCGTCTTCACGGTATCTTTTTATAACAGGAGCAACTACTATTCCCGATAAATTCGAGGCATTAATTTCCTGGATTTGCTGTTCGGTAAGGTCGGAAGCAATCCTGACAAAAGGCCTGCTCAACCTGGCAGCTTCATTTAAGCAGGCTAAAATTTTTTCTTTGCTTTTATCGTCTCCCTTTTCCTCGTCTAGAAGTACCCGGGCAAGAAAATCCGCCACCTTGTTAAAAGACTGCCTTGCCGAGGTTTCCCCTGGGTAATCATTGCCTATTTCTTGAGGGAGACAATATACAGCCGCAGAAGTGGAGGTACTGGTCAAGGGTAAAAGATTACGGTCCAGAATTTCACCCCGCTGGCACTCTTTAAGCTCTATCTGCTTGCTCCGCATTGCTGCAGCCTGCTGAGCTATTTCATATCCTCTAACAACTTGATAATAAGCTATTTTAACTGACAAAAGCAGGTATATAACAAGAAACGTACACATCATAATAAAAACCCGCCGTCTGCGCACAAAAAACACCCCTTGTTAAGCCTCTGTCTCTATCATTGGCTTTTTTCAGGGGTGTTATTCCTCATTCTTATTAAGTATTTGTGCCTGAAAAGGCAGGTTCAGCAATATCTGTTTAATTTCAGGGTATGTTTCTTCCGTAACCTTTACCACCACAAGTCCTGCTTTTCGGTCGATTGTTGATACTATGCCTAGATGCCCGTAGCCTTCAATAATTTTATTAAGCATGTCAATATCTGCCGTGGCTACCTGTGCATATATTTCAGTCTTAATCTCCGGCCTCCACCTTTCTCAATATAGAATATTCGGGTACTTGAAGATCAAAAGGCAGAAAAACCTTCTGCCTGGGATGCCTGGCCCTGTCTATCAAATTAAAATCTTCGTCATACAGTTCTTTCAGTTTAAATTTTAAGACTTCCCCACCGGGTAACAAGAGTTCCAAACCGTCTCCAAGGCCAAAATTAGCTCTCTGCTCTATTACCAGCATTCTTTTTGCTAGGTTATAGCCCCTTACAATACCGCAAAAATATGCCCGCGGTTGAACTGCTTCTTTTTTTATGTCCTGAAGCTGAGGAGATTCTCCCTCAACAAAGCCGTTGGTAAACGGCCTGGTAGCTGTGAGGCTCAGCTCTTTTCTCCACCGCTGCAGTTCCTCTGGCAAATATCCCCTTGGCTCGCTCCAGTACCTGTCTATGGCCTGGCGGTAAACAGAAGCCGTTGAGGCAACATACAAGGGGCTTTTCATCCTGCCTTCGATTTTAAAAGCATCGATTCCCATTTCCATCAGGCGGGGAACATAATCAATAAGGCAGAGGTCACGCGAATTTAAAATGTAACTCCCCCGTCCATCTTCTTCTATAGGAAAGAACTGTCCGGGCCTTTTCTCTTCCACCAAAGTATAGCTGTATCTGCATGGATGGGCACATTCTCCCCGGTTAGCGCTCCTGCCGGTCATATAGTAAGAAAGCAGGCACCTTCCTGAATAAGATACACACATAGCCCCATGGACAAATATCTCAATTTCTATATCGGCCTTTTCCTTGATCTCCCTTATTTCTTCCAGATTAAGTTCTCGGGCAAGTACAATCCTTCTCGCCCCTAAATCGCGGTAAAATGCGGCAGCTTCGTAGTTGGTGACATTGGCCTGGGTACTGACCGTTACTGGTATACTAGGAGCATATTTCTGCGCCAGGCGTAATACACCGGGGTCAGAGATTATTAACCCGTCAACCTGCAGCTCTTCTAACTTCTGCAGGTAAGGCGGAAGTTTTTCAAGGTCGCGGTTATGAGCCAGTATATTTACACCTACATACACCTTTTTCTGCCTTTTATGGGCAAAAGCCAGGCCCTCTTTCATTTCTTCAATAGTGAAATTACCCGCATAGGCCCGCAGGCTGAATTCTTTACCTCCCAGGTAAACAGCATCAGCTCCAAAGAGCAGGGCAGTCTTCAATTTTTCAAGGTCACCGGCTGGGAGAACCAGTTCAGGAAGTTTCATAAAAATATCCCCTCACTCCTCACTCTTCACCCCTCACTCAATTACTATATTTCCTCATAGCCTGGAGATGCTCCGCGTAAGTCCTGGAAAAATAATGACTGCCGTCTCCCTTGGAAACATAATAATAATAATGATGATTTTCCGGATTCAGGGCAGCTTCAATTGAAGCCTTGCCCGGACATGCTATGGGGCCGGGGGGCAAACCAGCATACTTATATGTATTGTAAGGAGAATCTACTTCCAGATCTTCATAAGTAACCGTATTTTTGTGCTCGTGCAGGGAATACAATACTGTCGCGTCTATTTGCAGAGGCATTCCTTTTTCCAAGCGGTTTTCGATAACTCCTGCTATAGTTTTTCGTTCTTCCTCCACCATCGCCTCTCTTTCAATCATAGAAGCCTTAATAATGACTTCGTAAACATCATATCCCTGTTTTTTAGCTTGCTGGGCAAAATTTTCGTTCCATACCTCAGCAAAATTAGCGAGCATCAAGTTAATCACCTGTCTGGCACTGGCATCTTCCGAAATAACATAAGTATCAGGAAATAAAAACCCTTCCAGGCGGTTTTCCTGCCCGCTAGGAACTTGATCAAGAAAATCGAAATCATAGCCTGCACTAATCGCTTCCTCCCATTCCTTTTCCGTACAAATGCCTTTATCAATCATCAACTGTCCTATCTGTTCCACCGTGTAGCCTTCCGGAACGGTAAACGAAAGTTTCACGACTCTACCTTCAGCTATGTTTTCCGCTATCTCTCCCAAAGATTGGCTGCGGCTAAACCGGTAATGCCCAGCTTTCAATTGGTCGTCAATGCCTTTTTTCCGGCAGTAAGCAAGAAAAGCGGCTTCACTGTTAATAAGATCGTGCTTTTTAAGAATTGCAGCAACCTGTCTAGCACTGCTTTTTTCCGGTATTACCACATCAAAAAAGCGCGTATCACTCGGATCAACCGGGCTATATTGCTGAGAGAATATTTGGAAACTCCAAAGAGTAACCCCTGCACACAACAAAAATAAGAAAAATATTATGCTCCATCTCAATTTTTGTCCCGCCAATTTTAATTCATTCATCTTCCCTCTCCCTATAAGCTTCGTCCGCCTCTGGTGTTGTTTTATTCTCCTCTCCATTATCCAGTTTTTTCTGCTCCGAATTCTCAGGAGGCACAGGTTCGACTTCTTGAGGTGGTCCAATGTATGTCAGTTTATCTAAAGGCTTATATCTATCAAGCGCAAGCTGTTCCCGCTCTATTAACTGCCCAGCAGTGTCATAAACGGCACGGAAAGTCCTCACTACATAACCGGGGAACCCTTCATGGTCAACTCTTTTTTCTCCCGGCTTTAAATTATTATCTATTTCCTGGATTTCCTTAAAATCTATAACTTCATCGATTACATGGCTGAGCTCAACCTTTTTCTTATAATCCAAATTGCCGTATATATTAATTGTAAGCCTCCCCTCTCCTGCAACTGCATGTATATATATGTAATCACCTGTGTTGTTCTTAAAACGGAAATCCTGCTGTCCGTATACCACAGTAGCATCTCTCCCCAAAGGTACATATGCCACTGCTAATGCGTGATTATGCCGTTCCAATATTTCGAAACCTGCCAGCAAACAGGCATTGTACAGTGTCGAAGATACCTGGCATATCCCCCCGCCTGTACCCGGCTTGAATTGTCCATCTTGTATAACCAGAGCATCGCGGTATCCCTTTTCATAAATGCGCTCACCCACTGTTCTATTAAAAGAAAAAATGTTCCCCGGTGCAATTACGCTGGCACTGATAGCTGCGGCAGCCAATTCCAAATTGTGGGAACGATTTATATTTTTGACATCATACCACGTGGTATATGAACTTAACTCTCCCATATTCTGCAGGTCTTCCTCGGTTATCTCCGGAAATTCCTCCTCCATAACTATTGGAACTTCAAACACTTTTTGCTGCTTCAACTCTCCAGGAAGACCAGCTAGGGTAGCAGCAGCATTTACGCTTTTTCCTGCCGTACCCGGAATAATCACCAGGCCCTTTTCTCTATCTACCTCCAGCCTGGCATTGACAAATTTACTGGCCAGTTTCCTATTCCACTCCTCAATTAGACTGTTTAAAACAGCAGTTCTATAGCTTATTTTCACCGAATATACCACCGATTTTGACCCATCCAGGTTTAAAATCTTCGATTTTAGGCCCCGCTGTTTATCCTGTTTCCACAAACTTTCAACAACTTCAGCCGCTTCAACAGGGTAACATAATTCAGACAGTCTCGTTTTATATGTATAATCTTCATAAGAGAATATAACGGGAGTCCGGTAAATCTCCTCCACCCATACTTCGAACATTTCAGCCGCTTCTTCCCTAGTATGACCTGCTACCGATACGGAAGCAATTTTCACCCCGGGAAGGAAACATTCAGATTTATAAAACATCTGATAAAAATACAGCCCTACCGCAACTGTGACACCCAAAATTACCGCTAAGATGATAAACAACCCTGTCTTTACTCTGCTGTCACTCAAGATCTATCCCCCAGACATCATTTTTCCCAATTTATTCTATTATAATTATATAATATGGCAACTGTTATTTAGTACGAAAACTTAGGGATGAAGGCTCAAGGTCAGCGCAGGCGCCGGTATTTAATTATAACACGCAAAATCTCCATATAGTCTAAAAACACCACATTATCGAAAAAAAGAAGAAGCCTTACGGCTTCTAAGACACCTTAACTTTACAGTTATAGCTCGTCACTTTCAACGAGCTCCTGCCAAGCATCCGCTACCTTTTCCCATTCTTCGTCATCTTCTATATCTGCCAACATCTCATTGCCTTCATCATCAAATATAACCTTGAGTATCACTACTTCCGCCTCATAATCATCAAAATCCTCAGACAGGTCATCTAATGGTATAAGAACACGATAGGTATCATCTTCGATTTCTAGCTCTGCCAACAATTCAAACTCATGCTCCACTCCTTCTTCATCAACCAGGACTAATACCGGAAGTTCTTCATCAAACAATTCTTCGTCAC
>JACIYB010000073.1 GCA_014360155.1 Syntrophomonadaceae bacterium
TTCCCTTTCCTTTAAGTTTTTTATATTATTCCCATCACGGTAGTTTGGATAAGAGAAAAAAGCAGTAAAAAAAAGGCAGTTAACACTGCCTTTTAAACAAATTTTTGTGCTGTCTACATGTTCAATTAATAATTAGCTTTTTTCTTGGCATCTACTGTTACCAAAAGAGGCTTTTCTTTCTTGGTAATTACATCCTTCGTAATTACAACCTTGGTCACCTCAATACGCGCAGGAACTTCATACATTACTTCCAACATGATGTCTTCCATTATAGCCCGCAATCCCCGAGCACCTGTATTTCTTCGCAATGCTTCATGGGCAATTGCCTGCAAAGCGTCTTCCATAAACTCCAAATCCACACCGTCGAGCTCAAACAATTTTTTATACTGTTTAACCAGGGCATTCTTAGGCTCTGTCAAGATCCTAATGAGCGCATTGATGTCTAGCGCATCAAGGGTTACAATGATCGGAACCCTGCCTACAAACTCTGGAATAAGACCATACCGCAATAAATCTTGAGGAAGAATCATGTCTAAAATTTCCCCGATTTCCTTCTCTTCGCGTTTCTTGATATCAGCGCCAAAACCCATTACTTTTTGCCCTATACGGTTTTGGATTATTTTATCTATCCCTTCAAAAGCTCCCCCGCAGATAAACAGAATATTGCTAGTATCTATCTGAATAAACTCCTGATGAGGATGTTTCCTTCCACCCTGCGGCGGTACACTGGCTACAGTCCCCTCCAAAATTTTCAGCAGAGCCTGCTGCACACCTTCTCCAGAAACATCACGAGTAATACTCGGGTTATCAGTTTTGCGTGCTATTTTGTCAATTTCGTCGATGTAAACAATTCCTTTTTCCGCTTTTTCTATGTCATAATCAGCCGCCTGTATGAGTTTGAGCAGAATATTTTCTACATCTTCGCCCACATATCCAGCTTCAGTAAGTGAAGTGGCATCAGCTATGGCAAAGGGAACATTCAATATACGCGCCAATGTCTGAGCCAGTAATGTTTTACCGCTTCCGGTAGGCCCAAGCATCAGAATATTGCTTTTTTGCAGCTCAACATCATCCAACTTTACCCCTAGGTTTATACGCTTATAATGATTGTATACTGCAACAGCCAAAGACTTTTTGGCCCTTTCCTGTCCGATAACATATTCATCAAGAATAGCTTTTATCTCCTGAGGTTTAGGTATATCGCCGAGTTCAAAAGCCAGATCATCTGCCAGTTCTTCCTCAATTATTTCATTACACAGTTCTATACACTCGTCACAAATATAGACACCCGGCCCAGCAACCAATTTCTTAACCTGATCCTGAGTTTTTCCACAAAAGGAACATTTCAGTTGTCCTTTTTCATCCCCATACTTATGCATACATTCACCTCTCTCTTAGATAAGCTATTTCCTGCTGGCCTTCTTCGGATGACTAAGTACATCATCTATAATACCATATCCCTTAGCTTCCTGGGCAGACATAAAATAATCCCTTTCCGTATCTGCCTGGATCTTTTCCAACTTTTGACCAGTTCTTTCTGCCAATATCCTGTTGAGTGATTCCTTCATACGAATTATTCTCCGAGCATGGATTTCCACGTCTGTGGCCTGCCCCTGGGCTCCTCCCATAGGTTGATGTATCATGATCTCCGCATTGGGAAGAGCAAATCTTTTTCCCTTTTTCCCTGCAGCCAGCAGAAAAGCTCCCATACTAGCTGCTAAACCTACACAGATGGTTGACACATCGGGCCTAATGTACTGCATAGTATCATAAATAGCCATGCCGGCACTAATAGAACCCCCTGGGCTGTTGATATACAGCGATATATCCTTATCAGGGTCCTCTGCTTCCAGAAACAGCAACTGGGCAATAACCAGATTTGCAATCTGGTCATCTACCGTACTGCCTAAAAAAATAATTCTATCTTTTAGCAGACGTGAGTATATATCATATGACCTCTCACCCCGATTAGTCTGTTCAACTACAATCGGCACCAGATATGACATATCTTTCACTCCTCGTATAACTTATTTTAATAGAAACAGCCATTGCAAACAAAAACCTTACGGATTCGAATTTCAGGCGAAGTATTTCAAATTATTCCAGATGCGCTTTTGCCCTTGATATGCTGTTATTTTTAAAATATTCATTGTTTTATATAATATTCTTCTCCCTATTCGCCGGTTTCTGCATCCGCTTCGTTCTTTATCTCTACTCCTCCTCCAGGCGGCTCCATCTCCTTGATGCTGGCATTATCAATTAAGTATTGAACAGCTTTATCCATTTTAAGGTTAAACCTGATCTCATCCATCATGTATACCAGCTTTTCCCGGGCCTGGTCTAAATCTAACCCCATCGTCCTGCCAAGTTCCTCTACTTTTTTATCTAATTCTTCATCATTGACTTCAATACCTTTCTCCTCGATTACTTTTTCCAATATAAAATCACCCTTTACCATACGCTCTGCATCTGCCTTAATATCATTCTTCAGGTCCTCTTCAGTGCTGTTGGTATACTGGAGATAATTTTCTAGGGTTAACCCTTGGGAAGCAAGTCTCTGTTCAAAACCCTGCAGCATCTTTTGAATCTGAGCATTTACTATCGCTTCGGGTACTGTTACTTCACATTTATTAAGGATTTCTGCCAAAATTTCTCCTTTTATTATTTCTTGCTTGCGGAATTCAACCATCTCGTTAAGTGCTTTCTCAATATCTTCCCTCAGTTCCGCAAGGGTATCAAATTGGCTGACCTCCTGCGCAAACTCATCATTCAGTTCTCTCGGTTTCTTAGTTTCAATCTTTTTTACCTCAACCTTGAAAACAGCCTCTTTCCCCGCCAGATCTTCGGCGCCATAACTTTCAGGGAAGGTAACATTGACCTCTTTGCTTTCACCTGCTCTTACCCCTACCAGCTGTTCCTCAAACCCAGGAATAAAAGTGCTGGATCCCAGTTCGAGCTGATAATCTTCCCCTTTACCGCCTTCAAAAGGCTCTCCGTCGATAAAACCTTCGAAATTTATCGTAAGCACATCCTTGAGTTCTGCCGGTTCCTCTTCCTTTACTATAAGCTCTGCATAACGGATGCGCATTTCTTCCAGTCTATTGTCTACATCCTTCTCTGTAACCTCTATCTTGGGTATCTTAATTTCAAGCCCCTCAAGATTCCCAAGCTTAACTTCTGGTTTAAGAGGAACTTTAGCACTGAACTTTAATGCCTTCCCAGCCTCTATCTCACTGATATCGAACTCAGGCTGGGCTATGGGCTCTATGTTTAATTTTTCAACTGCTTCCTGATATGCTTCTGGTATTATATATTCTAGAGCATCTTGGTAAAGAATTTCTTTACCAAAATGAGCTTCTAGGAGCGGCCTGGGTACTTTACCCTTACGAAATCCAGGTATGCTGACCTGTTTTGCGACTTTGCGATATGCTTTTTCCAGCCCTGTTTCCAATTTTTCGGCATCGACTTCAACTTCTATGTACGCCTCACTGTTTTCTATCTTTTCTAATTTAGCCTCCATTTATGCTCCTCCTAACTTGTTTTTGTTGACCATAAATCGACATAAACGTTTTTAGAAAGTAAAAACACATGTTTTTAAATAATAAAACAATCCTCCTAAGAATTTAACCTAATTTAGTTTAAAACACAATACCCCGGCAAATGCCGAGGCCTGATTTTTTTCAGATTATGGAGCGGAAGACGAGATTCGAACTCGCGACCCTCGCCTTGGCAAGGCGATGCTCTACCACTGAGCCACTTCCGCACTCAATTCTCTCATATATAGAATATAAATTATGGCCTTAGAAGTCAAGATCTCAAGCAATCTTTAATTTTTACTTTCTTTTAACAAATCGATAGTCTGGGCATCAAGCTCCCCTGTTGCTCTGATGCCTTGGTCTTTCTGGAACTGAAACACCGCTTTCCTAAATGCCTCTTTATTTCTCAGCCCCTCTTCCAAATAATTCAATTCTACTAACCTTGCCACTATCTCTTCCATTTCCTCTTCACTCAAAAACTGGATTGCAACTGCAGGTTCTTCTTTTACCGGCCCTTGACGCCCATACTTCAAGTGTTTCAATTCGATCATATCTTCTCTTCCACTATTATTGCTGCCTTTATCGATTACGCTCTTGTCCAAGCCCTCCATCAGCTCAGGGTTGCCTTGCTGCTCAATTCTATTCCCCAGGCGGGAATATCCTGTATCCGTTCCGCTGCATCCACCTATACTAATAAAGGATAAAAAGAAAAACACAATTATAATAATATTGATAAGCTTCACATTTATCCCCTTCATTTTCAATTAAGTCCAGATTTTTGCGTAAAAACCTCCGGTTAGATCAGTAAGTTCTAATTTTATTATTCCCCATAGTGCAGGAAAGGCAGGAAAGGGGTTGCCTTCTTGAAAAAGATAGAGAATTTTTATATTAAGTACGGCAACAACTAATACAAGCAGAAGTGAGGCTAGAATAATTACCTTCTTTCCGTGCGATATTATCATGGTTTATCTTCCTCGCTAATTAAGTGGTGCATCTCATCATATCCTTGCTTTAGTAGTTCTTCATAGGTTAAAAAGGAAGGGTCGTCTTCTCTCACCGGGTTATAGTTCCCCAAAGGGTCCTCACTAAAGATTCTTACTGATTCTTCATCAATAACACTCAAGCCGTCGAACTCAGCGATGACTTTCAAAAATTCATTGCCCTCACTCGGCCTGCCGATATAGCTACGGAGTTCCTCGTTCCAAAAGTCTATAGTCTCTTTTATCTTTTGGATCTGCTCGGAAGAAAGATTGTCCTGGTTTTCTTCAAGATACTTGATTTTCCCTCTCTGTGTGGGCCAATCTTCCGGAGAAGTGTAAAGAGGCGTTGCAGTCACTGTGGTTGAGAAAACAGCCTCGAATTCCAAACCAGCCAAATTTAATTTTTGAGCTACTTCCGATAAGACTATTTTCTCTATGTGATAGTGGTTGCTGTATTTCCGGATTAAAAATTTCCTGACTTGCTCCCGCAGCTGGGCAACGAGTAAATCCTGGTTCAATACTTGGCTTACACACCACTTCTTATTCCCGTTTTGCTCATATTGCTTCACAATTACCGTGCATAACGAATCTCCTGAAGGCCCGCTGGATGTTTCCCAAGAATATTTGACATCACATGTCCATGTATCGTCTGCCGTTTTGCTTTCGCCAACTATGTGATAATCCCTGATCCAAGGACTGGATACTCCAGTCACCCATCCGCAACTTTCATAAGCATCTCGTTTCTGTTCCTTTAATTCCGGCGATAGGATTGCATATTGCAATGCACCGTTACGTTCCTTAACACCTCTGGCCCAAGTTTCCACAGCTTCGCGCGGAGTATTTGCAGCTACAGCCTCTTCCAGCAAAGCGACTTGTCTCCGAAGCTTGTCGAGCTGGGGTGTATTAACCCCAACAATTTTGTTTTCTTCGTCCCATTGTACATCAGCACCTAACGCTTCGGCGACCCACCTGACAGGTACCATAACCCTGCCGTTAATAATTTGTGGTGGGACATCCGGCTTAATTTCCTGGCCGTTGACAATTAACTTGGTTGAATTAGCGGCAAAACCCACTGTAGCGAGAGCGGCAACTAAAAAGACAGCACCAAAAACTATTAACCATTTCTTCTTCACAAGCAAAACCCCCCTTGATATTTTTCTCTATAAAATAAAATTGACGTAAGAAACCACTACTTGGCTTCCTTATCAATATAAATCGGTATCTTTAAGGTATCTCCCGCTTTGATATAGTGAGGGTCGGTAATGTTGTTAAGTTTCAGAACCTGTTTAGCATACCATTCATAATTCATTCTGAAATGTTTGTTCATAAAGTACGGGTTGATAATGTCAACCAGAGTGTCTCCTGACTGAATAGTTATCTTCCGCACCTCTTTTAGCTCCCACACATCATTAGGGCGGTCTGTAATATTGATACCGTCAATTGTCTCTACTTTGGCGCGGTCAATATATTCTTCGGGTGGTATTACCTTGTATCCGTCCTTAACGACATACCAAACACCAGTAGTTTTGTTAATATACCTTCCTGTTTGTTCATTATAGGCATATCCTTCGAGTGGCTCAACCTTTTCCTCAGATAAGATTTTTCCGGAGGCGTCAACTATGACTTTACTACCGTCCGGTAATGTTTTTCCCTGTGTTTCAACTTCCCCACAGCCAGTAAGTATAATCAATAGCAGTCCTGCTATGATAACCAAAGTTATTTTTCTCATAACAAATCCTTACCTTTTAACTTTAACTGTTTTACGCAATGCGTCCCACATTTCGTCTGTCAATAAACCCAACCTCCAAAGTGCAATACCGTTAAGCTGGTATCGCTTGGCAATCCCTACCTTTGTAACTATACTCTCAGGATTTTCACTCGGTATAGAAATACTTAATATTAGTTTCTCTTTAGGTACATCTTTGAGGGATTGCTCAACGGCTTGAACAACAAAGGAATCAGGCTCCGGTCTCGTACCGTAATCATAAGCCATAACGATAATCCTATCAGCAACTTCGCCTAACGATTTATAATCATAGCCTCTATAGGCACTGTTAGGTGGGTGCAGGGTGAGGCTCAAATCAAGTTCCATATTCTGTAACGGTTCTGCTAAAAGCCTCACAAATTTATTAAAAGCATTCTGTATCGCCAGCAACTGCTCGCCACTATCTCGGTAACCCAAACCTTCAAAATCGAGGTTTATTCCCTGATATAATACCGCTTCTTTTATTATATCATTAACAGCTTTTGTCATAGCATCCTCGTTCGTTAAAAGAGAAGAAATAGTGCCGTCACCGTCAGTTACGTGGATTACCATTTCGGTTTTCAGGTTGTATTCCCTAGCTGCTGTCAGCACCATCTCCCAAGCGTCCGGCCTCTGCCAGCCTGTCCTGCTCCTGGTCAGAAGGTTACCCTCTTTGTCCAGGCTGTACCAGCCTAATGCAAGTTTACCTATTACATCAGTATTGCCTACAGCAGTTTCCGGATAGGGTACTCCGAAGAGATTAGTCCAACTGCTTGTCCTGCTGTCGCCCAATGCGTAGAAACCTATTACAGACATCTCTTTTGGTGGAGAAGTAATTTTTACCATTCGATTTGCCTCGTCCCACTCTACTTTACAGCTGTAAGCTTCGCTAAAAAACCGCAGGGGGATTAGAGTCCTCCCGCCTAAAATTATAGGAGGAACGTCCAGAGCAATAGGGGTGTCATTGCAATAGGCGGTATTATTTCCGATTTGCAGTTTGACAGATGTTTTCCTGTTTGTGGTGCTGACTGTCTGCGTTTCTCCGTCCCATCTGACTTCCACGCCCAACGCTTCAGCAATGGCCCGGAACGGTACGAGAGTCCTGCCGTCTTGAATTACAGGTTCAACATCGAAAACGACGGGTAACCCGTCAATAAAAACTGAGATTGCCTTATTCTCCTGCGCTAAGGCTATAGGCGTAGTACAACTGACTATGATAAACGCCAATGTAATACATAAAAGCGCTCGTTTCATATGTACCTCCCCCAATATTATTGTTTCCGAATTGTGTTTATGACAAATTACACTAGTTTTTATTATACTATAATTGGAATATTTGGTTCACGGAAAGTTGCTTATGCCCTCCGGAGTATAAATATATTGAGAAAGAAAGTTCCGTAGGGCATAGAGTCGTATAATTGGTTGTAATTTGAGAAAAAACGAGAGTACCACCAATTGTACTAGGCAGCACTCTCACCTGAGTTTGTCAAAATAACATATAGAATGAACATTTCTCTTGCTGACATTTGCGTACAGTCAGTATATTGCAGCCATTCCTTCCGTTATTACCGAAACATTTATCGCACATCTTTCCTCACCCCTGTTTTATGGCATAAAAAAAGCCCCGAAGGGCTTATACATTTTTATATCATTTTTCCACGGTATCATTATATATTTATTATATATTTGATTTCTGTGTTTTGCATCTCATAAAAATCTCATCTAAAAGGAATGCAAAAATATCAGTTTATTTGTTCAAAGATAGCCTTCGAATACCCCTCTATATCTCCAGGAGTGAGCATGCGGAATTTTTCTTTCACAGCAACAAAATATTCCCCGATCAATTCTTTGGGTATTACACGATTAGAATGCGCATCCACCGACAAACCGCCTCTGGTATGCCGCCATGGCTTCTCCAGATGCGTAAACTTTTCTAATGTTTTTCCGCTATAACAGCAGAAGTTTTTAATAACGCTATCCAATATCGCTTTTTCAGAGGTTGTAAAAACTGATTCATCGAAAGCTTCAACACTTTCAATGGGGTCAAACCGATAGGATGAGTACCTGTTATACACATCTCTGTAAACCGGTCCATGAACCCATGCCTCACAGTCTTCTTCAAAAAGAAACCGTCCTTCAAAAGCATAATAAAAGCCCTGGACATAATATAGTGCCTTTTGTAAAGCCAATGGAGTAATGTCCTCGCATTTATAAAGCAGATATTGGATAATTAAATCGATCTTTGAACCTGTATTGTTTTCTTCTCCAAGCAGTTCCTGTACCTTCCGCTTACTTTTTTCATATGCCTGCGGAGATTTCAGATTATCCTTATTTTTCTCCAGCAATTCTTTATAATATGCTGGATCATCATAAATCCTTTGAAGAATATCCGAATACTGTTTTGTAGGCATATCACCTTCACAATATCTCGAAAAAGTCATTTCTCCCCAACCTAAAAGCAGTGACAGCGGACGTTTTCCAATATTGTATTTCTGAGGTATTTCTAATATCTTCTCCAGCGAAATTATACCGTTTTTTTGACGGTACATGTCATACAAAGTCTTTAGATTCTCGTCCTCTATATCCGCTACATAGACTTCGCTTCCACATTCCGTACAAACAGCCTTCTTTCCGGTGCAAGCATATTCTTCACCTTTAAGCTTTCCCTTAATTGATGTAGTTTCTACCACATATTCGACATCTCTTCTGCATTCCTCGCAAAATGTTTTATTTCTGTTCATAAGGCGACCTCCTTTCAAACTTTCCGATTGATCATCGGAAAAGATAATCAATCGGCTTGTTTCGCTTATGAAACGATATGACAACCACTCGTTTTCTGCTATCATTGTCAATAAGGTTAAGTTTAGTATAAATATCAACTAGCTCCTCGATGCCATCAAAGTTAAATAACATAACCTGGGGACAAAATACATATAAAACCTCATGTTCAAATCCTATTTTTGTATTTTGCAATGAATGGCAGAAATCTTCTGTTTTAATTTTTAGTAAAATCTCTTTTTGCCTTCTACTGTTTAGGTTATATTCATTTATAAAATCTATGTTTTCTTGTCTATTCTCATTTTTTGATATAATGAATCTGCCCTCTCTAACACAGTCTTGTATCATTGCCAAAATCTCATCAATCTGCTCCCGGGTATAGTTCTGATTATAGTGCTGATTCATTGCATCACCTCTTTGTGAGACAATGATACTATATTATATGCGTATCGTCAAGATTTATGCATCAATTAGTGCATTTTAAATCTGATTGATTCTTATTAAATATGTTATTTTGATAAACTAAATACAACAAAACAGGCCTACTAAATAAGTTGACCTCCAAATAAAAAACGGGAGGTCATATCCATGAATAAAAAGCAAAAAAAGTACAGTGTAGATTAAGCTTTAAGCTTTTAAAAAATACAGGGTAAGTGTCAACTTATTTTTTGGCCCCCTGCCACCCAACAAAAACACATAACCGAAGCGGGAGCCAATTTATTAACTAATTTTGATTTTGCATTAATCATCCGAGCTTATAATGGTATAAAGATTTAATATATTTTTCTTAAGTACCGGGATTTTATTTTTAATGATATCCCAAACAATAACCACGTCTATTCCGAAATAGTCATGAATTAAAATATCTCTAAGGCCCGCTATCTTTTTCCATTCAATATCAGGCTTTTCCCTCTTGATATGGTCGGGAATTTTCTTGGCCGTCTCACCGATAATTTCCAGATTCCTGACTACACCATCCTGGACCAGTTCATTTTGTAGGAAATCTTGAAATGACAGGCTGTTTGTGTAACGCTCAATTTTATTAACCGCGCCAATTATATCGCTAAGATATGCCTTATAGTCCCTGGGCATACCGCACACTCCCCGTAATGCTGGGCTTTAAATCGGGCTTAATAGCTTCAGCAATTACTAAGTCCACTTTACGGCCAAATAAATCCTCAAGATAAAATTTTAAATCCATGTAGTTATCAAACGTTTTCTGGTCTTGATAAAATTCTACCACTATATCTATGTCACTTGTACTGGTTTGCTCTCCCCGGGCAAATGACCCAAACAGCCCTATTTTTTTTACTCCAAAACGCTTAATTTTCATCATATTTGTTTCGATTTTCGCCAGTATTGGATTTTCATTATCCATTGCCAATCACCTTTCAAACTGGTTTTAAATGTTTTACTTGGCAATACTCCCATTGCTCAAAACCCTATTAATATATGGCCCATGTTTAAGGGCTTTTTTGTATTTTATATCATACTTAGTTTATTGGCAATAAATTGAAACATAAGTCCAAAAGAGAAGATATAATTCAAATACGGGTGCAAAACATGTTTAATAAGCTTCCGCAATCTGGCGGAAAGGCGCATTCGGGGTC
>JACIYB010000074.1 GCA_014360155.1 Syntrophomonadaceae bacterium
AATACTGATATATGATATATAATGTAAACAACCAGAATGCAAATATTGGGAAACCAATACTAAAAGAGAAAGAAAGGAGGCTTTAGAAAGATGTCTCTCCCTTCATCAAAACCCGGAAAAAAATTCACTTATAGTGATTATCTAAAATGGGATGACGGCCTGCGCTGGGAATTGATAGAAGGTGTCCCTTATTTAATGAGCCCGGCCCCTAGCAGAGAACATCAGAGAATCCTGGTGCAGCTCCTCACCCAACTTAATATCTATCTGCAAGACAAAAACTGCGAAGTCTACCCTGCTCCTTTTGATGTAAGATTACCAGCAGAAGATGAAAAGGACAAAGATATTATCACTGTTGTTCAACCTGATATTACGGTTATTTGCGATAGAAATAAGCTAGACGACAGAGGCTGCAAAGGTGCTCCCGACCTTATTATTGAAATACTTTCCCCTGCTACCGCCAAAAAGGATCTGCATGAAAAGTTTGACCTCTATGAAAAACATAAGGTAAAAGAATACTGGACAGTTTTCCCTCTGGATAAGGTCATAGATATTTACCAGTTAAACGATAATGGTAAATACGAAAAAACCGGCACCTATTTCAAAAATGATCAGATACCGGTCAGCCTCTTTGCGGATTTCAGCATAGAATTAAGGCGAGTATTCTCCTAGAAATACTGTTTTCAGGACAATCTGGGCGAAGCAAAAATTCACCCATGCCTTTCCAAAGGCAGGAGGGAATCACTCAGATTCCCTTTCAACAAAACTAACAAAAATATCAATAACCTCTTCTAAAATATCTGCAGGTACTTTTTCTAAAAAAATAGCATTTCTAGCTGAAATATCTAAAGACTTAACCTGCTCGCACATTACTACCCCTGTTGTTTTTGTTCTTTTATCTAATGGAACATGAAGAGGAAAACCTCTATCAGTATTTGTAATTGGACAAACTATGGCCATTTTGGTAAATTGATTGAATGTATTATTACTAACTACGAAAGCTGGTCTTCTCCCTTTTTGTTCATGTCCTGTTTGAGGGTCAAATTCAAGAAAAACAATATCTCCTTGCTCCGGTACATAGCTCATCAAAATACCTCTTTCCCTACAGGCTTCCCTGTATCCCATTCATTACACTGATAATCCCCTCTATATTTAGCTAGTCTTTCTTTCAAGGTTCTATGTTTTTTTACAGGACTTATAATCAAATTTCCATCTTGAACTTTTATTTCGACTCTGTCATTTTCACGCAGATTAACCATTTCAAGAATTGCCTTAGGCAACCTAACCGCTTGGCTATTACCCCATTTTTGAATTGTTGTATACATGCAAATCACCTCTTTATTCAAGTATATACCTCGTATATACAGTTTTCAACAGCAAATTTATAGCCTCATGTAGATAGGCCAGAGTTTCGTTCACAGTATTTTAATAAAGTAAAACAGGTATTAAGAAGGACAGTTATCCCAGGATTGTTGCCTAAGCAGCAAAAAACTAACCTCCACTTACTTTCTTATCCTCTTGACTACCATTTCTCCTGTGTTGCAGCCTATATCAGCCGCAATCACCGGACATTTGACCTTTAGCAGGAAAAAAATCTCTTTGTCCTTTACCTCGCTCAATGTTTCATAATTCGCCTGCCCTTTAGCTATAACTAGGTCGGCCTTTGCAAACTCGCCTAAAAATTCAGATGAACATAGATTCAAAATAGTTCCCGGAGCATCACAACCGTTGTCTATTACCCTGACAATCCCTGTAAGGCCTGCGGCTTCTGCATCCTCCAGTGTAGCGTCATTTATGATGGGCCCGCCCTTTACCGCATAGACTATCCTTTCCATAGGCATTTCTTCTATCAAAATGCGGTCAAATACTGTTTCACCGGCATTGTCTCCCAAAAAAAGAATACGGTCAGCATTAGAAATACTTTCTTTAAATTTTTGTAGGGTATCAGTAGGGAGCTCCTGCTGCAGACAACATTCCAGGGTTTCTTCCACCATTTTTTCGTTGATATCTGCTTTCACCCCAAAATCTATAATATTTCCAGCAATAGACACTTTTACGGCTTTTTCAATAGGGTCAGGAGAACTCTGCACCATTTTTTTTAGCTCCGGATACATTTCCAAGGCAGCCTGGTTAAACCGCTCCTTTATTTTCTTATACGGGTCTTTTACTCCGGTCAAGTTGCGGATGTGTTCATGTATCCTGCGCGCCATGTGGGGCGGAGACTGGCGCAAATCAAGCTGTGAAGTTTCCACCAGAACTTTTTTTACTATCTTTTCCTGTAGGTAAGGGTCATCAGTAACAAATCTTAAAGCTTCAACTGTCTGCCTTATAAAACAGGGAATACAGTCCAAGTATGTCTTCATTTCACGCTCTCCTCGTTATTTCTAGAGTCTTACCCTGCCGCAATCACCTAACCCAAACGACACAGCAACTAAGCCAATCCCCCTCTTCCTTCAGTATTCCGGCCTTAAGCCTAAAGTAGAAAAGAGCAACGACTTTTCTTTTTGGAACTATAATTCTAAGACCTATTATAATAACACCGTGCCAGCCTCTCTAAAGAACGATCATAAGTTTTTTCCACTTCAGGCGGAAATAAACATCCCGGAGCTTCGCCGCGCTTTCGGTGATAGGCTATGCATTCGCAGCACAGCCCTTTTCTCGGACACGGCTCATATGTGCAGGTGCATTTCTCCTTATTACTTTCGATCTTGCACTGCCTTTCTTTCATAGAAAAGAACCTCCTTCGTGTATTTTCCCCAATTAACAATCTGCTGCTTATTTTAGCAGCACAAGTTTGAAAAACACCGGGGATTCCTGTAGAGGAAATTATTTTCCATTTTCTGCTGCTTGAAAAATGTTAAAGCTCTGCTCCGGTAAAAAATCATGACTTTCAACCAGAACATAACCGGCTTTCCTCATAGTCTCCCTGATAAATCTCTCCTCCGCATAGTGCCCTATAGGGGAAATAAACCTCATCACTGCCCTCGGTTTTTTATAATCAATCACAGCAACCCTGCCTTTTGGTCTTAGAAAGTTTTTAAGACTTCTAAAATAATCCTCCGGCTGCCTCAAATGGTGAAAAACATTTCTCAGGAATATGAGGTCACAAGACTGTTCAGGCAAAACCACGCCGCGTTCACCAGTTAATATGGTTTCAATATTTGCAATCCGATTTTTCTCAGCGCACTTCTCGATATAAGCCAAGAGCTTTCTATCGGTATCTATAGCATACACTTTCCCTTCTGATCCTACCGTCTCAGCAAAGCGCATCGCAAAATAACCGCCGCCTGCTCCTATATCTGCGACCACCGCCCCTTCTGAAAGCGCAAGGACCTTCATAATCTCATTTGCCCTGTATTTTGGATGGCTTGCTTTTCGGTTAAACATTTCTGCCTTGCTAAACATCATCTCATCAACTGCCCTTCAATAAGAAATGGTCCGCTATGTACTATAATATCACAGCCTGAGGGTACAGCAGAAACATGAATTAATAACCAGCGGACTCATTATCTAAAATATTGATTCCACCGCTGAAAGTTATATTCTGCTGATTTAAATATATAAACATTCACCGCCAGACTTCCGCATGGGCAACAGGCTCCTCTGCATTTATACATTCAAACAGGGTAAATTAAGGTTTTCCAGCGAAATCAATATCTACTTTTTATTATTATAACTATATTCATGGACATATGCCCACAAAAGCACTATACTTAAAAGGAAGATTGAGAATTATTATCAAATATAATTCTACCTGGTTTTGATTTGTTAACATGAAAAAACTTTTTAACTCCAAGCGATTATTTTAGCAAAGGAGCCTCAAAAATGAAGGTAAATTCTAATTGTATAGGCTGCGGCGTATGCATCGATGCATGTCCCCGTGGAGCTATTCATTTAACTGACGGAAAAGCAGTCATAGATAACGACTTGTGTACCAACTGCGATTTATGTGCTGAAGTATGTCCGGTCAACGCCATTGAAAAAGAAGATGTAAGCGAACCCACACTTCCTAACAAAAATCCGCATGACTTTTCTTATAGTCCTTATAATCCAGGATATCCGGGGAGAAGAATAGGTAGAGGAATGGGTACAGGGCGAGGTATGGGAATAGGCAGGAGAGGCCCCGGCGGTAGAAGAAAGGGGGCAGGTCGCAGTAAAAAACGGGGTATGGGCCGAAGACTGGGATGGTAACCGGCTAACTCACTCCTCCAGTTTCTTTTTTATCCCGCTTAAAAACTGTTTTATCTTTTTTTCATAGCCATTCGAACCGGGCATATAAAACGTGCTTCCCAAAACCTCATCCGGCAGATATTTCTGCTTTACATAGCCTCCATAATCATGGGGGTATTTGTATCCCCTGCCTTTACCGAGCAGGCCTGCCCGTGAATGAGAAGCATCGGCTATATGAGGAGGAACTGCTATGTTTCTTGCCCTGCGAACCGCACCGATAGCCTTGTCGATTGCCACCTTGCTGGAATTGCTTTTAGGAGCGGTGGCCAGGTATATAGTAGCTTCTGCTAAGGGAATACGGGCTTCGGGCAAACCCACAAATTCCACCGCATGGGCGGCTGAACTGGCCATAGTAAGGGCATAGGGGTCTGCCAGGCCGATGTCTTCAGCAGCATGGATTATAAGTCTCCGGGCAATGAACCTGGGGTCCTCTCCTCCTTCCAGCATAACCGCCAGCCAGTAAAGGGCAGCATCGGGGTCTGACCCCCTTATGCTTTTTATAAAAGCAGAAACGGTGTCATAGTGGCAGTCACCCGCCCGGTCGTATTTGACCACCGGCTTCCCTGCAACTTTTTGCAGCAATTCCGGGGTAATTACTAACCGCGAGCCTTCCAGGCAGGAATTTACCGCCGTCTCCAGGATGTTCAGGGCCAGGCGGGCGTCTCCCTTGCATACCCGGGTTATAAGAGCAATGCTCTTTTCCTCAATTTTTACATCTAAATCCCCCAATCCCCTCTCTTTATCACAGACTGCCCGCATTATTACCTGCCTTATATCCTGTTCTTTCAGGGGTTCCAGCACATACAGCTTTATTCTCGACAGCAGGGCGTTATTCAGCTCATAGAGGGGGTTTTCAGTCGTTGCCCCTATCAATACCAGAGTCCCCTCTTCAACAAAAGAAAGCAGTACATCCTGTTGGCTTTTGTTAAACCGGTGGACTTCATCCAAAAAAAGAATGGTCTTTTGCTGGTAGTATTTCAGCCTGTCAATCGCATCAGCGGCAATTTTGCGTATTTCGGAAACCCCGCTCCCAACCGCCAGCAAATGTTCAAAATGGGATCTTGTCATCCGGGCTATGACAGTTGCTATACTGGTTTTTCCGGTCCCCGGCGGCCCATAAAGGACAAAAGAATGAAGCTCATCCTTTTCAATCGATTTCCTCAACGGCGCATCCGGCCCAACAATATGCTGCTGACCGGCTATCTCGTCCAGATTACGGGGCCTCATCCTGTAAGCCAGGGGGGCATTCATGAGATTATCCCTGGTACTGCCGATATCAAATAAGTCCATCATTTTCCTCCCCACAGCAATTTAAAGATTGGCTTCTTTCCCGCTCCCTGCAGATATTACCCAGGCACTTGCCGATCTCAGTATACCATGTCCTCCGTTGTAAGAACAAAAGTTCCGCAATAGCCACTGCTTTAAAAAAGTGTGCCCGCCAACGGGCACACAAAAACGGTCTGTTTTTATATTCTGGTTATTGTTCAAACTGCTCCGATGCTGCCGGCAGTTCCGGAATTTCCAACAAAGGAGCGTCTAAAGCCTCTTCCGGAAGCTCAATGGCTAAATCTCCATTATAGCTGTATTCTGCGACTGTCATTCTCATTTGCAGCGCTTTTAAGGGGTTGGTCACACCGGCAAATTCCTCTGCAAAATTAACGACGAAAAACATTTCCGCACTTTTGGTCAGAAAATCATCAACACCTATATATTGGATACTCCAGAAGGACATGGAATCAATCATGGCTATGCCCTGTTCAAACAGCTGCGACATCTGCATGCTGCTGTCGAACTGCCCCGCCAAGGCTTCCATAAACTTGCTGAAATCATCAACTCGGCCATAGCTGGCAATCTCATAGACCTTTTCTTCTCCCTCCCTTGTGCCCAGCAGCTTGCTGTTGAAACAATCTTCCAGTCCCTCAGGTATCACCTCTGTCGCTTCCTCCACATTCATAAATTGTTCTAAGTCAAACAATCCATCAGGATAGCGAATCCACTCGGTCTCGCCGGTTTCAATATTAACAGGAATTTCCTGGTACACCCGACCGTTAACCATGTACATGTCTGTAGACAGTTCCTGCCTGCCCAGCCCAGGAATGTCAGTAACAATTGTTGTAGACTGATGCATATTGTCTGGAAGCACCCATTCCTGAACGCTCCTCATGTACAAGTCCATCTGCTGCAGGTCTTCCGTTCCTTCAACGCCCGGTCGGGGAATAATGGTCATGTTGCCGTCGACAACAGCACGCATGGTTTTAACAGCTTTTGTGTTTTCCTGCACCTTATCCGATATTAGAGTAACATCAGGATCCGTAGAAAACACCCGGTTTAAAAAAGCTCTCCCCTCTTCTTCAGTGAGCATTTCGTCCGGTTCCCCCTCGAAAATCCCGAAGCGGCTTAACCAAGAACAAAAAGTGTAGCCCCAGTGCTCTTCGTCAAGAGCAGCATCACCCTCGAACGGGCAACCAAGGCCCTCAGTTATGCCCAGGGTCCTTGCCGCTAAGGCAGCTGCTTCCACCCGCGTCACTCCACGCTCCAGGTAAAGATTACCGTCGGGGTACCCCTTCAGTATTCCTTCCTGCACAAGCAAATCGGCAGGCGGTAAATCTGATCCCATCCCGCTCGCCTCAACCAGCATAGCAGCAAACTCACCCCGGGATAAACCTTCTTGGGCCTGCGCTGCTTGCGTTATTTGAAAAACAAACAGAAACAACGCAACCAATAAAAAAACGGTCCTTTTCATCTCTCAATACCCTCCCTCTTTCCCGATTTGGCAAAAATCCATTCTTTCGACAAAAAACCCCTCTACATATCTCCCCTTTCTTTTACTTAACTCTTATACTAAACTTATTCTTCTTCGCCTGCCTTTTTCCTGCTAAAATTTTACATTCATTCTCATTTCTCCTCGCAAAGCAAACAAATAAACATTCCAATAACTGTCGGCTTCAAAAAAACTCTTTTCCCCTTCTCCTCCTCAAACCCGCATAAACCCTGGATATCGTTTTCTGAGGAGCAATAAAGTTTTTCCGTAAAATAACAACACTTCTTCTATACTTTCCCCAAAACCTGCCCAATTGGTGTGAAAAAAGCTGTTTTAAACAGACAAGGCCAAGGATTAAAGGAAAAAGGGATAAGCAGCATAAACCCCGCATTTTCAAGGCTTTCCCACTCATCCCTTCGCTTCTTCCTTTCCCCTTTAACCTTATCCCTTATTCTATTCTTTTTCTTTAACACTTTCTCAACAGAACCGCTTTCCCACTTGTATGAGATGTCTGATTAAGATATATAAAATCCCTCTTTTCGCTACAGTTGCCTATTCCACTGTGACGCTCTTGGCCAGGTTCCTGGGTTTATCGACATCAGCCCCTCTGAAGACCGCCATGTAATAAGCAAATACCTGCAAAGGAACAACGGCTGCTATCGGTGCCAGGATAGGATTTACATCAGGCAGCAAGACCTGTTCATCGCATTCCTGGCAGGCTTCCTGCAGGTTTTCCTTGCAGACCGCTATCACTACAGCCCCGCGGGCTTTTACTTCTTTTATATTCGACATGGTTTTCTCCACCAGGTTATCCTGGCTGATAAGTGCCAAGACCGGCACCCCATTCTCGATCAGGGCCAGGGGGCCGTGTTTTAATTCCCCGGCAGCATAAGCCTCCGCATGGATGTATGATATTTCCTTAAGCTTAAGCGCACCTTCCATTGCCACCGCATAGTCAAAGCCCCTGCCCAGGAAAAATGTGCTCTCTACCTCTCTGTATCTCCAGGCCAGTTCCTTAATTTTCTCCTGCTCTTTCAAAACCTGCTCCACAATTGTGTCCATATAGAGGAGTTCGCTGCTCAGCCTCAGTATTTCATCATTACTGCAGGTGCCCTTGACCTGGGCCATGTACAGGGCGAGCAGGTACATGACAGCCAGCTGGGTAGAATACGCTTTGGTAGAAGCAACAGCGATCTCAGGCCCAGCATGGGTATATATAACCCTATCTGCCTCGCGGGCCACCGAGCTTCCCACTACATTGGTCACTGCCAATACTTTCACCTTATTGCGCCTGGCTTCCCGCAAAGCTGCGAGAGTGTCAGCAGTTTCTCCCGACTGGCTTATAACTATCATTAAATCATTCGGAGCCCAGAGCACATCCCTGTACCTGAATTCAGAAGCGATGTCTGTCTCTACCGGGATACGGGCCAGTTTTTCAATGGCCAGCCGGCCCACGAGCCCAGCGTGGTAAGCTGTACCACACGCCACAATGTATATTTTCCCCATGTTTTTTATTGCATCGTCTATCTGCAGCTCGGCAAAATCCACCGCCCCATCCTTTATCCGCCCTCTCAAAGTTTTCCTGAGGGCTTCCGGCTGCTCGTGTATCTCTTTGAGCATGAAATGGTCATATCCTGCTTTCTCCGCTGACACAGGGTCCCAAGGCACCTTGAATATTTCTTTTTTAACCGGGTTCCCAGAGAAATCCGTTATTTTTACCGCATCAGGGGTTATGACTGCAAATTCGTTGTCTTCCAGAATATAAACATCGGCTGTGCGCTCCAAAACAGCAGGTATATCAGACGCTACGTATTTTTCCCCTTCATTCAGCCCGATTATGAGTGGGCTGTCCCTCCTGGCAGCTATTATCCGGTCAGGTTCATCACGGCTTATTACTGCCAGGGCAAAGGAACCCTGCACATAAGACAGGGCCTTGCGCACCGCCTGCTCCAATGAACCTTGGTAATATTTCTCTATAAGGTGGGCCAAGACTTCGGTGTCGGTTTCCGACACGAAATCGTGCCCCTCCAGTATGAGCTCCCTGCGCAGTACGGCGTAGTTTTCAATTATACCGTTGTGCACGAGAACTATCCTGCCGCTGCAATCACTGTGCGGGTGAGCATTACGGTCCTCAGGCACACCGTGGGTAGCCCAGCGGGTATGGCCGATCCCCAGATTGCTCTCCGGCCACTTCTCTCCCAAGGCAGATACCATATCAGCCAGCCGCCCCTTTTTTTTATTAACGTGTATTTCCCCGCCGTTGTATACAGCTATTCCTGAAGAATCGTAACCGCGGTATTCGAGTTTGCTAAGGCCGTCTATAATTACCGGGACGGCATTGCCCCTCCCGACATATCCCATTATTCCACACACTAATATTTCCTCCCAACTGTATGTTTAAAACCCTTTATCATTAATTAACCTCTCATGCCCCGAGGACACAACTGCCAATGAAAATAGCTTAGGGGCTAACCTTTAGCCTTTATCCCCAAGGAGCTGTTCTCATATTAAATCAGGCAATAAAATCCCGGTTTTTGACAAAATACCAGAGCAAAAAAACTCTCCACTGTATAGCCCTTTGTCCCGGGTATTGCTACCCGGTTTTGCGGCTGTACTTACGATGGTGGCTGCACCGGGGGGCACCCGCCGACACCTCGATAAACCCCCTCCTCGTCACCCGGCGCTCTCGTTCAGCACCGGGCCAGGCGCTTGCAGTTAAATATCGGCTTCTATCTTTCCTCAACTTTTTCTATCACTCCCCTTATCTCATCTATCACCTCCTTTAACAATTCTTGGTCTGGCCCCTGGGCCATTATTCTAACCAGAGGCTCGGTCCCGGAAGGCCTTACAACTAGCTTGCCCCATTCACCCAGCTTCTTCTCAGCCTCTTCCAAGACTGCAACTACCTGCTCATTGGCCAGTACCGGTTCTCTATCCTTCACCCTGACATTCACCAGCATCTGGGGCTGTTTTTTCATGTTCCCGGCTAACTCGGAGAGGCGCAAACCGGTGCGCTTTATTACCTCAGCCAGCTTAAGGGAGGTCAGGATACCGTCTCCGGTCGTAGCATGCTCCAGAAAAATTATGTGCCCGGACTGTTCCCCTCCCAAAACAGCACCGGTTATCCGCATCTTTTCCAGCACATAGCGGTCCCCGACCTTGCAGCTTTCAACTTCTATATTCTTTTCCCTCAAAGCCATATCAAAACCTATGTTGCTCATTACAGTAGCCACTACCTTTGCCGGCACCAGTTTACCGCGGCGGTGCATGTCAAGAGCGCATATCATCATTATGTAGTCCCCGTCGAGCTCATTACCTTTCTCGTCAACGGCAATACAGCGGTCAGCATCACCATCATAGGCTATGCCGAAATCCGCTTTATACTGCAAAACCGCTTCTTTCAGACCGTCTAGGTGGGTAGACCCGCACCCGTCGTTTATGTTTAACCCGTTGGGCTTATTGTAAATAGGTATAACCCGGGCCCCAAGCCTCTGCCATAATTCTGGACCAGCTCTGTAAGCAGCACCGTTGGCACAGTCAACT
>JACIYB010000075.1 GCA_014360155.1 Syntrophomonadaceae bacterium
AAGCTTCTGCGAATGTCAACCAAAAACTGAACCACTCTACTCATCCCACTCCCGATGGCTTGTCATTTCTTCATCAACCCAGTCTTCTTCTTCATAGACCATCCTATTTCTGCCTTCAACCTTCCGAGTCGGCCCACAACGTGCTCATACGAGACCATCTCACATGGGAGGGGCTTCACTCTAAACGTCGAGATAGCTTGGCTTCCCAAGGGGGCCTATCGAAGTCCCCTGCCTACGAAAATAGTTATCCAGGTTGCCCCAGAATTCCTATGTGATTGTCAAAGATCTGTTCTTGATAGGCACGTCAGTGAAACAACTCTATTATACAAGTGGGCTAAATAGAGCCCAACCCCAGCACCGACTTCCGGGGATAAGCTTCCTGGCAATGGCTCAAAGGACATCAGTCGCAAAAGTATAGCTTAGTAGTCAAGTGAACACTGAATGAACTTTTATTGCTTATCATTATCCATTTTGCAGAGAATTCCCGCATAATCATTAAACTTAATCCCAAAGACAGACTCAAAAACCGTTCTGGCAGCTTCATAAACAACCTTTTGGCTTTGCGGCTTTGTAAAGACATACCCCTGCCATTTATTTTGTGAAAAAGCTTTAGTCCAATCTTCGACCGGAAAAACATCACGCAACCGTTGATATTTTTCTTCCGAGCCTAAACTTTTTATCGGCCATTCTGCCCCTTCTTTAAATTTTGGCGTTATCGGAATATCTACCCATATTTCTTCTACTGACACAGGTTCACCTACTTTAACCGTTTCATCTGAAATAGCTTGCCTTATTAGCCTTAAGCTATCTCTATTTTCAACCAACCCCATAATTTTCTGCAGGTTTGAGGTATTTTCAGCGATTGTTTTTGCTGATATTACCAATGCACGTTTAGGTAAAATCCTATAACTCAAATTAGCCGCAAAAACCGAAGCAAGTCCTAATTCAGGCTGTCTGGCCAAACTAAATATATCATCGTTTGTAAAAAATAAAAAATCAGCAGCACTGGTAAAATTTCTTCCCTGTATAGTAAAACCGCTCTTTACTATATCTTCAAATATCGACCTGAATAAACATTCTGCAGTCCGAACCTTATGATGATGATATACAGTACTAAAAAGCATCATCTTGTTAAAAACAATTTGCTCCAAGGTAGACACCCCACTCAAATCAATACTTAACCTTTGCTTACCATTCACCTTGTTACTGTTGGTAATGAAGGTGCCCTTGCCGTTATTCTGGGCAATGACGCTTTACGCCCGGGCCTGGTTGGCGCTGGTCCCAAGGACGTTGAAGTAAATGCCGTTGCTTAAAAGACGCGAGTAGATTACTGCAGCCTTGTTCGGGTCATCGAACTCCGGGTAAGGAACATCGCTGATGTTGCGGTATGAGCGTCCGGCCATTTTTAATTTCAGCCGGTCGCAACAGTTTTACTTGCCGTTCATTTACTAAGGCGGTATTTTCCCCCATAAGGAGTTTAACAATTATATTTTTATCTTTCACCGTCACGTCCTGAGAGACACCATCATAATTCAAGTCGGCTCCAAAGAAATCAAGCACTCCCCGTAAAGGAACCATAGTTACTCCACCGGGTGCTTCAGGTACCACATCTGCCGTATCAAACGCCAGGGCGAAAAGCATCATAACCAGCATTACGGTAAGCATACCAATGATGGCTGAAGCGCTGCCTTCCCTCTTATGCCATAAATTCATACCTATCCCTCGCTTCAATTCAAAAGTTTGGACTCGCTTGGTTGTAAGTTTTCACCAGTTTCGATATAATGTAGCCAAGGGGGTGTTATCATGCTTCCATCACCTAAAGTAAAAAAGTATCTCACGGAAATAAAAAGAGATCAGTTGACACCGGAAGAATTACGGGAACTGCTCAAAGCGATTGCCCGAGATTTTCAGATTCCTATTCAAATAGCAGGGGAATCTGATCAGGATGATTTTTGGGCACTTTCCCCAGAAGACGAGCAGCGTTTTAATGACTTGCTGGACAAGGCTGCTGATGACCTTAAAAATAAGCGTTACACCGAATACAGCAAGCCGCAGGCATGACCAGAAAGATCAAATTTCGCAGAAGCGATACCTATGATAGGGAATTGGCTAATATCCATGAATTTAACCGGGAATTAGCGCAACAAATTGAAGAGAAAAGAGAGTATTTTGAACATTGCTTAACCAATCCTCCCTACCATCCATCTCCCGGATTGAACGTAGAAGCCCTGGAGGGTAAAATCAACCGCCCAGAGTGGTTAAGAAATTACCCCAAGTTGTATAGCTTCAGGGTAAATAAACAGGCACGGGTAATTTTTCCTGAGTTTGTCAGTTCGATCGCCGTATCCCCCGCCAGATCGATGTTATATTTTTCACAAGTGTCATTTTGCCACTACATTTTAGACATAAATTCCCAGCAAAATACCGTTTTTCATCAACCTCTCAAGAGCAGCTCTGACCTCAGGGGAATCGTTTTTTATTACCTGATGCTCAATTATGGACTCTAGCAGTATATACAAAATAGGGTTTGTCCCATTTATCTCAACAGGACTTTTTAATATAGGCCGTCGTTCCCATAGTAACCGCAGGTCAGAATGGTCTTTCAACACCGTTTCTAATGCCTTATCTCCCGTAAATTGTCCCAATCTTCTAAAATCTTCCATCATTATGTTTCTCCTTCTATATAATAATCATCTGGTAGAATTCCATTAAGACATAAAAGATAACATCTTTATCTTTTAATTTTGCCCGGTAAACCGGGTCGGCTTCTTTGTCCTGAAAATCCTGCAAGGTAAAAAATTTGTCAACTCGCGTTTCCCCTTAATCAATCCATCACATATACAATCTTTATCGCCCTGTTCACCATCTTAATATCAAAATCACTATATCCCTGGCTTGCTCCCCATGCTGCCATATCCTCACGTTCCGGATGCCTCTCATCAGCTATGATTTCAAGGAACTCTTCATACCCGTGCTTCCCGCCTACATCTTCAGGCGGTGTATTTCCTCCACCTTCAAGACATACAGGATAATTTTTATCGTAATCATCAATAACTCTTTCAACCTCAATATAATGCTGCCAATTGTCCCCAAAATCATAGTTGTATTTTATTTTGGCAGGTATGTATTCTGACAGCTTAACACCCGTTTCAAGCTTCATGGATACATCATTAGGATATGCAAATGCTTCTTCATCGCAGACCAAATTAACAATTGGCTTATAACCTTCTTTATGATATCCGGAGTGGTTGATGGATAAGCCATTATCAGATATTTCATCACTATAAATATAGAATTCGTGCAGATGGTAATCCTTCCAGCCAAAGGCTGCTTGCAAAACCTTATGCAGCTTATTAAATGTCATATTAGCTGGAACGATAATTCTACGCCACACATTATGCTTTTCCAGATCCAGTGTTACTTTAAGCTCTACAGCTTTACAGGAAAAAATAGGTTTACCTGCAAAAGCCTCAAGGTCTTTATACAATTCCTCATTAGGTCTTACATATTTTTGAGGCCCGCCACCAACTAATAACCTGCTCATCCTGATATTCATAACACTTTGATTAATGGATCCCTCCTGCATTAAATCTTCGAAACTATGTACTAATTCACATGCCTTGTTTACTCTTGATACGGACGATCTGTCTTTTGTTTTTGTGTAGGTGATTTCCTTAGAGTGATTAATGAACTGCTCTATAATCTTATCCTCAATACACTCATCTCGGAAAGTTTCACGGATGGCTTGTAAAACCAGATCATCTAATCTTTTAAAGTCCTTGGCCTTCAACCCATGAAGAACTATAACATACCTGTTTTTATCATTCACAAGCACTACAGCTTTCCTGCGGTTTACTCTTATTAAGTTGGCATGCCAGGAAAATAAGGGCTCTTCACTTGCAGAAGAGGCTGGCTTTATATTCAATTGATCCAAAAGTTTCTTTGTACATTGTATTAACATGAGCAAAAACCCCCTGATATTAAATTATCACATAATATAACCGGCCCTCCAGTAACCAAAATCATCCCTTATTATCCCAAAAAATCCTAATTTTAACCTTCTTTCCTAAAAATTAACAAATTACGTTTCCCCTAGATGCGTTAAAGATTTAATTATTTTTGTATTTGACTCAATTTATATAAAATGATATAGTATTAGTGAACCACTGAAAGTGTGAATACGCTGTAGGTGGTGTTTTTTATCTCTTAGGATAATTCACAATCCCAAATTCGTTATCCATTGCCGCTTTGCAATTTAAACGAGGTTTGATTGTATTTAGCAGTAATATAACATCTTCCATAGATAGAACATTTTTCACTCTATTGGCCCACTCTTTATTTATGAATTTTTTTATACTATACAGATATGTAATATACGATACTAAATCCGCAATTTGTAAGAAATACGATTCATCAGATTCTTTTGCCAGCGGATCTTCAATAAATAGCCTAATATTCTCCTGGTATACCGTTCCCGGATAAATTTTTGACGGAATAAGATTAAATCTTTGAATTTTTCTGGAGGTCTTTCTCATCTTACCTATTCTACCCTCATCAGTAATTATTAAAAAATTCGTATCCGGGCTATTAAGTTTTGATAAATCATTTTCAATTCTTTGAATATTATAAGTCAGGGCTCTATCTAATACGCTATAATCTTCTTTTTTTATGTTTTCTTTGATAATTGCTACATTAATTATTCTTATATCTAGTTCAGAAATTAGCTGAAATAAATCAAATATAATGTCGTGTCTTTGTGAGTCGCTCCATCTATATGACCTATATGGATTTTTATTAGTTAACAAGTGCTTTGTATGAAATTCTAGTTTTATCGGGAACCCGTATTTATCTTTTAGCTCCTTCCTTCCTTCATAAATTCTATTATAGTTATCTTTCCATTTTGTATGAGGCATATAGATACTGGTTAACAAAAAAATTGGCGAAGAATACTGAGGAAACCCATCATCGCCACTTTCATCAAAATAAGATATAAACATCCAAACCATCCCCCAGAAGTAATTACGTTATAAATCCCCTTTACTTATAAAAATCTCAAAATGATGCATATATTGACTACTATTAAGTCCCAAAATAACAAACATGCTAATTCTATTGCAGGTAGCCAGTTAACCCCAGTGCCACTTCCAGGCTGACCTGACTATATCTTTAAGCTCCGGATATCCAGGCTTCCAGCCCAGCTCCTTTTTTATCTTATCCGAACTGGCAACCAATACTGCCGGGTCACCTGCCCTCCGTTCGCCAATATCATAAACGACATCTTGTCCCACAACTTCCGACACTGTATCTATCACTTCCCTAACCGAATAGCCGCTGCCGTTCCCCAGGTTATACACCTTCGAACCCATACCGCCCTCAAGTGCTTCCAAAGCCAAAATATGCGCCCGGGCCAGGTCGGTAACGTGGATATAATCCCTGATACAGGTACCGTCAGGAGTAGGATAATCATCGCCAAAAACAGTCAGCTTGTCCCGCTGCCCCAGCACCTTCTGCATAACTATAGGTATCAGGTGGGTCTCCGGCTCGTGCCACTCCCCTATAAGCCCGCTCTCATCTGCCCCGGCAGCGTTGAAATACCGCAGGGACACGTACTTTATTCCATGAATACGGTCATACCAGCGCAGGATTTCCTCCACCATTACCTTGGAAGCCCCGTAGACATTAGTTGGCTTAACCGGGTGGTCTTCGGTTATAGGTACCTCTACCGGCTCACCGTACACCGCTGCCGTAGAAGAAAAAACTATATTCCTAACCCCGCACTCCACCATACACTCCAGTATATTCACTGCCCTTGAAGTATTATTATCAAAATACTTCCCCGGGTTCTGCATGGATTCTCCTACCAGACTGAAAGCCGCCAGGTGGACAACAGATGAAACCGCTTTCTCCCTCAGCAGCGAAACAAGCAGCTCCTTATCTCCTGTATCACCGAACACAAACTCCAGCTCACCTACCCCTTTTCTCCCCTGAGCCATTTCTTTTAACGTCTTTACGGTCTCCTTATGCCCTGTTGACAAATTATCGAGAATAACAACATCATGCCCGTTAAAAAGCAGCTCCTTAGCCACGTGCGATCCTATGTACCCTGCTCCCCCGGTAACAAGTATCACAAAAATCCCTCCATCTACTGTTTCGGCTGGTTAACCCGCCGGCAGCTGCCTCCTGCATGTCAAAAAACACTTTATACCCGTTATCCCCGTACAGCCCCTATCTCCTGAACCTGCTGCAAACCTTGCCCACCAGCCATTCAAACTCTTCCACTTTCAAAAATTTTATCAGTGCAAAATAAACCCCAGCCCCTGCTGCAGCACAGGCACAGATTACCGCCAAGTCACCTACCAAACCATCTCCCAGCACTCCCTGCATCCGGTTGTAAAGAAACACCACTGCCGCCCCCATCACCAGGCAGCTGAACCCCACCTTCGCCCCAGTCTTTAAAATAACTGCACCGCCTATGTGCCCCAGCTTCTTTCTCAAATACCACAAAAGCATGAGCAACCCTGCTGTCACAGATATTGATGTAGCCAGAGCCAGCCCGCCGTGCGCCAAATACCTGACCAGTATTATATTAAGGATAATATTTATCACTACCGTGACTACTCCAATAACCATCGGGGTCTTAGTATCCTGCAGGGAATAAAAAGCCCGCAGTATTATCTCCCGCAAAGACATGGCCGGAAGCCCCAGGGTATAGAAAAAAAGCGCAATAACCGTAAGGGCAAAAGCCGTATCATCAAACGCCCCTCGCTGATAAACCACCCTCACCAGCGGCTCCCTCAATATTATCATCCCGGCCGAAAAAGGCAGAATAATGAGCAGAAGGCCGTTAAACGAGCGCAATACAGAATTTAAAAACTTCCGGCTATCATTTAAAACGTGAGCTTCCGCAAACTCCGGATACATGGCGTTAGCAACCGCAACTGCAATAACTCCCAATGCCAGGATATTGAGCTTGTTAGCATAATTTAAAGCAGCAATACTGCCTTCCACCAAGCCGGAAGCCAGCATCCGGTCAACCAGCACGTTAATCTGCGCAGCACCGGCACCAATAATTACCGGCAAAATAAGCTTGCCCATCTTGCGAAAACCAGGATGAGAAAAATCAACCTTAATCCTGAAACGACAGCCGGTTTTCCGTAAATCAGGAACCTGGAAAAGCCACTGAGACACAATCCCCAAAAGAGTACCTACCGCTAAACCCGTTATTCCCCATATTTTAGCAGAAACAAAAAGCGAGCCGATAATTAAGACATTGTACGGAATACCGATAAAAGCTGGGTACAAAAAACGCCTCTGGCTCTGGAGAATACCGGTTCCCAACCCAGCAAGCCCCATAAACATCATAGCCGGGAACATAATCCGGCTTAAACTTACCGTAAGCTGCACCACTTCCCCGCTGAACCCCGGTGCCAGCAGTTTTACAACATACAGGGCAAATACTTCTCCCAAAAGAATAATAACCGCCAAAACCGCAGCCATAAAACTGGTAACCGAGTTAACCAGGGTCAGGACTGAATCCATACCTTCTCTTTCCTTATATTCGGTAACCAGTGGTATAATCGTAGTAGTTAATGCCCCACCTACCACAGCAAACAAAACCTGCGGTATCATCAAAGCCACCAGGTAAGCATCCACCACATAAGAAGCCCCGAAAAAAAAGGCTATGCTCATCTCCCGAACAAAACCCAGAACCTTGCTGAGGCCCGTACCGAGGGAGATTAAAACAGTATTTATTACCGGGTTCTGGTTATTAAATTTCTTCATCATAATTCCATCATAACGTTGGGATAATATATACCCTTGCTCACTTATTAAAAGACCTCTCTTTAAACTCGTTGTACTTTTCCTCTACAAACTCAGAAATTTCGCGTTTAAATCTCTCCCTACCAAACCTTTCCGCATTTTTTCTTATCACCAGGGAATCAAATTTATTCTCCCATTCAACAAATTGCTTTACAGCCTCTTTTAAAGCATAAACACTTTGTTCATGAAAATAAACTCCGGTAGCCTCATCCCAGTTTGTCCCATCAGCAGGAATTACGGTTTCCGTAGTCCCGCCCTTGCCATAAGCTATAACAGGTGTCCCACAGGCTTGAGCTTCTACCGGTACTATCCCAAAATCCTCATCAGCGGCAAAAACCAATGCCCTGGCTCTCTGCATCAAATCAGCTACTTCTTCATTACTGCGAAATCCTAACATCTTCACATTTTTTCCCGCAATCCGTTGACACTCTTCAAACTGCGGTCCATCACCAACAACAAGTAATGGTAGGCCTAATTCAGTAAATACCTGTATTATAAGATCAGCTTTTTGTAAGCGTATGATAGCGAACACCTTGAATTAGTTGTTATCTGAGTTATTCTCCTTTTTAGACATTCTGCATTCTTCGGGCAGTGTATCTGACCAGGGTAGTAAGCTGTTAATAACAGCGACATCATTCGTATTTACATTCGGCAGCTGCTCAAAAAGATACATTAGATAATTGTAAGGCTTAAGATTATTTTCCTTGGCTGTTTCAATTATGCTGTAGATAATAGCACTGCTTCTGGCACCTCTGGGAGTGTTGGAGAACAGGAAGTTTTTCCTGCCAATGACAAATGGCTTAATAGAGCGCTCAGCACGATTGTTGTCTATCTCCAACCTGCCATCCAGCAGGAAGTGGCTTAGATCATCCCATTGGTTCAGGCAATAAGCAATAGCCTGCCCAAAAGCACTTTTGGGTAGGGTTTGTTGGCGCTGTTTTTTAAGCCAAATATGGAATTCGTCAAGTATCGGCTTAGCCAACTCAAGCCGTTTTTCATATCGCTCTTTGACAGATTTATCTTTAAGCTGTCTTTCAATGGCAAATAGTCTGTTACAGTAGTTAAGCCCTACTTTGGCCGCTACCGGTTTATCTTTCTGAGCAGTCGGCAAGGCCTTGAGGGCTTCTGTAAATTTCCGTCGCGCGTGCGCCCAGCAGCCGACCAGCGTAACGCCAGTCAGTTTGCCATAACCACTGTAGCCATCGGTTTGCAAATAGCCCTTAAAGCCAGATAGAAAATTGTCCGGATGCTTGCTGGCTCTTGTTGTCTGGTAATCGTACAGAACAATCGGCGGACCATCTCTTCCAGTTCGGTATAGCCACATATATGATTTGGATTTGGCAGAACGCCCCGGTTCTTTCAGTACCTGCAAGGTCGTCTCATCAACATGCAGGATATCCCGCTTAAGCAAATGTTCATGCATCCGGTCATATATTATTTTAAGCCAGGGATCAGCGGCAGCCAGCAGCCAGTTAGCCATGGTCTGCCGGGATAGTTCAATACCCAGACGTGAGAATTGCTGCTCCTGGCGGTATAACGGCAGACTGTTAGTGTACTTCTGATCCATTATGTAAGCCACCAGCGAGGGAGAAGCTAGACTGCCCGGCAGAATTGGCATGGGCATTTCAGCTTTAATAATCGGGGTTGTAATGTTTTCTTTCTCGCACTGGCGGCAGGCATAAATGTACTGGACATGCTTAACGACTTTGATTTGGGCCGGTATTATCTTTAGCTCCTGCCTTACCTGGGTGCTCATTTCATGCAGTTTACCCTGGCAGCAGGGGCAGATTTGTTCGTGTTCCGATAGGCGGTATTCGATTGTTTCAACTGGCAGGTCAGCTAATTTTTTTTCTCTTTGCCCGGCCTGTTTTTCCTTCCGCTGATAGGTTATGGTTTCCACAGTTGGTTCTTCGACCGCAGGGTTAGCTATATCTTCAGCCTCGTTAAATAGACTAATCTGCTCAGGATCAGACTTCTCGCTGGAAACACCAAATTGTCTCTGGCGGCTCAAACGAAATTGTTCCTCATACCATTTTAGCTTGGCATTAAGTTCAGCAATTTGCTGCTCTAAGGTAAGAATTTTATCATTAAGTTGTTCTATTACCTGGGCCGAATTTTCTTGGATGTTCATAGGTTAATTATACCAGAAAATCGACATCTCTATATCTTAAAAGTAATGAAATATTCCTAAAATCCAGTTTCCTTTTAAAGAACGGTGCGCTCTTTAACTGCTTTATGAGCCCGATTTTGTTTAAGTGACAAGCCATCCAATAGCCAGCGGAGTTCACGGTAGCTGATACTGACCACGTCAGTATTGTCCGTAGGCCAGTCAAATTTACCTCTCTCCAGACGCCGATAGTGCAGCCAGAATCCATTGTGTTCCCACTGCAGAATCTTAAGTTTGTCCCGCTTGCGGTTGCAGAATACAAACAGGCACGGGCTGAATGGGTCCAAGTCGAATGTTTCTTTAACTAGTACCGCCAATCCGTCTATGGATTTTCTAAGATCAGTGCTGCCGCAAGCTAGATAAACCTGTCGGTTTGATATTTCGCTTATCATATTGTTTGCAGAACCTGTACAATCTCCCGGAGAAGATGCTTATCAAAACCTTTATTGATCTCAATAGTTATCTGACCAATATGAACGGCTATGGAATCGGGATTTAAATTTGCTTGATTTTTATT
>JACIYB010000076.1 GCA_014360155.1 Syntrophomonadaceae bacterium
TTTTCATTTTTTCGAGGCATTCCCCATCTGCTTTTTTATTTTTTTGTAACCAGAAGAATAATAATAGGTTCTGCTGTGCTTCTATAAACATATTTCTATCCCTGTTAATAAAATTAAGCTGTTCTACCGCTTCATCATATTGCCTGCTTCGCATCAAACACAAACCGCGAAGTAAAAGCATGTTTTCCGCTAAGGGCATATAGCCTGCTGCACGCTCTATACAGTCAAGTGCGAGCTGGTAAGCACCTTCGTGATAAAATGTTAAAGCCAAATCGGCCTGCAAATTTGGGTCACTTAAGTCGAAAACCTTATTCAAAGAATTAACAGTATACTCCGGGTTAATTCGGGGATTAAGTATGGCTATCATTCGCTTGAGGGAAGCGAACATGCGCGGGTTGTGTTTCAGTGATTCAAAGTAATAAAAGAGAGCACTTTCCTTATCCATAAAATATTCTGCCAGCCCCCCCAGGAAGTAATAGGTTTTATAGTGGTTCTGGCAGTAAACATTTCCATAGTAAGCTGGCTGGGCTGGTACTGAAAGTGACCTCTTGAAAGCTTCATATGCTTGGTAATAGTACCCCAGGTCCCTGCAAATAACACCCTTTAAATAAAACAAATCCCCTTGATCCGGAAAAACCTTAGCCCACTCGTTATCTATAAACATCAGGGCATCTTCTGGTCTGCCTAAAAAATAATAGCATAAAGCTGTATTGCGCATTAATTTGGGGACATATACAGCCCGCAGATCAGCCCTGCTATAGGCAAAAAGGAAATGGTCTAAAGCTTTTTCAAATTCCCGGGCCCTGTAATATTCAATTCCCAGATGATAGCGGTTTAATATATTATCAGGGTCCCCTGCTGCAGCTTTTAGGAGCAAACCCATATTACGCTTCAACTTTTCCTTACTCTCCAGCGGTTCTTTCATGTAGCCGTAGTGAAAAATACAGATATCCTCAGCAATTTCTATTTTTGCCTCAGGGTTGTAAGATAAAATGCTGTTAATAACCTGCTCATGAATAATTCCGGTATAACGGTATTCTTTGTTATTTCTAAAAAGTCGAAGTATAACATCGGGAGCAGACAGGAGTTCATTACCATTTTCATAATAATTGATAACTTTTATGAGATAAGCCTCAGCACCACCGTTATCAATCTTATTACGCAGGGATTTTTCACTGTCAGCGTCCAGTTCTTCGTCACCGTCAAGAACCAAGACCCACTCTCCCGAAGCTTTTTCCAGGGCGAAGTTCCGGGCAGCACTAAAATCATCACACCACTCAAAAGTATAAATATGCCCCGTAAATCTGCCCGCAATTTCCAGCGAGTTGTCCGTTGAACCGGTATCAACGACTATAATTTCATCAGCAACATTTTTTACGCTGGAAAGGCAGCGGAACAAGTACTTTTCTTCATTTCTGATAAGCAGGCAAACACTCAGTCTAGCACCCAAGGTCCGATAACTCCCTTTAATCATTTCATTCATTTACATATGCTGAACCAGCTTTTTTTGTTACTTATAAAAAAATAGCTATTTTTAATGCAGTAGCAACGGAACGGGCAAATACATAAATTAAAATAACAAGTTTACAAGGAGGGATTATTCAGGATGCCAAACTATAAAATATTTCAGGACGAAGCTGACCGGCTAAGGGTAAAAATCTACGGTTCAGAAAATGTTCCACTAAAAACTGATGCTGACGGTTCTCTTTCAGTAACTGGAATAATGGAGATCACCAGCAGTGACGTTCTTGCCGTCTGCCAGACAGAAGCAGTGCCTATTAGCCAGGTTTCAACACTGGGAGTCTGCCAAACAGAAGCAGTACCCATAAGCCAGGTCGATACTCTGTCTGTTTGCCAAACACAGGCGGTTGCCATAAGCCAGGTTGACACTCTGTCCGTCTGCCAGACAGAAGCAGTGCCTATTAGCCAGGTGGATACTCTAGCAGTCTGCCAAACAGAGGCAGTCGCTATTAGCCAGGTAGCAGATCTGACTGTGCAAATCGCTGATCATGCAACTACTGAAGTAGAATACACCGTTTCCAGCTATAGTTCAACTGACTACGCGAGTACTGCACAACAGGTAGTATTGGGGCAAGAAGCATGGACATATACAATTAAAAATATTTCCGAAGCTGCTAATGACGCAGTAGTTGAGATTCAGATGAGTGCCACAGCAGAAGCAGAGTCAGACTGGCTGCAGGAAGTTGCACCAGTAACACTTAACCAGAATAGCCTGGTTTTTCTTACCAGTTCTTTATTAGTAAAATATGCCCGAGTATACTACAAAGCGGTCAATGCTTCCAGCCCTGTAACTCTGAGCATAATTTACCAGGCTCAGAAATAACTGTTTTTTTGTTATTAAAAGAGAGCCAGCTTATTTTAAAAGCAAAGGCAACTTCAAAGTTGCCTTTGCTTTTTTAGCCAATTTTTAACAGGGTTTTATTAGTTCTATAAGTCATTCTAAGATACAGTATTCACCCATAAATATTTTATAAAAGTTGAATTTTAAACTTGAAAGGAAACCAGAGAAATAAAATGGAGCCTTGTTACACCTCGCAAGTTAATAAAATATATAACCATAATTTTGTTTTCCCCAGCATATCAGGAGAATTCGCTGCCGGTTGGCAAAAATGCAAGAGACCCAGGTCAAGCAGCTTTTACCGGGAGAAAACAGGATCATATTCCTATGCAATCAGAATAACCAACAAATCCACCCAGCTTGCAAGCATCTGCCAGCAGCGTTGCTACAAAATTCCGGTATATGAAAGACAAATCTGGGAAGCAGGAGCTATACTGAAAACCCCAAAAAAATGTTGCGCTACCATTATCGTGCATTTTATCAACAGCGCTTCTACCCGCGCTTCATATGCTGCTTTGCAATTTGTTGTTGAACCAGAGGAAGATTACTATTATGGAGTGGTTTCTATTCCCCCGGGATCAGATTACGCCTATCTGGAATTAGGCATAAAGGAAACCGGAACTCTATGGATTGAGGATGCAATTCTTAAGCGGGTATTCCCAATAGGAGAGTACGATGCCGATTCTCGGGGCAGGTTAAATATTAACACAGTAGAAAAAGTTAAACAGTTGGTTGAACCGGTAAAAATTCAGGGCCCGGTTGAAGTTAAAGGCCATTTTGCCAAGCCGAGCAGAGAATTTGTTGAAGATGTAGTAGCATGTTCAAATAAAAAAAATTCCACCGTACAGGATATTTTACTTCTCAATATATATTCTTTCTGTACTTTAAATCAGGGAAAGGAACCTATCAAGATTCAACTGCAGATCAGTCCTGACGCTGCTAACTGGATTAACGATGGACCTGAAGAATATGTAGGACCGGGAGAATTAAAAATATTCGTCCCCCAGCGCTTTTTGCGGTATACACGGCTCCTCTTCTCTACAAAGAATAAAAACACCAGTAATCTGCGCATATTCTTCCAGGGTCAAGGATGAGTCTTCTTTATTAATATTCCCTTAAGACATATCCTGCAATATTGCGGCAGTGGTCGCTTATCCTCTCCAGATTGCCCATCCGGGGAGTTTCCCTGACTGCCTGCGCGAATGCCAAGTCAGGGTTCCGCCAAAACCGCTTGTCAACATACTGCGTTTTGAACTCTACTTCTTCCCCTTCCTTCTAAGGGCCTTATTATGTCTATTATCTCTGCGATTTCTTCAATGTTCTCCATTATCTCGCCTTTAGGCTTATAAGCCATCGGGGCTTCGTCTACGATGCTCTTTTTGACAGAAGTTGACCAGATATTTTTCATGCTTTCCTTATATTCTTTCAGACTTACAGATTTCCTGGCTTTTTTCGGTTCATTAAATGCCCCGCTCCGTGAGGAGCAGAATTATTCCAATCTGCGTTACCCTTTCCCACGGCAATAATACTGCCGTCCCTCGTGTTTATTATCGGAATGATTACCTTTTCTCCTTTTGCGGCGGAGATGGCACCTTTTCTTATAATCATGTCCTTTTGCTCCACCTTGCAAACAGTGTCCAACCAGAACTTCCTGTACATCAGTTGTTTCTATACCAGCTTTTTCAATAGCTGATTTACCTGCTATACCTGCCAATTGTGGAGGGTCAGGGCATTTAATAGTTGGGGCGTAGCTGTCCCGATAGCTACCGGGACAGCTACGCCCCAACCGTCCTGGATTAAGTTAACAGCTTCATCTGCTGACATCAATTTACTCTTGTATATCTCCTCAACATTGAAAATATCCTCTTCCCCAAAATAGCAGCCAAAACATCTGATAATTTCTTATACATGCTTTAGGACTATTGAGGCCCCATGCGAATTGCTCCGTCAAGGCGGATACATTCGCCGTTTAAATATCCGTTTTCAACAATATGTTGCACCAACATCCCAAATTCTTCGGGTTTTCCTAACCTAGAAGGAAAGGGGACCTGTTTTGCCAGGGACTGGCGGGCCGGCTCAGGAACCTGCGCCAACATTGGGGTGTCAATAATCCCGGGAGCAATACTACAAACTCTTATTCCATCTCTAGCCAAATCCCGTGCGGCCGGCAATGTCATTCCAACAATACCTGCTTTTGAAGCTGCATAGGAAACCTGCCCAATCTGTCCCTCAAAAGCTGCTACTGAAGCAGTATTGACAATAACTCCTCTTTCGCCGTCTTCTGCCTGGTTTTTACTCATTTCCCAGGCTGCATGGCTCAACATATTAAAGCTTCCGATGAGATTCACTTCAACAGTCTTTTTGAAAACATCGATATTTAACGGACCGTTTTTACCAATAGTCTTCCCTACAGTACCTAGCCCGGCATTATTTACCAAGATGTGAATTGCGCCAAATTTATCTATAGCCGTCTTGCATACGTTTTCTACATCTGCAATTGAAACAACATCAGTTTTTACAAAAATTACCCTATCGCCGAGTTTTTCTGCCAAGGCTTTCCCCTTTTCCTCATTAAGGTCAGCTATAACAACATTGGCACCTGCATTGAAAAGTGAAATTACAGCCGCCTCTCCCAGCCCTGAAGCTCCACCGGTTACTATAGCCGTCTTATCATTGATATTCATTATAAAACCCCCTATTTATAAAATTTTTTATTGATTCATAAGTAATTTTTTTTATAAAGCCTCTGCCTTTTACCAGCCTGATAATTAAAACCGCCTAACTCCTTTTTACTGCCAGCCCTTCGAACACATCACCTCCCCCGCATCAGAATAAGACTGCTCAAATCACGCCTGTAGTCTTTAGCGACACTATTTCCTCTTGAGGTTTAAAAACAGTCCGCTTTCAGTTTTTCCTCGGGGAGGATAATCTCGAATATAATCACCACCGCCGGCTTCTTCAATTTTGATAACCTCAGCACCCAGATCTCCCAACATTTGAGTACAGAAGGGCCCGGGAAGCAGGCTAGTCAAATCAAGTATCCTTATATCTTCTAAAATTCCCGCCACTTAACTTTCCCCCTCCACCTGTAATAGTCGTTTGCTATTTTTGAAAGCAAATAATATGCCAAACAATAAAACATCTGCTCTAGGCTTTTCGGACTATCCCCGGCTGATTTGTTTTCAAAAGTGGAACTCAGTCACCTGTTTTCAAAGCAGAACCTCCCACAGGAATCATGAAAATTAGTCTCTCCTCCCATTTTTGAAACTATATGTGCCATGAGTGGAACACTTTTTGCAATATTTTTTGCAATATAATAGAATTAAATTACATTACTGGAAATATAAAAGAATATAAGGGAGGAGGCGCTGCTGGTCGAACAAATTTGAGAACAGGCTTTAGAAATATTAGTTAGGGTTAGGACGGCCGTTTTTTAACTCGAGGGAGGAGGAGTTTCCAATGCTCTTTAATTCAAGCTGGTTTAACCCCCTGCAGGAAGATATTCTGACGTATCTTCCTCCAATTGTATTTATTAATAAAAAAGGGATAATTAAATGGAGCAACAGAACTGATAATAACATCAAACCTTATCTTCCTGTGGGAGCGTTCATAGGCAAAATAATCTCTGAACTTAATCCTGAAAGGTTAGCTGATAAGGAAAATATTTTCACTACTGTGGATGGTATAGGCTATGCCATAAGAACCTATCCGCTGCTGACTGACGATGTTTTAAAAGGATATGCCGTATTTTTTGACAACTATTCAAATATAAACAAGCAAATCAACCATTATGTAGAAGAAAACGAAATCCTGAATATGCTGATAAATCTCCCTTATACAGGGGCAATTTACGTTGATACAGAAGGAACAATAAAGCTGGTCAACGATACGTTTGCCAACTATGTAAAAATAAAAAAAGAGAACCTTGTTGGTCATAAACTCGAAGAATTTAAAATAGATCCCGGGCTGTTAAATGTAATCAAAACAAAAAAACCAGACCTGTTGGCTTTTTACCCCCATCCAAAACTCATTGCCACAAGACAACCTGTATTTAAAAACGGGGAAATTGTCGGAGCCTTCGGCGAGTACATCTCTATAGACTTAAATGCCATACGAAAGCATATTTTTGAAGCTGAAGAGTATATTGACATTATTTCTAGGCTGCAGGCAAGAGACATTGCGTTCTATGTAAACCAGTTTATGGTGGAATTAAATTCCTATAAAGACGAATTTCTGAAAACTCACACTGCTTCAATGGGAATAGATAACATCAAAGGTAAAAGCCTTCAAATTCAGGATCTAAAAACTAAGATTTTAATGATAGCCGATTCACCTTCTTCTGTTCTAATAACAGGAGAAAGCGGAACAGGAAAAGAGCTGGTTGCAGAAGCAGTACACTTTCATAGTTCCAGAGCGTCTCGTCCTTTTATCAAGGTTAATTGTGCAGCCATTCCTGAAAATCTGTTAGAATCAGAACTTTTTGGATATGTTGATGGAGCATTTACAGGGGCTAGGAAAAGAGGCAAAATGGGAAAATTTGAAATGGCTGATCAAGGCACGATCTTTCTCGATGAAATTGGAGACATGCCGCTGGCTATGCAGGCTAAACTCTTGCGGGTGCTGCAGGAACGAGAGATTGAACGGGTAGGGGATAATAAAACCATACCCGTAGATGTACGTATTATTTCTGCAACCAACAAAAACCTGCAAAAACTGGTGAGTGAAGGAAGATTTAGATTAGATTTGTATTACAGGTTAAATGTAGTTAATCTTCACATACCGCCATTGCGCGAACGTACGGAAGATATCCCCCTAATAGCTCACTGTATAATTCAAGAACTCAACCAAAAACTGGGGCATAATATAAACAACATCTCTCCAGAAGCCATGAAAATATTAATTTCCTATGACTGGCCAGGTAATGTTAGGGAATTGATCAATGTGCTGGAAGCCACCATGAATTTTTGCCAGGCAAAAGAGTTAAAAACTCAACATTTGCTGTTTTCATTTCGGTCCCATAACCCTTTTAAATCAGATGATTCCAAACTGAAATCACAACTAGCCAAAACAGAAAAAAAACAAATAGAGGAAATGTTAAAGATTAATAAGGGAGATAGAAAGGCTACCGCAGCTATGCTCGGAGTCTCCCGTACTACTCTGTATAGGATGATGAAAAAGCACAGCTTGCTATGATTAATAACAATAAAACAATTTTGAAATTAAAAGCAGGTTTCAGCTGTGAAACACTTTTAAAGAACAACGACAGCAAAGACTTTTAAAAAATTATATATTCCTTGATTAACAAATTTGCAGCTTTAAGTTAACAAAGTATTTATGCTTTTAAAAAAAGATGGCCCACTGTTTTGCAGTGCGAGCAACTTTGAATATACTATATCAGTCCTGAAACGCAGTGTTTCAAAAATGGCTTAAACCCGAGCTTATAGATTTTTAATACGAAAACAACTTCTTAAGCCTTCAGCCCCTCTCCCATTTCCAGCAGTTATGGCTTTTTGGGGATGAAGGCTTAAGGTTAGCAAAAGGGGGTTGTGTCCTGCGGGCATGATGGGGTTAGTAAAAAAAGACAATACACCAAAATAGATACTATATACAATACCGAATCCGGCAAAATAAGGCCGGGCTTTTTGGCATGTTTATTGCTAGTTACAATGGTTGCCTAACTTCTTTTTGAAAAATAACCTTTTACTAGCTGGAAACTTGCAATCTATCAGGAGGTGAATGCAATTCATTAAAAAATTTTTTTAAAGATTGAGAGGCAAGGGGGAACACCAAATGGAATTAAAGAATTTGCTTTATGCCAAAGAAGAAGGAATAGGTATAATAACCCTTAACCGTCCCGAAGTAATGAATGCAATTAATTATGAACTATTAAAGGAGATATCAACACTTATAGATTCCATTGCTGTAGATGATGATGTAAAAAGTATAATTCTTACCGGAGGAGAGGATTTCTTCGCTGCTGGAGCAGATATATCGTACATGTCCCAGGCCGATAATTTGGAAGCGGAATCTTTTATAAGCTTTGCTCATGGGGTTATGAATAAAATAACTGCTCTGGATAAACCCGTAATAGCAGCTGTTGCTGGCTTGGCCCTAGGAGGAGGATGCGAATTAATCTTAAGCTGTGACATACGTATCGCTGCTGAAGGAGCAAAAATAGGCTTGCCTGAAATTAATCTGGGCCTTTATCCAGCGGGAGGAGGAACACAGAGACTACCCCGGCTGGTTGGCTCTGGCTGGGCTAAACACATGCTTATGACAGGAAGGCCTATAGATGCGGATACTGCTCTAAAAATCGGCCTTGTGACCGAAGTAGTACCCGGAGAAAATCTCATGGAAGCAGCAAAAAAGCTGGCTCTAGAACTGGCTTCTAAGTCTACAATAGCCATGCGGCTGATGAAAAAATGCATTAATCACGGAGAAAATGTTGACTTGTATTCAGGTTGTTTATTTGAACAAAAAACCTGGGCTTTCTTAATGTGCACTGAGGACGCCCGGGAAGGAATGAAGGCATTTTTAGAAAAACGCAAACCGGTTTTTAAAGGAAAATAAGGGAACAACTTCATAGGAGGTATTATCTATGGGTTTTGATTTTAGTCTTACAGAAGTGGTTATACCAGGGAGTACCCAGTAGAAAAAATGATGCGGGATGCCAAAATACTCCAGATCTTTGAAGGTACTTCACAAATTCAGCGAATGGTTATCGCCGGACACAAATTAAATCAATAATACAGTTAGCAAAAAGGTAACTTCCCGGGAGTGAAGGCTTTAAGGTTAGTACTGGGACTTGTGCCCTGTATATATGATGGGGTGCTAGTTCTTCAATATAAGATACCCTATATATATTTTCTCCTCCATTAAAAAGAGGGGCTGCCTTATAACTCTAAGACAGCCCCTCTTTTATATAATATTCTTCGTTACTTTAATTCATCATTTGATTTATCAAGCGCAACTTGGGGATAGAATTTCGTTTTAAGAGATTCGCGCAATTCCGAACGCAGGTCGGGGTGCGCAACAGAAATTAGTTCCTTAGCCCGTTCTCTAACAGTTTTGAAACGCAAATTGGCAATCCCATACTCAGTAACCACATAATGAGCATAATGCCGGGGAACTGTAACCGGTGTGCCGGCTGGCAATTCCGGTACAATAGAAGGAATTAATGATCCGTCTGCAGCCTTTCTGGCTGAGCTTACCAACGTTATTCCGGCACCCCCTGAAGACCAATACGAACCTATCATAAAATCAAGCTGCCCTCCAGTACCGCTTACCATACGGTCACCGATTCCTTCTGAGGCAATCTGCCCGGTAAGATCAACCATTATCGCCATATTTATCGCTTTCATATTAGGATGCTGGGCAATAAATGCAGGGTTATTCGTATAAGAAGCGGGGTAAAATTCGCAGGAGGGGTTCTCTGCTACATAATCGTACATATCCTTGTCGCCCATGCAAAACGTAGCTACTGTAACCCCTTTGTGAAAAGGTTTTTGTGAATTAGTTACAATACCCTTTTCCACCAATTGTGGCAAACCTACAGGAAACATTTCCGTTAGTACCCCTAACTCCTTTCTACCCTCTAAACCGGCAACAACTGCTTCTGTTATTCCTCCAATACCCATTTGTATCGTATCTCCATCATTAATCAGCTCCAGACAGTACTCCCCGATCGCTTTTTCTATTTCAGAAGACTTTTCTCTCTGGATAATAGGAAGAGGAGTAGAATTTTCCACAAAACAATCGAATTCCGTTATATGCATCCAATTATTTCCATAAATTACCGGCATCTGGTCATTGACCTCTGCAACAGCTAATCTCAATTTCCCTTTCTTTTTGCCAAGACGAATTGCGTCC
>JACIYB010000077.1 GCA_014360155.1 Syntrophomonadaceae bacterium
GCTTTTAACCGAAATAAAACGTCCCCTCTAATTCAGTTAAACCTCATTATCAGGGACAATCTGCTTTACCTTATTATTACACACAAACCTTTATTTTACCTGAAAATCAGCCTTTGTAAGACCTCTTTTCAAGTACGGGAAAACCTATAGAAACTTTTTATTTTTCGGCTTGTAATGAGTATGCAGCAGCTCGTGGGATTTGTGTCCTAGCGGTTCATGCAGGAACTCATCATAAAGTACTTTTACTTCAGGGTTATCATGTGATTTTCTTATTTCACATGCCTCATCTTCTACATAAATGGCATCAATACGTTCCTGGCGTTTAGCGTTTGTTTTTGTTATAGGCTGTCCGCCGCCGCCTATGCAGCCGCCGGGGCAGGCCATAATTTCGATAAAGTGGTAAGGAGATTCACCGGCTCTTACCTGGTCCATCAGCTTCCTCGCGTTGCTGAGCCCATGGCCTATAGCTACTTTAACCACAGTACCGTTGAGATCGACTTCGGCTTCCTTTATACCTTCCATCCCGCGCACAGCCGTAAAATTAACATCTTTGAGCTCTTCTTTGGTTACTACTTCGTATACGGTACGCAGGGCTGCTTCCATGACACCGCCGGTGGCTCCAAAGATTACCCCGGCACCTGTGTATTTGCCCATCCAGGAATCGAACGGAGAGCCTTCAAGCTTGGTGAAGTCAATACCGCTCATGCGGAACAGCCTTCCGATCTCTCGGGTTGTAAGCACCAGGTCTACGTCCCTGAATCCGCTGTCCTGCATTTCCGGTCTTGATGCTTCAAACTTCTTAGCCGTACACGGCATTATGGACACAGAATAAATTTTCTCCGGTGCTATGCCCATTTTTTCTGCCCAGTAAGTCTTAACCAGAGCACCGAACATCTGCTGCGGTGATTTACAGGTAGAGAGATTGTCCAGTAGATCGGGATAATAAGTCTCACAGAAGTTTATCCATCCTGGGCTGCAGGAAGTGAACATCGGCAGGGTACCGCCTTCTGTAAGCCGTTTTAACAGCTCGTTTCCTTCTTCCATTATAGTAAGGTCAGCAGTGAAGTTCGTATGCAGCACATAATCGAACCCCACCTGGCGAAGTCCGGCTACAAACACGTCCATAGGCATCTCGCCGGTTTTCATGCCAACCTCTTCACTAATCGCTGTTCTGACTGCAGGTGCTATCTGGGTTACGACTACTTTATCCGGATCGTTCATGGCAGCGATAAGCTTGTCGATTTCCTCGACCTCGCCGATAGCTCCTACGGGGCATGCATGTATACACTGTCCGCACATCACGCAGGGGCTGTCTATGAGGCTTTTACCCATAGTAGGTACTACCATTGCTTGGTTGCCGCGGTTTTCCAGTCCCAGGGCGTTTACGCTCTGAACGACAGAACAGGCTTCGACACAGCGCCGGCAAAGTATACATTTATCAGGATCCCTGAATATGGCAGGAGTCGAATAATCCTTGCCCAGACCGCGGGTTTTCAATTCAAACGGGTTGTCGCGTATGAAGTATTCTTCAGCTAGTTCCTGCAGTTCACAGTTTTGGTTTCTTATACAATTGAGACAGTCTTGGGGATGATTAGCCAGTATGAGTTCGAGTATGGTCTGTCTTGCTTCAATAACTTTAGGGGTCCTGGTTTTTACAACCATCCCTTCATATACTGGTGTTGAGCAGGCTGTCTGGAGAAGTCTGTTCCCTTCGACTTCGCACACACATACCCGGCAGTTGGCTTTTACCGACTGGTCGGGGTGATGGCAGAGTGTGGGAACTTTGATACCGACTTCTTTAGCTGCCTGCAGGATGGTTGAGCCTTCAGGAACGGAGACTTTAATTCCGTCTATAGTTACGTTAACCATTTAATTCACTCCTTTTGCTCTTTTCCTACATTAATTTAGCATTGTAGTCGGCTTGAAAACGTTCAATAGTAGTCAAAACGGGTGTGGGAGCAGCCTGACCCAAACCACAGAGACAGGAATAAGACATTACGCGCCCTAGCCTTTCTAATAAGGCGATATCTGCTGCCGAACCTTTTCCAGCATTCAGCTTTTCCATCAGTTCATGCATCCGTGCAGTACCTTCACGGCAGGGGGCACATTTACCGCAGGATTCGTGTTCGAAGAATTTTGCTATCCTGGTAGTGACGTCAACCACATCGCGGCTTTCATCGAGCACAAAAACCGCACCTGAACCCAAAGTTGCACCTACAGCAGCCATATTGTCAAAGGCTACCGGGGTATCCAGCTGCTCTTCGGAAAGAAAAGCCCCAGAAGTGCCGCCAATCTGGACTGCTTTGAACTTCTTGCCGCCAGGTATACCGCCGCCAAATTTATAGATAAGTTCTCTGACTGTTGTGTTGGTAGGAACTTCAAAGAAGGTTTTATTATTAATATCACCTGTAAGGGTAAAAACCTTAGTACCGGGATAGGAGGGTACTCCTATGGAAGCGTACCAGTCACCGCCTTTTTCCAAAATTACCGGGATATTGGCAAAAGTTTCGACATTGTTAACGATTGTCGGTTTGTTCCATAACCCTTCGACAGGCGGGTACGGGGGTTTATAGCGGGGTTCTCCTCTTTTTCCTTCTATAGACTCGATAAGAGCGGTTTCCTCCCCGCACACATAGGCTCCAGCTCCGCTCCTTACTTCGATATCGAATTCGCCTAATACTCCTTTTTCTTTAGCTTGCGCAATCGCTGTATTTAATATATCTACCAATTGGGGGTATTCCCCGCGAAGATAAATGTAACCTTTAGTTGCTCCAATAGCGTAACCGCAGATAGCCATACCTTCCAAAACGGTATGAGGATCATTTTCCATTATCATGCGGTCTTTGTATGTGCCAGGTTCTCCTTCGTCAGCATTACAGATAACATATTTCACATCGCTGTCGGCTTTATAGGCAAAAAGCCATTTTTGTCCGCAGTTAAACCCGGCTCCTCCACGGCCTCTTAAATTGGATTTTTTGACTTCATCTATAAGTGCTTCTTTGTCCATACTGCGGGCTTTTTCCAGAGGTTTGTATCCGCCTTGAGCGATATAGTCCTCGATTTTTAGCGGATCAATTTTGCCGTAATTACGCAGTACAATACGCATCTCTTCGGCCATATATCAATAGATCCTCCTTTCCTGTCTTTGTTCTTTAATAATACATACACCTTGTCCTTTTATTTGTATTCAGCTAGAATACCAGGGATTTTAGCCGGACTCACATCGAGATAAGGTTTTCCGTTAATGGTTATTACCGGAGTAGCTTGGCATTGCCCCACACATTCAGTAAACTCGAGAGCAAAAAGCCCGTCGGGAGTGCTTTCTCCCATCTTTATGCCCAGTTCTCTTTCTAGTGCGGCAACAACTTCAGCGGCACCAGCTACGTGACAGGGGGCACTTTCACAAATTCTGATAACATTTTTCCCTCGAGAGTTGGTTGAGAACATGGAATAAAAAGTAGCTACTCCGTAGGCTTCAGCTGCGGGGATATTGAATACCTTGGCTGCTTCTACAATGGCTTCTTCGGGTAGATAGCTCAGTTCTTTCTGGATAGCGTGAAAGCTTTCAATTATTCCCCCAGGCATGTCCGCGTATTTGGCAATAATGTCTTTGTAGTCCATCCATTTTCCTCCCTTCTTAACATTTTGCTATGCTTTGTAGCGCTGCGAGAACAGCACACCAACCCATACTTACTTTACAGGGTAATATAATATTAGAGAATAATAAAAGCCCATAGACACCTAAACTAGCCTAATTTTAATTAATATCTATCATTATCTGGCATTTTCGCGCGTATACGCTGATTTACTATAAAAATGCCCGGTTTTTTTCATAACAAAATAATTATTTTAAGATATCTTCTGCAAGTGATGAAAATCATGATTAGGAAGGCAGTTTTGCTGGTTTTATGTGTCATTTATATTATTACGGTTGAGATATGTATTTTAAACTGTTATTATCATTTAAACGTACAAATTCACAGCCCTGCTTTTGGGAGGACGCATGGGGGATGAAGGCTTAAGGTTAGCGCAGGGGGATAAAGGTGTTAGAATACGCTTAAAGGTTTGCTCTTTGTATCAAGAACCCCTATACCCCACCTTTTCAGCTCACCAGTTAAGGTTAAGACTGGACCCGAGCGTTCTTAAGTCTTCTCCTCTAACCTATTTCCAGCAGTGGCTGTGTCCTCGGCGTTTGGGAGGTTAATATAAATTATTAGAATTTGAGTTTAAAGGAGTTTTACATTATGTTTCCCCTTAAAGACGATGTTCCTAGTACTAGTTTTCCGTTGATTACTGTAATTCTTATAGCTGTGAATGTTTATATTTTCCAATATGAAGCTTCCCTGGGTCTAAGCGGGATGGAGGAGCTATTTTATACCTTTGGGTTAATACCGGCTCGTTACAGTGATTATCAAAATTCCCTTATAGAATATTTTCCCTTTTTGAGTTCGATGTTTTTGCATGGCAGTTGGATGCATGTTATAGGAAATATGTGGATGCTTTGGTTATTTGGGGATAATGTGGAAGACCGTATGGGCAAAGAAAAATTTCTTTTGTTTTACATAATTTGTGGGCTTGCGGCAGGATTTACTCATTATTTTATAAATCCTGCCTCTGCTGTACCTGTTGTAGGGGCTTCAGGAGCTGTTGCAGGCATTATGGGGGCCTATTTCCTCATGTTCAAGCATGCTAGGGTTCTTACCTTTGTGCCGCCGTTTTTTTTATTTTATTTTCCTGCTTGGATATATCTGGGCATATGGATAATAACTCAAATCTGGGGAGGGACCGCAAGCCTTTTTATTTTCGACAACTGCAGTCCTATAGCATTTTGGGCTCATATAGGCGGGTTTTTGGCAGGTATGGTGCTTTATAAGTTTTTTCTCAAAAAAGAAGAAGAGTTTTACTGGGAATAAAACAGAGATTTAACTCTTCATCCCCCATAAATCTGAGACAGGTGGAGTTTGGATGAGGAGCTGAAGCTATTTCCGTATAGCAGCAATAGGTTTTTCATTAATATGCTTTAATAAATGGTCGATATGTTCCTCGGCAAAACTGGTGAGGTCATTTTCATTTTGTAAAAAATATATGGTATTTTCTATCCTTTCCTGACTTGCTTTAATTTCGTTCCAATGACGTTCTTCTTCGAAGAGATTCATGCACCTCTGCAGGTCATTGGCTCTGCCTGTTTCTAGAAAATATTTGAAAATTTCCAGTGTCCTGATATCTTGGTAATCGATATGGATAAACGATTTAGAAAGAACACTGTTATATATTTGCAGGTTTTTATAAGCATTTTTTAATTTTTTTTCGGCTGTTTTTATATCCCTAGAGCAGTTATCAATAAAATCTTTGCCGTCTTGATTCCATTTTTCCAGGGCCTTTTTGTATCTGTCGCAGGCTTTCTCATATTCACGATATCGGATAAAATAAACCTTCATTTCATTATTGAATTTGTTAGCTGCGTTTTTTTCCTGGTGTTTCTGCTGTCGCGACCTGATAATATTAAAAGCAATTGGATTAGCTTTCGAATTTTTGGATTCTTTCGCTTTATGAGGTTTTTCTGGTAAATTATCTGGTTTGACAGGGGATAATTCGTCCTGTTGGTTTAGAATTTCATAGCGCTGTTCCAAAAATTTCTTCAGGTAATTTATATGTTTATTCAAGTGTTCTATTTCTTTTAGAGCGGTTAAACACATATCGATGTTTTTTATGAGTTCATTTTTGCTTCTAGCTGTTTTTTTGTTATTTTTTTTATTTTGATTATAGGCTTGCAGTTCTTCATTCAAAGAGGGGCTTTCATCCAGGGATATAATTGTATCTAAATCCTGAGACGTTATGTATTCGGCTTCATCAGTAACGTTTTTTGCAAAATAGAAGCGTGCGTTGTATTTAGGATAGTAGTATGGACCTATTAGGTCAATATATTCATTGTCTTTTAAATTATCAAGATCGGCTGACGCTTCAAGTTCGTTAGCAAATAAATCAAGCCATTCCCGGTATAAAGGAAGGGAATTTTCTGCTTCTGCTAGGTCTTTAATTTGAAAGTAAGTATTGAAAGATATTTTTATAGGTGAATTATAATAATAGTAAAGGACTTGCTGGGGGTTATATACGGTAAGAACCGAAAGATCAAGATAGTGAGACCTGTCTTTATTTAAAAAAGTGAAAAACATACGGATTCCCTCCATCAGTTTTTTAACAAGGTAAGCTTAGAAATAATTTCTATATTTTTACATATTTTCCTTCTTTTTGGACCAATTTATTTTTTGTTTATTGGTTAATTTTGTTATAATTATTATGCGGATATAGGGGGTGTGCTGGAATATGAGCAAAAATCTTCCGTGGTTTGTGGAAAAATTTGAAGATCATGACCCGGAATATTTCCGGTTGGTTAAAGAGACTGTGGACAAGGCGATGAGTCCGGTTGAATTGGACGAGAAAACCAAATACTTAGTGGTTTTAGCACTAGATGCTTACAAAGGTGCTGCTGAGGGAGTGAAAGTAGTAGCCAAGCAAGCACGTGAAGCAGGTGCTACTGAACAGGAAATAATCGAAGTCTTGCGTTTGGTGTATTTTGTGAGCGGGATGGATGCGATTAAGAACTCGTTGAACGCCTTTGATTAAAAGGAGATGAAAAAAGATGTTTGAGGCCGTACTGTTCGATCTCGATGGGACGCTTCTTAATATCAACATGGAATATTTTCTCAAACATTATTTTAGAAATATGGCTGAGATGGCGGTTGAATGCGGATATCACGATACAAAAAAGCTTATCGAACAGATTAATAAATCTACCTGGGCAATGATAACTAATCGCGACCCGCAAAAAACTAATGAAGAAGTGTTTATGGCCGATTTCTTCCAAAACTGGGATTATCCCCCTGCAGAATTTGAGGAATTTTTCCATGTATTCTATGAAAAGCGTTTTCCACGGTTAAGGCAGTACTCTCGCCCTTTTGTAGGAGTTCCTGATATGATTGAAGGCCTTCTGAGCAAAGGCCTTAAGATAGTGATCGCGACTAATGCTGTTTTTCCTTTTACAGCCCTTCAACAGAGGTTGGACTGGGCTGAAATAGGACATTTCCGTTATGAACTTATTACTTCTTACGAAATAATGCATTTTTGTAAGCCTCATGTTGAATATTACCAGGAGATTGTTGATAAAATCGGGGTTAAACCTGAATATTGCCTCATGGTGGGCAATGATGTGGGTGAAGATCTTCCAGCAGGGGAAATAGGCATAAAAACATTTTTAGTTGAAAACAACTTGATCAGCAACAGAAGAGTTGATTACCAGCCAGATTGGCGGGGCAAGCTCGAAGATCTTTTTTTGTTCATGAAACAGCTGCCGGTATTATAATTTTCTCCTTTTACGTAAAGACTAGAAAAAGAAATCTTCCGACCGGGTGAATTGCAGGAGGGGGGTGCTCTCGTATTTCTCGAAAAAAGAAGAGGGCTTTAAACAAAAGGGACATTATGAAAATGGAGATAGCTAAGGAACTTGGCATATGGGATCAAGTAGAAAAAGAAGGGTGGAATTCGTTAAGCAATGCGATTTGTGGCAAAGTAGGCGGGATAATGAGCAGGCGCTTACGTGAAGAACGAAAAAAAAGTGATGGGAAGTAACGGTATTTGTGGAAAACGGCCGGTCCCCGTCCTGGAAGCGGGACGGGCTTTTTTATTTGGATTTATTTAAAGTCCTGGTAGAAGAAGGTATAATTTTAATATAATTATTAAGAAGCAAATCAGACGGTTTTGGGGATATTTTATTGTCGTGGAAGCTTTTGAGCTGTATTTATAATTCAGATTGTAGAAAAGGCTGATGAAATTATGAAGGAAATTGAAAGAGTCAGGGATTATTTAAAAGAAAAAAATCCTGCTCTCCAGATTATTGAGCTGGATGAAGACACCAGTACAGCCTATCTTGCTGCTGGAGCATTGGGTACTGAAACAGGGCAGATAGCGAAGTCCATACTTTTTAAGAGCAAACACAACGGATATCTCATGGTAGTTTCTGCCGGCGATGTCAGGATTGACAGCAAAGCGGTAAAAAATCTTGTGGGGTCAAGGGTGCGGATGGCTAATGCGGAAGAAGTTAAGGAAATAACTGGGTTTGACATAGGCGGGGTGTGCCCGTTTGCCCTCAAAAATAATATTCCTGTATTTTTAGACGAAAGCTTGAAACGCTATGATATAGTTTATACAGCAGCAGGTACTGCCAATACGGCACTGCCCATAACCTTTGAAGAACTTCGTAAAATTACAAATGGAATTGCCTGCAAGGTATCCAACTAGCTTTACTCTCGATCCGCTAGCATTAATTTCGTCTTATATATGAGGAGAGAAATCATGAAAAAGGGTTTTGTTCATTTACATAACCATTCGGAATACAGCCTGCTTGATGGTGCTTGCCGCATAAAGGATCTTGTTTCGCGTGCAGCCGAACTGGATATGCCGGCGGTAGCTATTACTGATCATGGGGTTCTTTACGGTGTAATAGACTTTTACAGAGAAGCTAAAAGACGGGGGATTAAGCCTATTATTGGCTGTGAGGTGTATGTGGCTCCGCGCAGCCGTTGGGATAAAGAAGCAGGGATAGATGATGAACTTTATCACCTTGTGCTTTTAGCCAAAAATAAACAAGGGTATAAAAATTTAGTACGGTTAGTCAGCAGGGCTTACCTTGAGGGGTTTTATTATAAACCCCGTGTAGACCGAGAATTGTTGGAAAGAAACAGTGAAGGGTTAATAGCTCTTTCAGGATGTATTGCGGGCGAAATACCTCAGTTGGCGCTCAGGGGTAAATACCAGGAAGCGCTGCGGGCTGCTTGTTTTTATAATGATCTCTTTGGCCCCGGCAATTTTTTCTTGGAACTTCAGGATCATGGAATGGAAGAAGAAAAGAAAATCTGCCGAGTTTTATTGCAGATAAGCAACGAGACAGGCATTCCGCTGGTGGCAACCAACGATGTTCACTATATTCATAGAGAGGATGCCGCTGTTCATGACGTGCTTTTGTGTATACAGACTGGAACCGTAGTTAGTGATGAGCGGCGTATGAGGTTCCCTGGCAGTGAATTTTATATGAAAAGCGAGGAAGAGATGCGGGAGCTTTTTTCCGAGGTGCCTGACGCTGTTGATAATACTTTAAGGATAGCCCGAGATTGCGATGTGGAATTTACTTTTGGGGAGTTTCATCTTCCGTATTTTGATATTCCTGAAGGCAATACGGCCGAATCCTTTTTAGAAAAACTTGTATGGGAAAAGTTTTCTCTTAAATACCCTTCGCCTGCAGAAGATATCGTAAAAAGGCTTCAGTATGAACTGAAGGTGATTAACGACATGGGTTTTGCTCCCTATTTTTTGATTGTGCAGGATCTAGTGAACTGGGCCAAGGAAAACGGAATTCCTGTAGGGCCAGGAAGAGGCTCGGCAGCGGGCAGTTTAGTAGCCTATGTTTTGGGCATAACAAATATTGATCCGCTTAAGTATGGTCTTCTGTTTGAGCGTTTCCTTAACCCCGAAAGAGTGAGCATGCCTGATATCGATATAGATTTTTGCTTTGAAAAGAGAGAACAGGTTATCGATTACATTGTCAACAAGTACGGGACTGATAGAGTAGCACAGATCATAACTTTTGGAACGATGGCTGCCCGGGCTGCTATAAGGGATGTGGGACGAGCCCTGGATGTGCCTTACGGGGATGTGGATAAAATAGCCAAAATGGTTCCGGCTGAGCTGGGTGTGACTTTAGAAAGAGCGCTTGAGATCTCTCCTGACCTTGTTCAGCTTTATCACAGCAGTTATACCGCACGCAGGATCATCGACGTAGCCAGGGCCTTAGAGGGAATGCCCAGGCATGCTTCTATTCATGCTGCCGGTGTAGTAATAGGTCGGGAACCATTAGAGTCTATACTTCCTTTGCAGAAAACCCCTGAAGGTCATGTAGTAACCCAATTTGCCAAAGAGACGGTTGAAGACATTGGTTTATTAAAAATGGATATACTGGGTCTTAGAACCCTTAC
>JACIYB010000078.1 GCA_014360155.1 Syntrophomonadaceae bacterium
ATGAAGGCTTTAAGCTTAGCGCAGGGGATAAAGGCGGTGTGGCTGCGTCCTGCGGGTATGGAAGTTAGTAATAATTTGTTGGTTTGGGGGAGGAGAAGTTGACGGTTATACAGGCATTGGTGCTGGGCGCTGTTCAAGGACTGACTGAATTTTTGCCTGTAAGCAGTTCAGGTCACCTGGTAATATTCCAGCATATTCTCGGTATTAAAGAAGCGCCGCTTACATTTGATGTGTTAGTTCATATAGGGACACTGGTAGCTGTCTGTTTTGGTTTCTGGGATGATATCATCAGTATCTGCAAAAAACCATTGAGCAAATTAACTTACTTGCTTGTCGTAGGGTCTGTGCCGGCAGGGTTAATAGGATTTTGCCTGGCTCCGTTTTTTGAAAGGGCTTTTGAATCTCTCCTGGTTGTGGGAATAGGTTTAATATTTACCGGTACGGTGTTAAGGGTGTCCGAATACCTGGCCAATAAGAACTTGGGATTGAAAGAAGCAGAAGAGACGACTTATGGAAATGCCCTCTTTATAGGTATTTTCCAGGCTCTTGCTATTATGCCAGGCATATCGCGGTCTGGTTCTACTATAGCAGCAGGATTGGCTTCAGGGCTTGAGAGAGATTTTGCAGCCAGATTCTCGTTCTTGCTTTCCATTCCTGCTATTATAGGTGCCGGGGTTTTTGAGCTGAAGGATTTCTTGGTGTGCGGTTTCCCGGCATATAATATTGTGCCTTATTCCGCAGGTTTCTTGTCTGCTGCCGTTTTCGGCTACTTTGCTATCAGGGTAGTGATAAAACTGGTGCGTGAAGGGAGGATCTCGGTTTTTTCCTATTATTGCTGGATCGTTGCAGTTCTAACCCTTGCGTATTACTTTCTTTATTAACCCTCCACATCCGCAGGACACAACCACTTAGCTTTTCTCTTTTTTTACAGAGAGGGAAGGAATCGGCAAAGTTCAGACGAATCTAGTAAATAGTAAAATTTCGGATAGCAGTTATAATATGGCCTTTATCCGAGGAAAATATTGTAAACCGGATTATCAGCAATCCTGCCTCCCATGATCAGCAGAAGGGTGAAAGGATGAAAAAAACCAGTAAAACAAAATCCAATAAGAACACTAAAAAAACAAAAGAACACAATGTTCCGGGTATCAGAAACGAGATAATATCAATCATAGTGTTCATGTTTGCTGTTTATTTATATATAAGTATTAGCAATTTTCAGGGGCTGCCTGAAGATACCCGCTTTATAGGTTTAATGGGCACCTATGTGACAAAAGGCTTGGAATTAATCCTCGGCGAAGGAGCGCTGTTGCTTTCTTTTTATATGCTGTTCTGGTCCCTCCATATTGGAATGTTTCGAAAGCTCTGGTCTATACGCATGTGGGGAGTAAGCCTGCTGTTCCTGGCTATACTGGTAGCTTTGAGCCTTTATGCTATTCCTAAAGGAATTACCGCTTGGGAAGCTGGAATTAAGGGTATGGGCGGGGGCTACCTGGGAGGTGGCATCGCATATATTTTAGTTAAGCTGGGCGGACAAGTCGGAGCAGCAATTTTCCTGTTTTTAGGCATTTTGCTGGGGATAGTTATGCTTATTAACAAATCTTTCGGGGAAATAAATGGTTTTGTAAAAACAGCGGCAGGAAAATTGTCGGAAATAATGTTTTATGAAACAGAGGAAGAACCCAGTGCTGCTTCTTCTCATAAAGACAGTCCGCTGATAGTTAATAATGGTGAGGCTGAAAGAGGGATGCAGGCTACTAATGTAGAAACTGTTTTTGAACCGGCAGATGAGAGTGATTTTCTTCCAGATCCAAGTGACGATAAAAGCCTGGGAGACTTGGAGATGGTGATTTCGCAAGAAGGAGCAGACTACGACTACCAAAAACCGCCCCTCGATATGCTAAGCGACATAAGCAGCGAAAGAATAATAGATAAAAAAAACATCAGGCAAACTATAGCTATAATCGAGGAGACATTTTCCAATTTTGGGATAGCTATTAAGGTTAATCAGGTCAGCTGTGGGCCTGCAGTTACCCGTTATGAAGTCATTCCAGCACCGGGAGTTAAAATTAGCAGAATAATAAGCTTGACTGACGATTTGCAGTTGAATCTGGCCGCTCCGGGTATTCGAATGGAGGCTCCTATCCCAGGAAAGTCTGCCATTGGTATAGAAGTACCGAACAGCAGGGTCTCAAGGGTGGGTCTGGCAAATCTTCTTGCATCAGCAGCATTTAAAAAACTAAATAGTCCGCTGGCTTTCTCCCTGGGTGAGGATATAAGCGGGAATGCTGTGGTAGCCAGGCTAAACGATATGCCGCACTTGTTAATTGCTGGTTCCACCGGGTCAGGTAAGAGTGTCTGCCTTAACAGTATAATAATGAGTTTTTTGTATAATACTACACCGGATGAGCTGAAACTGGTATTTATCGATCCTAAAATGGTAGAGTTGACTGTCTATAACGGGATACCTCACCTCATGACGCCAGTAGTTACCGATCCTAAAAAAGCTTCAGTTGTACTCAGGTGGATGGTGAGGGAAATGGAAAAGAGATATAAGCTTTTTGCCGAGAAAGCAGTTCGTGATGTACAAAGGTATAACCGGGTAGCTAAGGAAAGAATGCCTTATATAGTTATAATTATTGACGAACTTGCGGACCTGATGTCAGTAGCTCCGGTAGAAGTCGAAGATTCAATATACCGCCTGGCACAGATGGCGAGAGCTGCGGGTATACATTTAATTGTAGCTACGCAAAGGCCCTCGGTGGATGTGGTTACCGGAGTTATTAAAGGCAATATACCTTCGCGTATAGCCTTTGCTGTTTCCTCCCAGGCTGATTCTAGGACTATTTTAGATACAGGTGGAGCAGAGAAATTGCTGGGCAAAGGTGATATGCTGTTTTATCCTGTAGGCAGCCTAAAACCTTTTAGGGTACAGGGGGCTTATGTTTCTGATGCCGATATTGAAAAAACCGTCAACTTTCTCAAGCAGCAGGCATCAGAAATCGAGGAGCCGGAACAGTTAAAGGAAATGGAAATATCTTTGGAAGAAAGCGAAGAAGAGGACGAGCTGTTCTGGGATGCTGTAAACCTGTTTGTAAAGAACAAGAAAGCCTCGGTATCTCTCCTGCAAAGGAAACTGCGTATTGGTTACGCGCGGGCTGCGCGTCTGGTTGACCTTATGGAAGAAAGGGGAATCGTATCTGAACTGGATAATAACAAAAAGCGAAAAATCCTTATAGACAGCGAACAACTTGCGAGAATCTATACGAATGACAAGTTATAGGCAGGGCTTTTTGCTGTAAGACGGCTTATAAAAGAAACCTGCTGTTTTTCAAGAGGGGATAGGAGCATGCGGCTAACTTCGCGGGAGAAAGAAATACTCGAAGTTCTCAAAAAGGAACCCTTGATATCCCAGGATGAACTTGCACACCGTTTTGGAATTGCGCGGTCTTCTGTTGCAGTACACATATCAAACCTCATAAAAAAAGGAGTTATTTTAGGAAAAGGCTATGTATTTAATGAACAAGTATCAGTTGTTGTCTTTGGCGAAAGCTATATAGCGGTTGATATTAGAGGACAGGGCAAAGATGCTACTATCGATGTAAACAGCAGGGGTTTTGCCTTAGAAATAAGCAAAGTTTTTGCTAATTTTGGTGTTAATGTTAAGATAATTACTATGGTAGGAAATGATGTGCCAGGAACGGAGATACTGTCTTCATTGCAAAAGGATGAAATAGACACCAGCAATATCTACCGGCATCCCGAAAAAAGAAGCTGCCGAAAAGTTTTCGTAAATGGTGAGCTGGCTTTCGAAGAAGGCTTTACCTGGGAAGATTACGAAAAAGCAGTAAATGCACGTGAATGGGTGATACTTAATTGCGAGTGGTTTGTAGTTGAACCTCGGTTCCAGGAGGAACTGCATAGCAGATTGCTGAACAGGAATGAGGTCAAGTTTCTCCCGCGCATCTGCTCGTACAAATTTCTCAAATACCCAGAGGAGATACCTGAATATTTAAGTGACTGCTCTTTGGTTGTATTGGGAGTGGATTGTTTGGAAGACCTGGAGTTATATGCGGCAAAGGCATTAGAAATAGCATCAAATGGCAGGTCTAATTTTTTCATTACAGACGGAAAAAGTAAACTCGTGTATTCTAACAATTCAGACCCTAAAGACTTCCCATTGCTGCCAAATCAAAGTTTTGGCAGCAGGGATAGTTTGGCTCTTTTGTTAGCCGGAATAGTTTGCGGCTTGGCCTGCGGTTATCCGATAAGGCAGGCTATTAGAATTGGTTTGGGAACCGTTTCTGCAGTAAAATAAACTGTGAGTGGGAATTAGATTTGTTTTCAAAGTTAGGGGTCGATATCAGTGGATTTCGGGGAAACCTTTCAAAAAAAGCGGGAAGAACAGGGATATTCTCTTGAAGCGGTAGAAGAAGAGACTAAAATAAGGAAATTTTACCTGGAAGCAATCGAGAAGGAAAACTTCGAATGTCTTCCTCCCAGGGTTTACGCTACGGGTTTTGTGAAAAAATACGCCAGATTCATAGGCCTGGATGAAGAAGAGATGACAGAAAAATTCAAAAATTTGGCTTATGGCAATAAAGAAGAAACTGAGGAATTAGATGAAATACCCGTTAACCCAGCAGAGTTGGAAAGGAAAAATTTTTTTAATTTTAAAAATATCATTTCCGCAGCTATATTCCTTGTTATCGCAATCTGGTTGGGGAACTATGTTGTCAGCTACCTTACTGGCAAAACCGCAGAATTGCCTTCTGAAAACAGACCGCCGGTTGAAGAGAACACGAATAGTGAGCAGGTGAAAGAGGATAAACAGCCTCAGGAAACTCCAAATAAAGCCCAGCTGGTAATTGAGGCTAAAAGCAACTGCTGGCTTTATGTTGCAGTAGATGGAGCCGAGCAATTCACCGGAATATTGTCTGCCGGACAAAAAAAGACCTTTGAGGGGGAAGAATCCATATATATTAAAGCCGGAAACGCAGGAGGAATAGAAATGACTTTTAATGGCACCAGGATTGAACCTCTGGGAAGTTATGGCGAGGTTAAAGAAAAGACATTTTTTGCTCTGGAGCAAGATGAATGAGGGTAGGTTTTATCAGTCTTGGTTGTTCGAAAAACCGTGTTGATACCGAGATAATGATGGCATTGATCAAAGATTCCGGCTATAAAGTTGTAGATTCCTTGGAAAAGGCAGATGCGGCAATAGTAAATACCTGTGGCTTCATTGATGACGCAAAAGAAGAGTCGATTAATACAATAATAGAAATTGGCAAATTAAAGGAAAAAGGACTTCTGAAATATATAGTTGCTTCCGGTTGTCTAACCCAAAGATATGGAAACCAACTGGCTGATATAATGCCTGAACTGGACGGAGTACTTGGCATTTCGCCTTTCGCCTCCATTGTAGATGTTTTGGATAAAGTCCAAAGAGGAGAAAAGGTGGTACTTATAAAAGAACCGCCTGCGATTTTTATAGAAAAAGGGCCCAGAATTCTTACAACTCCTCCAGGTTCCGCTTATTTAAAGATAACAGAAGGCTGCAATAACCGCTGTGCTTATTGCGCAATTCCTTCTATAAAAGGAGTGCTGAGGTCCAGACCGGTAAATGAGCTGGTTACTGAGGCCGGTGAACTTGTGGGGAGGGGGGTTAAAGAACTTGTCATCATAGGGCAGGACACAGCAGTTTATGGAAAAGACCTGTACGGTGAATACTGTTTACCCGAGCTTCTGGAAGAAATATCCCAGATTGAAGGTTTGATGTGGATTCGTTTAATGTATCTTCATCCGGCTCATATAAATCAAAGAATGATTGATGCGATCGCAGGCAATTCTAAAGTCATTCCTTATCTGGATATACCTATCCAACATGCTTCAAGTAAGATTTTACGGGCTATGAAACGGGGGCACAGCTTTGGCTACCTTAAAGGCCTGATTGACAATCTGCGAAATAATATTAAGGACCTAGTGCTGCGCACTACAGTAATGGTTGGTTTTCCTGGAGAAGAAGACGGTGATTTTAAACAATTATACGATTTCGTCGCTGAAACAGAATTCGACTGGTTGGGAGTTTTTGCCTTTAACCCGGAGGAAGGTACACCTGCCGCCTCCATGGGAGATCCAGTACAGGAAGATACAAAAACAGAAAGACGGGAAAAAATATTGGCATTGCAAAAACGAATAACCCGCAAGAAAAACATTACCCGTATTAATAAAAAACAAAAAATACTGATATCGTCCAGGTTGTCGAAGAATTTATATATAGGCAGGGGTTATTACCAGGCACCGGAAGTAGACGGGGTGACCCTGGTGAAAACTGGAACCCAACTAGCTGCAGGAAAAATTGCAGATGTATTTCTAAAAGGTGTAAGAGGTTATGACGTGATTGGAGAATTAGACGATGAACATACCTAATAGCTTAACGATCCTGAGAATAATCCTTATTCCTATTTTTATAGTATTCTTGCTTGTCAGGATTCCTTACGGTGATTACTTAGCAGCCCTTATATTTATTACAGCTGCTCTCACGGACAGCTTGGACGGGTATTTGGCCAGAAAGTGGAAGCAGATTACCAAATTAGGCATTATTTTAGATCCAATTGCGGATAAACTTTTGATTACTGCTGCTTTGATTGTTCTTGTAGAACTCGGAAGAATTCCCGGGTGGATAGCGATAGTAATCTTGGGGAGAGAATTTGCGATATCTGGATTTAGAACAGTTAAAGCGGAAGAAGGGATTATCATTCCTGCCAGTGTACTAGGGAAGGCAAAAACGATCAGCCAGATTTTTGCTGTGCTTCTTGTAATTCTGGAAAAAGTTTACCAACCTTATGTCAATTTGCCTCTCGGCCAATGGGCTATGTATGTCGCCGTTATTATAACAATAGTATCTGGAGTGGAATATTTTTATAGATTCCGGTTGTAGTATTTTTAAGATGCTTGGCTGGTTGTTTTTCTTGGGGAGGCTCTAAGTTCGTTCTTAACGTGTAAGGGTTTGCGGCAAAAACCTCAATCTGTGTAAAGTTACCAAAACCAAACCGGCCTATCCTTCGGGCACAGCCCTACTAAAATCACTACATTCAGCGATGCAAAACATTACCTTCAAGTGAGAAAGAAGCAGCGGCTAGCCTGAAATTTTCGGCCAGCTAATCTACATTTTCCCCGAACGTACTTTACCCGGAGATTACAGCTGACTTGGAAACAATTGGCACTGTTCTTTACATGAACGGGACCAGTTCTAGTTGCAGGAAAATAATTCTCCTGCAACACCATTAAATTCAGATTACTGCTGAGGGATATACATAATTATTCCCTGCCAGTATAGGAGTTGTTAAGGAGGATGAGGTTTCATGTCTGTGATTCAACAATTGGTGCCGATGTTCCTGAACCAGAAGAATGGAAAATATAGGCGGTGGCTGGAGTACAGCCGGAGCCGATAACATGGCTCGTTTACTGGTAGCAAAGGCCAATGCGGCCATTAACCTCGGCTACCTTAAGATCGGCATGAAGTTGGCAATATATAAAATGGCGGGAGCTTTCCTGCTTAATCTTGACAGTGACACTTGTCATCTAAATGTTTATATATCATATAAAATATTATATAGTTTAATCAAAGGATAATATGGAGGTATTAAAATTGGGTATTTTTATTTCGATGTAATCTTTGATAAATGAATTTAATAGTTGTCAAAGACACTACTAGTGTGTAGAGTAGTCGAAATTGCTATGCCCATTTTTATTGTGAATATGTTTTTAAAATGGAGAAAGAGAGGCCAAATACTCTCTTTAGTACAACACAGGTAGTATTTCTGTGTTGTTATTTTTTATAAGAGAAGAGGAGTATAGATGAACATTTAAAATATATTATATATTTGATGTATTCTTAAAGAATAAAACTATAAGATAGCAAGGAGGAAATATAATGGCTTATTTTGAATATAAATTCCAAAAAATATTCTATAGAGAAGAAGGAGCAGGGGAACTATTGATAGTTATACCTGGAAATACTGTATCGTCAGCAGCACATGAAAGTGAATTGAAATATTATGGAAAGAAGTATCATGCTGTATCATTAGATATCTTAGGAACAGGTCAGTCTGATAGATTAGAAAAATGGACAATTGATTGGTGGAAAGAGGGGGCTCATCAAGTAAAAGCCCTTATAGAACATTTAAAATACGAGGATGCTATTCTTATCGGTACAAGCGGTGGAGCTGTTATTGCATTATTAGGAGCTATTCTGCATCCGGATAAGGTAAAGGCGGTTATTGCAGATAGTTTTGTAGAGAAATTTTCAAAGGAGATGTTGAAAAAGAATATAATTGATGAAAGAAATAAAAATAAAGAAGGACAGATTCTATTTTGGAAGTTTGCACATGGCGAAGATTGGGAAAGAGTGATAAAAGAAGATACAGAAATGATGATAGAGTTTGTAGAACAAGGAGGAGAATGGTTTGAGCAAAGACTAGGAGAAATAATATGTCCCGTTCTATTAACAGCAAGTAAAAAGGACCACATGTTGCCAGATGTTGCGGATCAAATCTGTAATATATCAAAAAAAATTGAAAAAAGTAAAGTTTTTATTAATGATAAGGGCTTTCATCCATTTATATGGTCACAACCAGAAGACTTTAGAATAATAACAGATTATTTCTTAAAAACCTTAGGTGTTTTTGACTGAACTAATCTTGACAACTCCATATCCTCACCTGCAGGATATACTACTGGAAGCAGTAAAAGAAATCCCTGGTAGCTCGAAATTCAAACATTCCTCCAAACCGCCGAAAGCGAGCTAGAGAAAGGAGAAGGTGATATTGGAAAGCGGGACATTACGAGAGCTGTTGCAGCAGTTAGATGCCTTACGGCAAAAGTTTTTTTCATTACAGCCACTGCCGAATAAAGTTCTGGCAAAACTCCAAGAACACGAGTCCGTAGAGTGGACACACCACTCTACGGCTCTTGAGGGAAACACTCTAACACTCCGGGAAACCCAAATTGTTCTCGAAGGTTTCACAATAGGCAACAAAACTCTTCGGGAACATTTAGAAGTGGTGGATCATAAGGAAGCTATTAATTTTCTGGAATCCTGTAAGAAAGAAGTTCTAACAGAACACCTTATCAGGCAAATACATAGTTTAGTTCTTAAGAGGTCTTTACCCAACCAGGCTGGCAAATACAGAACAGGGCAAGTATTCATAACTGGCAGCAGGCATGTACCACCACCCGGCATAGAAGTACCAGCCCGGATGCAGGAATTAGTTCGGGAATTCAATTCAAAATCCTTTACGCATTCAGTTTGCAGAGCTACCTGGCTGCACTGGAAAATAGTCTGGATACATCCATTTACAGACGGAAACGGCAGAACTGCAAGGTTAATGATGAATTTCTCCTTAATGCAAGACGGCTATCCTCCAGCAATAATCGAAAAAGAGCAAAGAAGTAAATATCTAAACGCCCTGGAACTAGCTGAGGAAGGAGACCTTTCCGAGCTTGCTGTTTTGATCGGTGTGGCACTCAAAAAAAACCTGGAACGATACATTTCCGCAGCAGAGCAATAATTTTTAAGGAACAAAAGCCTGCTTTCCGGATAGTGTAAAGTTTTAGTAGGAGAAAAGAGGTCGAAAATAGAAAAGAGACTTCATTCCCCCTACTAAAACTTTACACTGCCAAATTCTCTTGCGGTGTTATTATTCCCCCGGCTTCAGCCGTGGTTTTTTATGGCGGAAAAAACAAAAAAATCCCGTATCTAACGCGGGGAGAAAGGAGAGGATTTTATGAGTGTTATCGTGGAAAAAACCGAAAGGCAAAGAAGCCTGGAGGAAGACGGGGTAAAAGTCAAAATCAAACAGCTGCTTGCTTATTTGGCCTTGAA
>JACIYB010000079.1 GCA_014360155.1 Syntrophomonadaceae bacterium
TTTTAGCGGGCATCCTTTAACGCCCAGTTTTGAACGCTTAAACCCGGTTGAGGGACTAAAGCGGATATTTTCCAAAAGAGCCCTGGTGGAGCTGGGAAAGTCTGTATTAAAAGTTATTGTTACCGGATGTATCGTTTATTCAGTAATAAAGAAACATTTTCAACTGTTCCCGCGTTTTATGGATATGGAACTCCTCGCTACTGTCAAGCTGTTGAGTCAAATAATTTTTGAGATGGCTCTGAAAGTAGGGGTGTTTTTTATAATCATAGGAATAATGGATTATGTATATCAGAGGTATGAACATGAAAAGTCTTTAAAAATGAGCAAATACGATATAAAACAGGAATACAAGCAGGTAGAAGGAGACCCCGTGATCAAATCGCGTCAGAGGCAGATACAGAGAGAAGCTGCTATGAAGCGGATGATGGCTGAGGTTCCTAAAGCTGATGTTGTCATAACTAATCCCACCCATTTTGCCGTGGTGTTAAAATATGAAGCCCATGTCATGGAGGCGCCTGTTGTTACAGCCAAGGGGCAGGACTATCTGGCTCTTAAAATAAAGGAAATTGCTGCTGCCAACGGCGTAGCAAGAGTTGAAAACCCTCCGCTGGCACGCAGCTTGTACTATGCGGTCGATATCGGTGATGTGATACCAGAGGAACTTTACCAAGCTGTGGCAGAGGTGCTGGCATTTGTCTATAAGCAGAAAAAAGCACGGCAGGGGTAAAGCAGAACTGGCAAACAGGAGGAATCGTGATGGAACAGAGAGCTGACTGGTTGGGGAAATTGCTTGACCACAGCGATTTATTAATGGCGGCTATAGTAGTCGGCATTGTAATGATGATGATTATTCCTATGAAACCAGTAATACTTGATGTTCTTTTAACGTTCAACATAACATTTGCCCTGATAATTCTCATGGTTTCAATGTTTAATGCGGAGCCTTTGGAATTTTCCGTCTTTCCTTCGCTATTGCTGGTGATGACCTTATTCAGGTTGGCATTAAACGTTTCTTCTACCAAGTTAATCCTGCTTAACGCGCATGCTGGAGAAGTTATTGCTTCTTTTGGTTCCTTCGTCGTGGGAGGTAATCCAGTGGTGGGGCTGGTTATATTCTTTATTTTAGTTATTATTCAATTTATCGTGATAACCAGGGGTGCTGAGAGGGTATCAGAAGTGGCGGCCCGTTTTACCCTCGATGCTATGCCGGGAAAACAGATGGCTATCGATGCTGACCTTAATGCCGGTCTTATCAATGAAGAAATGGCTAGAAAAAGAAGGGAAGACATACAGCGGGAAGCTGATTTCTATGGTGCTATGGATGGTGCGAGTAAATTTGTAAAAGGTGATGCCATAGCTGGAATAATTATTACTTTGATAAATATTGTTGGCGGATTTGTCATAGGCATGGCTCAGAAAGGATTGAGTTGGGACGAAGCTGTACAGGTTTACACTCTGCTGACGGTCGGTGATGGCCTGGTTACCCAGATTCCTGCTTTGCTTATATCGACAGCAACAGGTATTGTGGTTACTAGAAGTGCTTCAAAACACAGCTTGGGGAGAGAAGTAAGTTCCCAGCTGTTCAGTTATCCGAAAGCACTTGGAATTGCAGCCGTAATACTGTTGATCCTAGGGACCCTTGGGCTGCCCAGGCTCCCCATGTATTTCCTGGCAGCTTTATTCGGCATATTGTTTATTACTTTTCGGAGTTCAACGAGTGATATTGCAGAGCAGGAACGTTCGCAAGAAAAAGAAGAAGCAGAACAAATAAGAAAAACAGAAAACATGGTTGAACTTCTGCAGGTGGAGAAAATGGAAATAGAATTGGGGTATGGCTTAATTCCCCTGGTTGACTCAGAACAGGGGGGGGATCTTTTGGATCGGATAGTTATGATAAGAAGACAGTGTGCGGTAGAGATGGGATTTATTGTGCCCCCGATACGGATAAGAGATAATATGCAACTAAAGCCTAATGCCTACGCAATAAAGGTAAAGGGTATTGAAATAGCCTCAGGAGAGTTGCTTTTGGACAACTACCTGGTTATAGGGCCGGATATCGAGAGTGATACAGAGCTTCCTGGGGTAGATACAGTGGAACCTGCATTTAACCTGCCGGCAAGGTGGGTTGAAACCAAACTGAAAGATACGGCTGAGGCAAGGGGTTATACGGTAGTGGATCCTCCTTCAGTCTTGGCTACCCACCTGACTTCTATAATTAAAGCGCATTCTTTTGAGCTCTTGGGAAGACAGGATGTTCAAAATATGATAGATTTCGTGAAAAAGCAAAGTCCGGCTGTAGTTGAGGAACTGATCCCTGACTTGCTGAGCATAGGTGATGTGCAAAAAGTCTTGGCCAGTCTCCTGAAAGAGCAGGTTCCTATTAGGGATGTCATCACAATTCTGGAAACCCTGGCTGATTACGCGAAAATTACCAGAGACACTGATGTTTTAACCGAATACGTAAGACAGGCTTTAAAAAGGCATATAACGCAACAGTACACCAGCCAAGACGGCAGATTGAAGGTACTTACACTAGATCCGGGACTAGAAGAGAAGCTGCGTGATTCAGTTCAGCAGAGCGAGTTGGGTTCCTATCTCGCACTTGATCCCGATATCAGCCAAAAAATAATAGACAGGTTGTCCCGTTATTGTGAAGATCTTACCCAAAAAGGAATTACGCCGGTGATATTATGTGCGCCTATTCTAAGAATATATTTTAAACGGCTGGTGGAGAGGTTCGTCACCAATCTGGTTGTGCTGTCCTACAATGAAATTGATTCTGATGCGGATGTTGAAGTGATAGGGATGGTGTCGCCGTGATAATCAAAAAATATGTTGCCCAGGATTTAAAAGAGGCGATGAGAAAAGCTAAGGAAGAATTGGGGAGCAATGCCATAATACTTCAAACCCGTCATATAAAAAGAGGGGGTATATTGGGGATCTTCCGCAGTCCTCAGGTTGAAGTTACTGTGGCGGTGGATGATACCCTGCAGGTTAATAGTGACCGCTTACGGCAAGACATGTTTTCTGGTTCAGCGGACCCGAAAGGATATGGGAGTACGGGCAAAATTTCCGAGAAGGAAAGGATGTCTGCCTATTGGCAGAAGGACGTGCTTGAAGAATTACAAAAAATGAAGAGCATTATTACCGATGTTAAATCTAAAATATGCGAAATAGAATCTATCAAAGGCATGTCAGAACATGCCCAATCATTTTATAAAAGACTGGTTAACAATAATGTGGATGCTGAAATAGCTCGTGAAATCGTTAATAATGTAGAACTCAGGCTGCCGGAAAGTAAGAATTCCAATGAGGACTGGGCTGAGGATGTATGCCTCTATACACTGCAGGAATACATGAGTGAAGTCAGACCCATAAAAATTGGCGGCCGCAAGAAGGGGAATCTGGTATTCGTGGTGGGTCCTACAGGCGTGGGCAAAACTACTACTATTGCCAAACTCGCTGCTAATATGACCTTTGCCGAGGGCAAGAGTGTTGCTTTAATAACGCTCGATACGTACAGGGTATCTGCAGCTCAACAATTGAGAACATTTGCTGAAATTATTGGTATCCCCATCAGCGTGGTGTTTAATTGTGCGGATTTAAAAGAATCCATAAGGCATTACCGGGACAAAGATATTATATTTGTTGATACTGCAGGAAGAAGCCCATACAATGAAGAAAACATGGAAGAACTCCGTCAATTTATCGAAGCCGCCAGACCAGACGAAACTATTCTCGTACTCAGTGTTACTACTGACAGCAGCGATTTGGTCAGCATATTTAAGCGCTTTGACGATATCGGTGTCGATAAAGTTATTTTTACCAAATTGGATGAAGCACGCCACTATGGGCAGATATTAAACGTAATCTATGAAATCAGAAAACCAATCGCTTACTTTACTGATGGACAAAATGTTCCCGACGATATCAAAATTCCTGATCCGCGCTATTTGGCGGAACTGGTTCTGGGGAAGGGTGAAAAATATTGTGAAGGATCAGGCAGATAAGCTGAGAGAAATGGCGTTTAAATTTAGGCAGCAGATAGAAGAAGAGATGATAAAAGTAACAAGACATACCAGGGTGGTTGTTGTCAGCAGTGGAAAAGGCGGCGTAGGCAAGAGTTTCTTGGCCCTGAATGTTTCGTTGAACCTCTGTTGCCGAGGCTACAAGGTTGTATTAATGGATGCTGATCTTGGGTTAGCCAATATTGATATAATGCTGGGAATTGTACCGAGATATAATCTTTACCATGTTATACAGGGGCAAAAAACTTTGGAAGAGATTATTATAGCAGGGCCTGAAGGGCTGAAGATTATTCCTGGCGGTTCAGGGATAAAGGAGCTTGCTGATTTAACCAAAGATGAACTGAAGAGGATTTTGCTTGAATCAGGCAAGCTAGACGGTGAATATGATTATATGGTAATCGATACGGGAGCGGGTATATCAAAAGGAGTTATCACTTTTTTGGCCGCTGCTGACGATGTTATAATTATAACTACCCCTGAACCCACTTCTATGGCGGATGCTTATAGTGTAGTGAAAAGTTTGAATAGCAACACCTTCCGAGGAAAGCTGTATCTGGTTGTTAATCGGGTTTCCGATAATGCTGAAGGGGTAATGGTCGCTGAGAAAATGAAACTGGTATGCAAGAAGTTTTTGGCGCTTGATATTAAGCTTCTGGGCTGTATTGCAGATGAACCGTTAATAGCAGAAGGGATTAAGCGCCAAAAGGCTCTGGTTCAGCTTTTCCCCAAAAGTTTAGCGGCCGAGGGTATAAATTTTCTTACAGACAGGTTGCTAGATTTTACGCTGAACGGCCGTCCGGACGGGTTGAAGAAATTAAGCGGCGGAGGAGTAAAGACCTTTTTGAAAAGGATAGCCGGGATCATAAAATAAATCAGCGGGAGGGTTTGGGAATTGAAGGTAGAGGATATAAAAATTAATCAATTAATTGAGATAGAAGTTGAATTCAACTCCTTTAGCCAGTACTTGCCCAGCAGGGTTGAAGGAATTGATGATAAATACCTGCACATCGCCGCACCTATATACAAGGGGGGAATCGTCCCGCTAAGAGTTAATCAGGAGATTAAAGTGTGTTTTATATATGATGGCAACTTTTTTGTTTTTTACACTAAAATTGTTGATCGAAAACGGGAGCCGATCCCGTTGCTGATAGTCGAAAAACCGCGAAAATTGAATAAAATTCAGCGGAGAGGATTTGTGCGTTTACCGGTGCGTCTTCCCTTTTACTTTAAGGTTTTGCCGGATGGAGAGGAATTTGAAGAAAGCATGACTTTGGACATTAGCGGGGGCGGAGTAAAGTTTATAACCTCTACCTCCCTGCATACAGATCAATTGCTGGAAATCGAACTGAGATTGCTGGAGGGGGCCCCGATTTGCTGCAAAGCCCGGGTGGTGCGTGTAGCGAATCACGATGGCGAAAATGAAAGAGGGTTCGAAGTGGCTGTCGAATACGAAGATATAACCGAGGGACAACGTGATAGGATCTTTGCCTATATTTTCGCTGTACAGAGGAAATGGCTTAAAAAAGGACTCTTGGACTAAGAAGGGAGATTTTAGATGGCCAAAATCAAAGTTTTGGTGGTTGATGATTCCGCTTTTATGCGTAAGGTTATAACCGATATAATTGACAGCGATCCTGAGCTGGAAGTCGTTGGAAAGGCTAGGGATGGAAATGATGCCCTGGGCAAGATAGAAAAATTAAAACCCGATGTAGTTACTCTTGATGTTGAAATGCCGGGAATGGACGGTTTGACGGCTTTAGCTGAGATAATGAAGAGTCACCCTTTGCCGGTGGTAATGCTGAGCAGTCTGACCAAAAAAGGAGCAGAACAGACTCTGAAGGCTTTACAGCTGGGAGCAGTGGACTTTGTTTCCAAACCCTCAGGGGGAATATCCCTGGATATCGAAAAGGTAAAAGACGATATTTTAACTAAAATCAAAATTGCAGCAGGTACGAGGAAAAAATTGCAGAATTTTAACAATATTACTAAAAATATTGCTGGATGCGTTGCTGGGAAGAATATCAATACCCTCTACGACAGAAAAAAGATTGGTGCTGAAAACAGGTTGAAAAAGCTGGTTTTAATAGGAACGTCAACAGGGGGGCCTAAGGCTTTACACCAGGTGATACCAAAATTTCCGCCTTTAAATGAGGCTGCTGTGTTGGTGGTTCAGCACATGCCGGCAGGATTCACTAAATCTTTGGCTGAGAGACTTGATTCTATCTCCCAAATGAGAGTGAAAGAAGCGGAACACGGCGAAAAGGTGGTGCCGGGCTGTATTTATATTGCTCCTGGTGATTACCATTTAAAAGTCCTTCGTCAGGAAAAAAACGGGACGAAAGAATTGGTGATAAAACTGGATAAATCACCCATGAGGGGGGGGCATCGGCCCTCAGTGGACGTAATGCTGGAATCTGTTGCGGATCAGTACTGGTCTGACATAGTATGTGTAATAATGACGGGCATGGGGCACGACGGGGCAGCGGGGCTTGCACGCATAAAGGAAAAAGGCGGTATTGTAATCGCTGAACACCCGTCTACATGCATAATATACGGGATGCCTAAGTCTGCCGTGGAAACAGGCAATGTCGACAAAATAGTACCCCTTCCCGAAATATGCAGTGAAGTTGTGAATTTGTTGTCTAAGTAACTAAGTAAAGGAAGTAACTTAGTTTTGATTCCACTGTAAAAATCCTAAGTTAGCCTGTTTAAATGTATAAATATGTAGGAGCCTGTTGACGGAGCATGGAAGCAACACCCCGCGAAGGCGAAGCAGCAAATATTTATACATTTAAACCAGCAGATTATAACTTTCAGCAGTGAAATCAGTTTTTAATTATTGTAAAGGTGGTGGATATTAATGGACATGTCCCAATACCTGGCTGTTTTTCTGGAGGAAAGCAAGGAACATCTGGAAAATTTGAACGAGCGGCTGCTGGAATTAGAGAAAGACTCAAAGAACTTGTCGGCTTTAGACGAGATATTCCGGTCTGCCCATACCTTGAAAGGGATGTCTTCGACTATGGGTTTTGAGGATTTGGCTGATTTGACCCATCATATGGAGAACGTGTTATCTGATTTAAAGGAGGGTTTGCTAGGGGTTGATTCTTCTGTGGTAGACATCCTTTTTAAATGTTTTGACAGAGTACAGATGATAATCGACGAGATCGAATCAGGAAATTCCGGGGAGATAGATAACAGTGACCTTATATCAATTTTAGAGGGCGTTGTTGCCGGTAATTATAATGCGGCAGCAGCGCAGGAAATGCTCACCGAATCAGAGGGATTTCGCAATTTTAGCGAAGAAAACGGTGAAAATGAAGATATTGACTTTAAATTCAATGATTATGACATTACGGTTTTAAAAGAAGCTGCAGCCAAGGGTTTCAAAGTACAGTACATAAAAATACAGATTGATAAGGATTGCCTTATGAAATCGGTACGCGCGTTTATGGTTTTTAAAACCCTGGAGGAAGAGGGTGAGATTATTAAATCACTTCCTCCTGTGCAGGCGATAGAAGAGGAAAAATTTAACGGCGAGTTTGAACTGGTACTGGTAACCAAATCTTCACAGGAAGACCTGGTACGGCGATTGAACAACATATCAGAAATTGGAGTAATGATGGTCAGGGAAATAGAAGTCGATTCTCTGGCTGCAAGCGGCAGCCCCGCAGCAAGTCATGAAAACAATGAGGGAGTCGATTTTGACAGGAGCAGGAGCAAGCAAAAACTGAGGCAAACCATCCGGGTCGACATCGAAAGGCTGGACAATCTCATGAATTTAGTGGGAGAGCTGGTTATGCACAAAGGCCGTCTTGAACAGATCGGTATTAGCCACCAGCTTATTGAACTCAATGAGACGGTGGAACAAATAGACCGGGTGAGCACGGATTTGCAGTCAGTTGTCATGAAGGTGCGGATGGTTCCTGTCGAACAGGTATTTAACCGTTTTCCTAGAATGGTGAGGGACCTGGCTAAAGATTTGGGGAAAGAGATAGATTTTGTTATAGAAGGAAAGGAAACTGAATTAGATAGGACAGTGATCGATGAGATAGGTGACCCGCTGGTTCATCTGCTCAGAAATGCTATTGACCATGGGCTCGAGTTTCCAGAGGAAAGGCTTAAAAATGGTAAACCGCAGAAGGGCAAATTGGTTTTGCGTGCCAGTCACGAGGGGAACAATGTTTATATTGAAGTGGAAGATGATGGAATGGGAATTGATATCAACAATGTCTTGGCCCGGGGGATTGCGAAGAACATTATAGACCCCGCTAGGGCAAAACAGATGGAGAGGGAAGAAATTATCGATCTTTTGTTCAGTCCGGGCTTCAGTACGGCACAAAATATAACCGATATTTCAGGGCGCGGCGTGGGGCTTGATGTGGTAAAAAGCAAAATAGAGGCCCTTAACGGGGAAATATATGTAGACTCTACCCCGGGCTGGGGGACAAAATTTAAAATTAAGCTGCCTTTGACACTGGCAATCATTCAGGCGCTTATAGTTGCAGTGCGAGATGAAATATATGCGATTCCGCTGAGTTCAGTAGATGAAACTACGATGATAAGCAGGGGAGAAATAAAGACGGTGCAAAACCAGGAAGTTATTACGCTGAGAGGGAGTATACTGCCGCTGTTTCGCCTGGCAAACCTTCTTGAGATAACAACTCAAACGGATGACGAGGAAGAGATGTATGTAGTTGTGGTGCGTAAGGGAGAAAGAAGAATAGGATTGGTAGTCGACGCTTTGATAGGACAGCAGGAGATAGTCATTAAATCCTTGGGCAGATTGCTTGCTGGAATTCCAGGAATAGCAGGAGCTATTGTTGCAGGTGATGGCAATGTTAGGTTGATTCTTGACATAGCTACGCTTTTTTAAGGGGGGGAAGATGATGAAAAATATAGTTAACCAGCGCTCTCAGAACTCGCATACCGGGGATAATGAGGTTCAGGTAGTAGTTTTTCGCTTAGCACAAGAAGAATATGCGGCAGATATATTGAGTGTTCAGGAGATAATTCGCCTGCTGAATATTACCCGCGTACCAAGAGCGGAAAAATATATAGAGGGCGTGATCAATCTCAGGGGGAATATTATCCCGGTATTGAATCTCCACAGCAGGTTTAATATAGAGGAGTCTTCTGATGAGGAAGATAAAAGAATTGTTGTTTTCCAGATAGATGATATTAAAGCAGGCATTATAGTTGATGAGGTTTCCGAAGTACTTCATATAAAACAGGACTGCATAGAAGATGCGGCTTTAAACAATTATTCTATGAACGCGGATTACCTGAAAGGCGTTGCTAAAGTCGACAACAGGCTTATACTCATTCTTGACTTACAAAAAGTGATTTAGAAGTGATAATATGGCAGGTGAATATATTTGTTTAAAGATTTTGACAAGCTTTCGAATGTACAGCTTGATGCTCTGAAAGAAATAAGCAATATAGGAGCGGGAAATGCGGCAACCGCTCTTGCTCAGATGCTCAGCACAAAAATTGACATGAATGTACCCCGGGTGAGAGTCCTGCCTTTTTCTGAAGTAGCCGATTTGATGGGGGGGGCGGAAATTCATGTGGTAGGGATATACCTCAGCGTAAGCGGTTCTGCA
>JACIYB010000008.1 GCA_014360155.1 Syntrophomonadaceae bacterium
ACAATAAACCTGCAGTATTCAGAAAAATCATCCAGTCTGGTCCTGATAATTTCGTATATTTCTTCAGGGGAGATTTTTGAGTATTCATGAACTAATCGATTTCGATAACCGGCCATTCCCTTGATTTCTTTACTGAACTCCTGAGTTATCACCTTTTGCTGTCCAAGAATTTCCAATATTTGACTGTAATTTTCTGGTCTGCCAAATCCATTTTTAGCTATGATGTGTCTGCCAATATCAAACAATGATTCTAAAGCTCTTCTTAGATGGTGTTCTGCGATAGCGTAATTATCAGGTTCAGAAAGAAATTCTTCTAAAGACATAGATGTCATTTTTTTTAGCCGGTTGGTGGAAACTCTTATTTGGTCTAATCTCTGTTCAATAAGATTAAAATTTAACAAAGAAATCACCCTTTTTAATTTCTTCTCGCACTTCTTTATGATATAGGTCTAAAAACGGCTTGAAATCAAGGTAGTCCCTAATGGTTATGTCTTCAAAATCTGTACGTTTATCATCATCACTGGTGTATAACAGTACTCCCCTGCTAATTATCATAAATCTTTGTTCAATTGTAGCCGAATTTAAAATGACAATATCTACCTCACGGTTTAATATTTTAGATGCTTCTTCTTCTATTTCTAACATCAATAAAGAGGTTTCTTCCAGTGCTGGTGGGATTTTAAAGAGAAGTCCAAAGTCATAATCACTTTTTACGTGGGCTGTTCCGTCAACCTGGGAGCCAAAGAGGTAAACTGCCAAAAGGTTGTATTTCTTAAATAATGTCTTGAGTTTTTTGGTTTTATCTGGTTTTATATTAAGATTATATTCCAAAGCAAAACCTCCTTCAGCGATGGGAAAGATTTGTTTCCAATTCATGGTATTTAAATTATATCTTATAACTGCCAATTTTCCCAAGATAATTTTACGTTAAGACAGAAGAAACCCGAGCCCTGACCCCGCTTTTACCCAGGAATAACGACATTTATCATTGGTGCAAGGCGTTTTAAATCTTTGTCAAAAGTAACAAACATCGAGGCCCCGTGTACTAAACCAGTTGCAACTTGCAGGGCATCTGGTGTGCGGAGATTATATGCTCCTCTTAGAGCTGCAGCCCGGTCAGCAATTAAAGCATCAATGGGTTTTATTTCCAGATTAGGAAAGTTAATGATAAGCGCCTTATACATATAGGCGAGATCTTCCAGGCCAAGTTTCCTGGGTAGAGTCATTATTTCGGTCAAGGTAATAGGTGAGGTTAATCCCTGGCTTTTCCCATCTTTCACCGAATTAAACAGGTCCTCTACTAATGGTAGAAAATGAGGATAACGTTCTCCCTCAATAAGATATATGAAACAGTTGGTGTCAATCATTATCTTATGCCCGTTATAGATCTCTACCAAGTTTCTCTCTCCTCGCGGACATATGCAACAGGGTCCTGTTCAGCCCATAGCCCCCTGCCGGCATTTTTCAAAGCAGCTACAAAATCATCGGGACGCTGAACCATATATATTACTCCTGATTCACTAATATCAATGAGCAGCTCGTCCCCTTCATTTATCTTCATCCGTTTGCGAAGTTCAGCAGGGAGAACTACAACCCCTCTTTTTCCAACCTTTGCCACTGACATTTGACTTCCACCTCCTGACAAAATTATACCTTTGCCTGATAAGTGCTGCAAGAAAAAACGCGGGGATGTTTCCCCGCATTTTCCTCACAGGTCAACCAGCCTGTTATAGGCATTCCTGTTTTCAGTCAGCATCTCCTGGGCTTTCCGGGCCAGTTCCAGTTCCTCCTCCCGGCATATTTTTTCATACTCCTCAAACTCCAAAAGAAGGTATTTAGGCCTGTCGTCTTTTACGATAAGGACCCGCTTTTCTTCGTCAGCCAGCCGGGCTACGCGGGCAAAATCCTCATCAGCTTCGCTCATGTTAACAATGCAATTGGTATTAAACTCCATCTTTCCTACTCTCCATTTGACAATAATTTTAATTTTAAAATTAGTATAACCGCTCTGGCACAAAAACATATCCGAATAAATATACTAGCCATAAAAAAACCTTCCGGGAAATACTTCCGGAAGGGCTTTAATAACCTTAAACTCAAGTCCTTCTTATGAATAGGATGAAGATGAACTTGAACTACTACCGCTATTTAACAGTGCACCATAAGTCCAGGGCTTTTCGAAGGCCATTTTCAGCAGTTCATGCTGGCAAACCAAATTATTAAGAGCATACCTAGCACTGGCCAAGGCAGCCTCGGCATTTAGCACATCGGCTTCAGTAGCCATTCCTACATCAAACATTAATTGTGCTACACGCAAGGCCTCTTCTGCTGCCTGCACAGCTTCCAGCGCCGCGGTATATGAATCCTCAAGCTGCTTTATCGCGTAATAAATATTTCTAGTTATCTCTCTTATATTCTTTTTAGTTATATCTACTCCCACCTCTGCCTTATCGAGCTCAACTTTATCCAGGTCATAGGAGTTTATTTTGCCATAAGTCTGCTTTTCCAAGCGCACAGCCTCCTCAGCAACCCATACACTGGGACTATTACTTGCTATCGAATCAATCTGGTTATCGACATTTTCAACTTCAAGAGAAGCATATTCTATCTCATCTACAAGGGTTGGTCTGCTGTCTTCAGGAAGCCCGAGATATTCTGCCAGTTCAATATATCTCTGTTCAAGCTCCTTCTCTGCTGTCTCCAATTTGGCTTGGGAATCGGCCACCTGCATTTTTGCCCTTGAGACATCCGATACCGTGTTTAGCCCTAGCTGGTAGCGAAGTTTAGCTATTCTCAGTTTTTCCTCGTCCCTCTGAACAGCCAACCGCTGTGACTCCACTTTCTCCCGGGCAGTAAGTACATTGCAATATTTCTGGTGCACAGAGAGCACAACCGAGTCTACCTTAGCCTCATATTCTTTCTTTTTCGCCAGCCATGCGAAGTTAGTAGTATAGACCAGACCATCGAGTTCCTGCCCTGTCGGTACGCTCAGATACATATCCTGTCCAGGTATGTAAGTCTGCATCAGCACGGCGTTGTGTGCATCCCAGGCTTCATCACGGGTAACCTTTGCTGCATCAACTTCAAGAGAAGCCTTCTCCAGTTCCTTGCTATTACTGAGAGCCAAGTTAACAGCCTCTTCTATGGTTAGAGAATCAGGATTAATATCCTCGGCCAAACAGGTGGCAGGTAAAATACCGACACTCAAGCAAAAAACCATAATCCATAGCAAAACCCTGCACATATCCACCCAAACCTTTCCTCAGTTAGTTTATTTTTAGTATATATCTAACCGACCGGCTGGTCAATGCTTTATCAAAAGTAAAAAAAAGGTAAAAAAAGACCCGCTGAGTAGCGGGTCTTTTTGCAGACCATCGACTATTCGATAGTAACTGTCTGAGTAGCTGCATCCCAGCTCACTGTAGCGCCAAAGGCTTGGGCTACGAAGCGGATAGGCAGCATGGTGCGGTCACTGGTGATTTCGGGTGCTACGTCCATAGTAACTGTCGCACCATTGATCATCAGAGCAGTGCTACCAATCTTGAGCTGAACAACTTTGTCGCCCTTCATGAGGGTAACAGTCTGGTTAACACCATCCCACAGAATATTGCTATCCTTGATGCCCAAGGCATAAGCAACATAGCGAATCGGCAGATAGGTGCGGTCGCCCTTGATGTAAGGAGCAACATCCATGGTCTTCTCTACACCGTCAATAGTGTAGGTAGAAGAACCAATTACAAAGGCAGATTCGAGTACACTTGCTGCAGAGACAACCTTACCAATCTTCACTGTCGCCAGGTAGTTGTTGCTGGCCATATTGAATTCCCCACCAACCTTGGCCACAGCATCTCCTTCAGCTGCGCGGTTGTCAACGTTATAGAAGAGATCAGTAATCTCGATAGTGCTGGCCAGATTGCTCTTTGTCTTGATCTGAATACGTAAAGTATCGTCATCAACAACTCCTACGTCACCCAATTCGAGGTCACCATCTACTACATCGACATCTGGAGTGCTGGCAAAACTCAGACCCATAGGAAGAATAATATCTAATGCATCTGGGGCAGCATCATTATCAGCATCATCGTCGGTAGCAAGGATAGCACCGGCAGCAGTTTCGGTGATGACGATCTTGTTGCCTGCTACATCGGAACCACGAAGCGGCAAATTCACTGCTTCTGTAGTAACCGTAAAGGGAGCCTTAACGGAACCAATCTTATAGGTGCCTTCTACAGCCCCACCGAAAGTAATTTCAAGATCACCAACTTCTGCATTGTAGTCAGCAACTATCTGGAAATTACTAAGCTCAAAATCATCATCTTGTGCGTTTTCGAGATCTAACCATATGCTGCGATCATTATTATACAAACTGTTTATAGAAACATTGTTATCACTTATCTCTATTATCCCGCTAACATCTGAAATGTCACTCCAGTCATCAGGATCAGGCCACTTCAAACCTTTAGGCAAAGTAATTGTAATATAGTCATCTTCATCAATTTCTGTAGCAGGATCCAAGGTGACCTTAACCTCATCTAATTTTTTAAGCTGACCAAGATAGACTGTATCCTTGTCAGCCTTCTCGACCTCTACATCAACAACTCCTTGGCCAATCTGACCTACAGTAAGTTCAACAGAATCAATATCATCACCAGAGACTTTAACAACTACGTCACCGGAAGCACCGGGCTGAACTACGAACTTAGGAGTAATTTCAATCTTACCATTCATGGTCGTAGACTCACTAGCCACAGTCAGGTGCAAGGTCTTGTCACTGTTGCTGTAATCGTCATCTGCATTAATGGAGTTCAAAGTCAGACCCATTGTATTAACCATGTCATCTGTCATTTTTTCTGTATCCCATTTTACCCCGGAAGCTTTAATAGTCAGGAAAATATCCCCATCATTGGCAGTACTGAGAGCCCCTGGGCTAAGTTCTTTAATGGTTATTTTGGCGCCAGTCTTGTTGGAACCTACAGTAAGGGTCTTGGCAGAAGCAGCAGACACAGTAACGTCACCAGAAGAAACTTTGGCAATGGTTACGTTGAAAGTTTCATCAAATCTTATGGTGCTGCCTTGTACGGCCCATACACGTACTGCAGCATCGATGTCGCCGCTGACATCAGAATCAATGTCAAGCTTATCAACATTTATAGAGTTACTAAATTCTTCTTCTTTATTATCAAGTGTACAAACAAAAGAAGTATCTGTTGAACCTATAACGGCAATATTACCAGCTATCTTATCTGTATCAGTAAATTCCACACCATCAGGCAAGGTTATTTCTGCATAAACAGCATCAACAACATTTGAATCATAGTCATCGCCCGCAGATATTGTAATAATACCTACGTCCTGCTCATCGTCAGCATCAACATAAGTGTAGCTGCTGGTTACTTTTACATACTCAACTGCCCCAAAAGCCAAGCCTGGCAGTATCATGGTGAACAGGAATGCCAGTGTAACTAATAGGCTGAGTGATTTTTTTCGTGTTTTCAGCAAATTGTTTCCCTCCTTTTAAGGATTTTTAATAAATTTTTCAATAATCAAAATAATTTCTTTCAGGTAATCAGGTAATCAGGGTTACAGCCCCGTATTGAAGAGGTGATCATCGACTTTCGATAGATTTAAACTGTGTTTCCTGTACTCTCCCCTCCTTTTCCTGCCGGTCTCTATGTAAGCTGATTCCGGCTAGATTGCAGCCTCTGTCTTACCTTCCAGTTATCCGGCAAATCGGCAGACCTCATCCGGCTGTCTGGTATAATTAGACACAGGTTTTGTCCAAAAAGTTCCCACAAAGGTAAAAAAATTTTCTTATGGTTTTTATGCCGCTTTTCTTCCATAATTAAGTCAAGCCCTGCAGTTTGTCAGCTGCACCGATACTCCAGTGTCATGTTATAATGAACTTGATTTTCTAATATTTATATAATATATTTTCACTGCCGAAAGCCTAAGTCAGGCTGTTTAAATGTACAAATAAGCAGGAGCCTGTTGACGGGGCATGGATGCAAAACCCCGCGAAGGTGAAGCAGCGGGTTATAACTTTCAGCAGTGAAATCATTTTTGAATAATAAACCAGGCGAAGGTAGTAAACATTCGAATTTATTAGATAATTTTGGCAGGTTTTCCTGTTGTATCCATGATTTATTTATCTTAAAGTATTTTAAAGTTTTTTATTTCCGGGGAACTTTTTTTTACTTTTCTTTGTCTAAATAACTGCCGGGTAGTTGTATCCGGTAGGGGCGGGAAGTGTTCCTTACCTTGAGACCGACAGATGAACTGATCAAAAAAGCACAGGAAAATGACCTGGAGGCTTTTGGAAAACTGGTCGCTTTGTACCAGGACAGGGTATATACCCATTGTATGCACCTGGCCCACGATGTTCACGATGCACAGGATTTAGCCCAGGACGTATTCGTGCAGGCTTTTAAAAATATTAAATCGTTCCGCAGTGATGCCGATTTCGGTACCTGGCTGCACCGCATAGCAGTCAACCTGTGGATCAACCAGGTCCGCAGGAACAGAAAAGCGGCGGCATTTTCGCTCGACGAGCCTCTGCTTACAGGTGAAGGAGCACTCAGCCGGGAGCTGGCAGCCTGTGAGGAGTCGCCTGAAGAAAGAGTAGAACGCAGGGAATTCCAGGAAACGATTAAAAACGCGCTCAACCGCCTGCAGCCGGAGTACAGGGTTGCCCTGATCCTCAGGGAACTGGAAGGGTACAGCTACGAGGAAATAGCAGGCATAATAGGCTGCTCCTTAGGGACAGTCAAGTCCAGAATAAACCGGGGGCGAAAGGCCCTGAAAAAGGAACTGGGAAAATTCCGGCTCTAGACCTTAATATACAGAGGGTAGAGCTGCAAAAGTTATATTTCTAAGGTGTGAATTACATGAAATGCAGGGAAACCAGACAACTCATATCTCCGTACTTAGACAGGCAGCTTTCACCCGCCGAGGCTGAGGCAGTAAAGTCTCACCTTGCGGAGTGCCCGCACTGCCGGCAGGAATACGAAGAAACAGCAGAAATTTCTGCTGTCCTCAGGGAGATAGGCAGGAATATCGTCCCTGCACCTGCTGGGCTTAAAGACGCGGTCATGCGGCACATAGAGATAGAGACAGCCGGTAAACCGGTGCCTGGCCGCATTTACCGTTTCAGCCCACTGTGGAGAAAGGCAGCAGGAGCTGTGGCTGCCGTACTTCTCTTTGCCCTGGCTGCGGTAGGCCTGAACTATAACCCTGACTATCGGGTAGCCGGTAATACGCCGGCAGGCAATCCCCCGACAGTAAACAGTTATGATCCAGGTAAAAACAGCAGCAATGCTGATACACAACCGGCCGACCCGGGGAATCCGGAACCTTCGCAGTCAACCTCCGGAACTGCTGACAGTGAGAAAGATAATGCGGCTGCCGCCGCTAGTCCTTCCAGCGATGGCGATAAGGCCGGTAAATATGAGGAATACCAGGTGCCTGCCGTATTGTTGAACACTGAACCCGAAATACGCACCACCATGCTGCAGGTGCAAGTCAGCGATCCTGCTGGGGCGCTAAACCAGGTCTTCAAGGCGGCAGACAGCAGCATTGAAATGGTGCAGAAGGTAAATGACAGCGGCAGCACTATAGTGAGAATCACTGTTCCGAAGCCCGAAGCAGACAGCTTGATTGCAGATCTCGCCAGCTTGGGCAGGGTAATCAAGCGCGAGGAAAATACGAAAGAGGTTTCAGCCAGTTACAGCGAAACCCTGGAGCAGCTGCTCAGCCTGAGCAAACAGCGAAACGAGACTCCGGATGAAGAAGAACGGGAACGGCTGGATAAGCAGATAAAGACACTGGAAACCCAGTTGCTGAACTGGCAGAAAGAGGCAGAAGAAGAGACCATTGTGTTGTGGATACAAGAGTAGGGTGTTGCTTTCATGCTCCGTCAACAGGCTCCTACATATTTATACATTTAAACAGGCTAGCTCAGGGTTTTTGCAGTGGAATCAATATTATTATTATATTGCTGCAAGCAGTATAGCCGCTTCTCCCCTGGTGACCGTGGTGGAAGGTTCAAAGCGGTCTGCTGGAAGGAGGCGCAAGAACCCGCGTTGATAGCTCCGGGATACGGAATCAACCGCCCACAAAGGCACCTGCCTCCAGTCCCGGTAAGGTAGAGGCTCCAGAAAATCGTCTGCCTCGCTGTCACCAAAGGCCCGTTCCAGCATGACCGCCATTTCAGCCCGGGTCACCGCCCGGTAGGGCCGGAAACTCCCGTCAGGATACCCTATAATAATGCCGCACTTCCTGGCTGCCTCCACTGCACTCAAAGCCCACCAGGGAATGTCCCCCTGGTCTGCAAAATAATCCTGCCTGTCCAACGAACGGGTTTCCAGGCCTTTGTAAGCAGCTATCATTACCACCAGCTCCACCCGGGTTATTACCCGGTCCGGCCGGTAAGAACCGTCCCCGTAGCCGTGGACTATGCCCCGGGCTGCCAGTTCTTCTATCTGCTCCTGCGCCCGGTGGCCTTCGATGTCCGTAAAAGTATCCACATCTTTCTGTACCGGATAAGCCTTTATTGTGATTTCGCTGCCGTTTATCCCTCCAGTCCTGGAATCAACGGCAACTGCCCGCACTTTTTTCTCGCCTTCCAGGAGAGGAAATATCCGGCTGAAATTGCCGTCGGCATCTGGAATTATAACTTCCCTGCTCCCGTCTTCCCGGTATAAAGAGACATGGTCTGCCGAGCTGTGTCCCCGTATTATCAAAACACCGTTCAGGGAATAAGCAGTGAACTGCAGCTGGGGCACAGGGGTAATTTTGTCTTGTTCTGCTGTCACCATCGCCAGAAGGCTGCCATACGGTGCCGGAGATTCCAGGGTTGTTATTTTTATTTTTTCACCGGGAACGAGGTCTTCAGGATAAAGCACATACCCATCTTTATTTACGAGAGTGGAGGAATTATAGCGGTAAACAGAACCGTCTTTCATTTTGAACAATTTCTTTTCCACATCATAACCTGCCAGGACCTTGTCTGCTTCCTCCTCAATTTCCGCTATATCAACGCGCACTGCCTCACCGGTGTCCGGTTCGCAAATAAGCCTGACCCAGTATCCCGGCGAAATTGAGCTCTTTTCAACCGGTACTCCCCAGCGAAATACCTCGATATCATCTCCGACCTCGTATTTATCGAAATTGTTCTTATTATCGATCAGGTAAATAATACCGTCTTTTTCACTGTAATACACCACCCGCCCGTACTCCACCTTGCTGTAAGCATGAAGCTTGAGAAGTTCGCTGGAATCAGGCAGGAGGAGCCCGCACACCGTATCTCCGGCCGCAATATCCTCCAGACCGGCTTCCCTGGTATCCTTATACACATGGGTTCCGGGAAAGAGGGAGTAACTGTGCCCGCTGTCCAGCACTATTGTTCCTGTACCAGCCCTCACTTCCTGCACCTTGCCCAGGACCAGCTGCCTCTCCACTTCAACATAGTTGGCTGTGTCTGTTCCGGGTGCCAGCAGCAGAGATACCTTCATTCCCGGCATCAGTTTGTCGAATTCAGCTCTTTCCCCATAGCCATAGGGGGCCTCCTGAAGTGAACTGTCAACCAGCCTGCTGCTGTAAGTGCCGGCCGTCCAGCTTGCCATGCGATAGGTATCTCCTCCAGGTATAAGGGTTATTGTGAAATTTTCTTTATCCACCTTATAAATGTAGCCCTCCGCTCTTTCAAAAAACGCCTTAAGCTCCCACAGGCTTTGCAAAACCGGGTTCACCGTAGCCTTTACCCCTGCCCCTGCAGGAAAATCACCCAGGTCGGAAGGGCTGCCGTTTACCAGTATATTCCCTCCAGTTGCCTCAAGCCAGCGGGAGTCCAGGTAAAAACCCCCCTCCCTGACCCTAGGACTCATTTCCACCGCCAGGCTGCCCTCCGGGGCGGGCAGCAGCTGCACTCCGCCGGTTTCCCATGTTCCTGCGAACAGGTAACCGGAATCATCCGCAAAGTATATCTCACTTCCCGGTTTAATATCATCTGCCGAGTTTATTTCTTTCCCGCCTGTCACGTTTATGAGTCTTAGCTGATCAGAAAAAAGGCAGGCGCCATCTGCCAGTTCAATTTCGTCCTCCTCTACGGCCTTTACAGTCCCCGTTTTCAAGGCCTGGCCATAAACCAGAGCAAAAGCCTGTTTCCTATATTTTTCATCTATTCCGGCCCCTTGAACTTCGATCACATATTCCCCGGGCTGGGGACTGTCAATGCAGACCTGTTCCACGTTGTTATTGCTGTCCGGCATTCTCTCGCCTGCAAAATCATTGCCGTAATATATTTTCCCTCCTGGCGCTTTTACCACCAGATCCAGGTCGTTAACCAGGGCAGCGGCTGCCCCCGGATGGGGCGCCGGGTCAATCCATGCGAGAGTCACTTTGAGGGGAAACCTGGAATCCTTTACCTTTATTTGGTATTCCCTGCTGCCATCCTGCCTCACAGTTTCGCCATCCACGAAACGGAAAAAAGAATTCTCCAGCGCCAGCACAGTACCTGCCGTATCCAGTATCCCGAAGCCCCGGTCGTAAATTTCGCCCTGCAGAGACCTGGCCCCGTTTATCAGCAAGGCTTTGATAAGGGCAGAGGACGGGTTCTTCATACTTTCCTTCACTTCAAGGTATTCCGAAAGCAGGGCTGCCGCTCCTCCAGCAACCGCTGCAGCCATGCTGGTACCGCCCATACGGGTATAAAGCTCATTGCCTGAAAAATTGCTCTCGGTTAAGCTGGAACAGGCAGAGATTACCGCCGACCCGGGAGCAACCAGGTCTGGCTTGATCCGCCCGCCAGCGGCAGGCCCGCGGCTGGACGAATCTGCCACCTGGTCTGCGTAACGAGCTTCAGGGCTGAAAGCCGGGCGCGGTACCTGGCTGGAACCCACCACCAGGGCGTTTTTGCTGTTGGCCTCAGAGGTCAGGGAACTCTCAGCTGGCCCGCTATTACCTGCACCAAAAATGGGCAGAAAATCCGGGTGGGTGAATACAAATTCATCTATCTGGGCCGCTTTACTGCTGTAAACATTGCCTCCGCTTCCCCAGCCGTCGACATGAATTCTGACCCCGGCAGAGTAGGCAGGAGTAAACAAGTCTGCAAGGTTATCGGGAACTTTCAGGTTCCCCTGCTTATCCAGGAGGGCCTGGAAATACAGGCTGGCGCCGGGAGCTATTCCCTGGTACTCGCCCCCGGAGGCCTCACCGCTGCCGGCAATGGTAGCAGCCATGTGGGTGCCGTGCCCTACCGGGTCATCAGGGATTTCACGATCCGTATAGGATTTGAGCATAGCCACCTTCGGCATCCTGCCCGGTTCACTCTGCAGGTCAGGGTGGATATCGCTTACACTGCCTTTGTCCAGCCCGCTGTCTGCTATCCCTATTATCTGCCCTTTACCGCTCAGGCCTGGCGGTATCAATATATCACCAGCAGTCAGCGCCCGCGCACCGGTAATATCAGCCGCCCTGTCATTTAAAAAGCAAGGCTCGTCCGATGCGATACATTTTGCCTGGCCCGAATGTACAACGAATTGTCCATTGAACACCAGGTATACAAACAACAGCGACAGGAGCATCTGCCGCCACATTTTATGTAAAATATTCATTTGCTGTTAAACCCCTCGTATGTAATAAAAATAAATCTCAAGAGCTATTTATTAGAAGTCTTGTGAGAAAGTAGAGTGGGAAGGGCGGAAGCACTTGTTCCTATTTCTGAAGGGTCCGGTCTCTACCTGGTGGTAAGGAGTTAATCAAGTAATTTCAGAGTTTATTAAGATTAAAGATGAGGTTTTCGGGGACGTATTCGCCTTTATCCCCCTTCATCCATAGGAACAAGTGCTTCCGCCTGGTTTTTCACAAGACTTCTAGAAAGTTCCCTTTTTTCTTATATACGCCATATTCGCCACCGGCTTACATCTCTCCTGCTGCAAGTATCTGTAAATATTCAGTAAAGTAGAGGCAGCCCTGGGTTTTTGTGGCAACACACCCCAGGAACAGCCCCCCTTTTACCCCTCATATTTTTTTTCAATCCGGTCCAGCTGCCTGCTTATTTTTCCCAAGGCCCTGGCGAGGATTCGGGCCGATTTTACTATTTCTTCCCCCTCATCATCGTTATGCTTTTCAAGCTCCTGCAGCGATACCAGCAGCTGCTTCCCGATGTGCAGGCCCTGGATAACAGTAGCCCGGTTGCTGAATACTTCAAGCTTTATCCCGTTGGAAAGCATTACCCAGCACTTTCTTCGTTCTTCCTGCTCCACTTCCTGCAGACAGCGTACATCTACATAACCATAAGTAGCGTCATTACGTGCGAGCGGCCGACGCATTTTCAGGGGTATGAACACCCTCTCTTTTCCCAGGAAAAAAGGAATTACCGCTTTTCTGCCGGTCCTTTCCCGCAGCAGCTGCCGCTGGGCTTTCAAATCTATGGCATAACATCGAGCCAGGGCTTTTACCACCGATTTTAGAGTCCTCTGGTCGACAAATACCTGCCCTTTATCCAAAAAGATCTCGGTAGAGTTACTGCTTCTATGATAAGCCGGCCGGAGCCCTACAACCTCATCACATACCTGTTCTACCCTCATCTCTATCCTCCCGGCACATATGTCATACAGGCTTTTCCCTGTTGTCTGTAGCATATTCAACCGCCAGGATATTTGTTCCAACATTTTCCTTATAAATTACTCAGAAGGAATATCGCCTGTTCTCAATTTCATAGCCCTTATCCACTCCTGCAGAAGAGGAACATAAATTCTTATCCGCTTAAATATTTCCTCTGCCAGAGGTTCATTGTATGTATGTACTGTCAGGTTCCGGTCATCTATCATTTCTAACGCAAGAGCAGTTTCATCTTCTCTCAGCAACCCAGTTTCATGAAGCCTGCGGATAACTCCCTTCGGCGAACCTATCTCCAATCCCTCTACTTCTCGCAGGTAATGCTGTCCGGCCTTCCATGCTGCCTCAACTGTGTACTCAAACCGCTGTATAGCAGCGTCACGCTCTACACGGGAAGGATTTTCAATCACCGCAAGTTCGCGCAGTGTATCGAGAGCCTTTCCTGCTGTCGCTATTCTCCGCCGCAGTCTGTCCATTCGATGCCCTCCTCCATGACCCTCTCGCGGAATTCCCTGTCAGCACGGGTCAGGTCTATAACTTCAACCCGGTAAGGAACACGCGACTCTTCTAAAAGCATCCGAAGTCGGGCCAGGGTACCTGGAAGCAACGGTTTATCATACCATATCCCCAAGTCAATATCCGATGTCCTGCGTTCTTCTTGCCTGGCCCATGACCCAAAAAGAAAAACCCTTGCCTTTGCCGAAGCTAGCTGCTCACAGACTAACCGCTTAACTTCTTCCAGTATATCCTCATGCCTCACCGGGGAAACACATCCCTTCCCAAATAATACCTCATCTATTATCTTACCATAAGTTAAACCTTACTTCCTTTCTATGGAAAAAGCTTCTATTCATCGTGATCCATTTGACCGGCTACTCATCACCCAGGCCAAGTGGAAAATCTCCCGATCTTCCCTGGGTATTAATTTCTTTTTTTCTCTTTCTTTCGTACATTTTTCTGTCAGCCCTAAAAATTAATTCTTCAATAGAAACTTTTTCCAACGGCCTGTACTCTGCAAGTCCGAGGCTCATTTTGATTTTGTAAGGCTTTCTGGCTGCAGAATTAAATTCATTCAAGCGTTGCTCAATCCTGGCACAGATAATTTCAGCATCTCTCAATGAACACCCCGGGAAAATCAGTAGGAACTCATCCCCTCCTAGCCTGCATATTACATCAGCATCTCTTATTGAACTCTTCATTATATCAACGGCACTTATTATCGCACTGTCTCCTTCTTTATGGCCGTAATCATCGTTAATCATTTTAAGATTATCCATATCCACATAGCATATGCTAAAAACGCTGTTTTCCCTGTCTGCAGTTTTTCTTTTTTCTTCCAGAATTGCAAGACCTACCCGCCTGTTGTAAACACCTGTTAAGGCATCATAGGTAGCATATTCTTGTAGTTTCAGTTCAGCCCTTTTCTTTTCCGAAACATCACTCATACTTCCAGTTACTTCCGGTTTTTCGTTATTCTCTGTTACCAGCTGGCCTGATGCACGCACGTACTTAATTTGCCCGTTTCTGGTCACAATGCGGAACTCCACCGGCTCAACAGCATTTTTTAATATCTTTTTAAAACCTTCCTGAAAAAGGGAGAGATCATCAGGATAAACGAGCTGCGCGAAAGCCTTACCCAGGAGCTCTTCACTGGTGTAACCTGATAGTTTTTCTATATTAGAACTTATATACATAAATCTGCCCTGCAGGTCAACGGTAAAAATTACATCGTTGATATTTTCGACCAAGTTCTGGTATTGTTTTCCTTTCTTTTCCAATTCTTTTTGAACACTCACCAGGTCGGTAATATCACGAGTAATCCCAACTATTTGAACCACTTTTCCGTTCACCGTTACCGGCGAAAGCCTGGTATCATATATTCTTTTCCCTACCGGGAATTCCAATTCCTCTCGGTAAGATATAGCCCGGTTTTCCTCTATACAATTTCTGTAATTGGCTTCCATTTGCGCACCCAGTTCTTCTCCCGCCACCTCCACAGGAGTCTTCCCCCGAACTGCGGCAGTAGTTAACCCGGTTATCCTCTCAAATTCAGGGTTTAGCCTTCGAAATGTGAATTTGTTATTTTCGCCGACATCTATAAGAAATATGCCATCCTGCGTCTTGTTAAATATAGTTTCATATTCAACCAGCAATTTTCTCAATTTTTCTTCGTTTTTTCTTTGTTTAGTGATATCTTCTGCCGAACAAACCACATACTCTACTCGCTTGTCTTTAGTCAATTTTGGAATCCTGGTAATAGCCAGCAACCTTTTTTCACCTTCTTTATTTAATATCCATTCCTCTGTTTTAACTTGCTTTTTAATATCGAAAACTGCCCGATTTCCTTTAACACAAGTTTCAGCTTCATCTTTGCTCAGAAAGTCATATAGGGACCTGTTCTCCAGCTCTTCCCTGGATTTCCCCAAAAATTCACAATGCGCCCAGTTTGCTTTTACATATGTGCATATGTCCTTTAAATACCATACCTGCGTCTGAATATTATCCAGCAGAAGAGTCTGTTCACCTATCACCTTTTTCAGTTTGAGCCTGGAATAGTAAAGCACACCAGCCAATAAAAGCAATAAAGAAATAAGAACTGCAATGATAGTCACCGCGCTCCTATTCTTGGCATATGCCTGGTAGAGATTAAGTTTTTCTAAAGATGCGAAACTTAACCCGCTGTTGCTGGCTCCGGGAGTTGGATTAACAAAAAATTCCCAGTTTTTACCACCATCCGGCACCCTGCCATATGATATACAGGAACGCTGGCTGTCAAAGTTAACCCGGTCAATAACCGTCATCTTGTCAGGAGAAGTCAGAATAATATTCTCACCGCTGCTTGATAATTTGAATCCTAAATGCAAAGGCCCCTCTTCCGGTTCTTCATCGGCCCACAGCACAAGAAACCCTCCAGGGGGTATCGTAGTCTGCTCCGGATTTCCTCCGGGTATCTGCCACCTGAAAGGATCATCTTCATGGTCTGAGATATAAAAACCTCCGACATCAATCTCCCTATCTGTAGGATTGTATATTTCTATCCAGTCATCATAGTCACCATCTTCATCTGCGGTCATATTTATATTTGATGCCATAAATTCGTTTATGCAGATCTGAGTAACACCCGTTTCTGCCCCATTTGCCGCTTCAGGTGTGAATATATTAGTCCCCAGTATCAACAAAGACAATAAAAAGATAATCCAACAGCTCTGCTTAAATAACCACACACGCTTCACTCCTCTGCAGATTACAGGACCTCTGGGTTTAAAAAATTTTGTTTAAATATTAAAACGGGGAAAAACAATAGCCAGTTGAAATCTTGGTATAATAACTAGTTGGAAGTTTTCTGTAAAGAAATGTGGTTACAGGACTAATGTAGCACAATCCAGAAAGAATTCAAGACTTTATTGCAAATTGATAGTGTCAAGACACTATCCTGTTAGAATCAAGGGCTGGGCAATGGCCCTGGCGCAGTTTGCTGTTTATTTTGAAGATCGCTTGGTCGGGTATTTGGATTAAATGCTAATATGGAAACCGGAGTTTACACAAAAATATTGACAGACCCATCTCCCACATGTGATTCTGGATTTTGGCAAGTGCTTTTTTGTTTAGCTTAAGTGGAATCTATTACCTTCTTAAACTGAGGGTCAATTAAGTTCTTCAGCAAGAAAATTATAGAACTTCTTCTACAAAAAATTTAGATGTTATAATTTTTATATTCTCGAAAACATTTAATTTTAACAAATGTTCATCTCCGGTAACTATCCAGGAAGCTTTTCCGGCAACAGCGCATTCCAAAAACATATTATCTTTGGGATCTTCGCTTATAACACCAATTTCTTCTTCAGGATGCACCAATGTTACCCATGAAAATTCGAGAAGCTTTTTAAAAATCTCCATGCGTTTTTCTTTAGAACCGAGTACCGAAAATTTTTCTCTAACCAGCACTTCAGAATATTCTTTGATAATATCTCGGCTCACCACGGGTTTAAATTTGTTAAAAACCCAGCCATCCAGCGCTTTAGCTGGATAACTTTTTCTGCTTAGCATGCCGGAAACTAAAACATTGGTATCAATTACGGCTCGCATGGCGTACTTCCTTTATTTCAGTTTGCACATCTTTCTCTGTTAAACTGGATTTTTCACCCTGTTCACGCATTTCATCAAGTATACTTTTTACCTCCAGCTGTTTTGCTTTTTCCGATAATTTTTTCAATTCTTCATACGAAGAATAGCTAATAAGAACCCCTTTTGGTTTTGAGCGTGATGATATAACAACAACGTCATTATTTTGTTCAATTTCTTCAAGGTACTTCCCCAATAAAGGCCTTATTTTATCAATTCCAATAATTTTTTCCACCAAAACCTCTCCTTTATTCATGTTGTCATTAAGGATAACATGAAGGATTCTAAGTATATTATAATAAACTTTATACTTGAAATTCAACGGTTGGTTCCAGAGAAAGAGATAGTGTCAAGACACTATTCAAAAAACCTACTATACAGTATTTTGATTCTATTGGGGACTTATGGTATAATTTTACAAAAAGTTGTTCTTGCCACCAGGAAGGAAAATAATATGTCCGGTGAGACCATAAAAATAGAACCTATAGTATCTTGACACAGACCGCAATACACTTCCCGTTTTTTTTAGCAGCAGCATGCAGTATACTGAAGGCAGGTGGTGATGATATTGGGAACCAGGACACTGCGAGAGCTGTTACAGCAGTTGGATGCCTTGCAGCAAAAACTCTCTTCATTACGTCCACTGCCGAGTGAAGTTCTGGCAAAACTCCGAGAACACGAGTCAGTAGAATGGACACACCACTCCACGGCTCTTGAGGGAAACACCCTAACGCTCCGGGAAACCCAGATTGTTCTCGAAGGTTTCACGATAGGCAACAAAACTCTCCGAGAACATTTGGAAGTGATAGACCATAAAGAAGCTATTGATTTTTTGGAATCCTGTATTCAAAAAGAAGTTCTAACAGAACACTTCATCAGGCAAATACACAGTTTAGTTCTTAAGAGGTCTTCACCCGACCAGGCTGGCAAATACAGAACAGGGCAAGTATTCATAACCGGCAGCAGGCATATACCACCACCCGGGATAGAAGTGCCAGCCAGGATACAGGAGTTGGTGCAGGAATTCAATTCAAAATCCTTTATACACCCAATTTACAGGGCAGCCTGGTTGCACTGGAAAATAGTCTGGATACATCCATTTACAGACGGAAACGGCAGAACTGCAAGGTTAATGATGAATTTCTCTTTGATGCAAGACGGCTATCCTCCGGCAATAATCGAAAAAGAGCAAAGGGGAAAATATTTGAACGCTCTGGAATTAGCCGATGAGGGAGACCTTTCTGAATTTGCTGTTTTAATCGGCAAAGCTGTTAAAAAAAATCTGGAACGATATATTTCCACAGCAGAAAAATAATTCTCAGAGCACAAAAGCCTGGTTTCCACTACGATAAGGGTTGTCATATAAATCCATAATTAATGCTTACACAAAAACCCCTCAACCTTAGAGGGGTCTTACTTTCACCTGGAGCCGATGGCCGGATTCGAACCGGCGACCTGCTGATTACGAATCAGCTGCTCTGCCACTGAGCCACATCGGCTTATGGTATTAACACATTGATAATAGCAAGATAATTTTTGGCAGTCAAGCACTCTACAGCTATTTAAACCCGGTACATTCTTACCGGGTTTTTTGCTGATAAGATAAGTTTTTTACAGTATCGGTTTATTTCTCGTTCTCTGTTGTAAAGTAAGGTAAGAGGAAACAGTTCATTGCCTTTTATCTTCTATCAGATAATAATAAGTAGGATTGTTTAATACTATAGATTGACAGAACGGGCAAATTCTTTTTATATGGGCTTTTTTCCCTGTTATTTGTACCATCTTTTTGAGTGCAGCCTCAGGAAATTCCTTTCCACAGTTACTACATTTTTTCACAACATATCTCCCTTCTCACTGGAAGTTTGTAACCAACAGACATTGTATCACTATAAGATCTGAATACATAGTCCTTTTATCTTAAAATGACTAAAGCCGGAAAATAATTTCCGGCTTTAGTCCTATAGGAGAAAAATATTTGAAAGATGTCAATCGCTACTCAACATAGGCTTTCATAACCTGCATCTCAGTTTCAACCAGTTCTTTTAGCTTCCCCAGAGCAATTTCAATAATTTCCTCGCTTTCCCCTTCTAATTCTTCTTTAAGTAGTTTGTCAAATGGAATACTGCTCATTCTGGAAACCGCTTCCTTGGCTTCCACTTTGGAAAAGAAAACATTAAACAAGTTGAAAAGACTGAAAAAATATTCTTCCACCCACGCCTCAATCTGTTCCTCGTCAGGCATACCGTTACTAGAATCAAATCTACTTACATAGTGCATTTTTCATCCTCCTTACCCAATTTTGCCCTTCCTCCAGAGCTTTAGCAACTGCTTCCGGAGCAGGCCCTCCCGGGACTCTGCGGCGTGCAACACACTGAAAAATATCCAGGTATTCGTATATATCGCTCTCTATCAAGCCAGAAAACTCTTTGTACTTATTTATGTCAATCTCCTCCAGAACCTTATTATTTTCAATACAGTACAGAACCACCTTGCCCACTACTTCATGAGCATCCCTAAAGGCCATCCCTTTGTTTACCAGATAATCTGCAAGATCTGTAGCATTGGTAAAACCGCCCCTAGTCGCTGCTGCCATCTTTACTTTATTAAACCTGGCCGTCCGTATCATAGCTTCAAACACCAGCAGGCACTTTTTTACGGTATCCACAGCATCAAACAAAGGTTCCTTATCTTCCTGCATGTCCTTGTTGTACGCAAGCGGCAAAGATTTCATCACGGTAAGCAGAGCAACAAGGGACCCAAAAACCCGCCCCGTCTTTCCTCTTACCAGTTCAGCCAGATCCGGGTTTTTTTTCTGAGGCATTATGCTGGACCCTGTAGAGTAAGCGTCGTCCATTTCAACAAAAGAAAATTCTTCACTGGACCAGAGTATCAGTTCCTCGGAAAACCGCGACATATGCATCATCAAAATGCTGGCGAAACTGCAAAATTCTATCGCGAAATCACGGTCACTTACTGCATCAAGGCTGTTGCGGGTAATATGTCGGAATCCGAGCTGTTCTTTTATAAATTCCCGGTCCAGGTTAAAACCTGTACCCGCCAGAGCTCCAGACCCTAGAGGCATGTAGTCGAGTCTCTTAAAGCAGTCGTCCAGCCTTTCCAGATCACGGCGCAGCATTTCAAAATAGGCCATAAAATGATGTGCTAACGTTACCGGCTGCGCCTTCTGCAGGTGAGTGTAACCAGGCATAATGGTCTCCAGGTGCTCCTCGGCCAGCCCCAGTAAAGTCTCCTGCAGTTTCAACAGCAGTTTGCGAATTTCATGTATCTCTGATTTAAGGTACATGCGGATATCCAGAGCCACCTGGTCATTACGGCTGCGGGCAGTGTGCAGTTTCTTCCCCACTTCTCCTATCTTACTAATCAGAAAAGTTTCTATGTTCATATGAACATCTTCCGCTTCCAGCGTAAATTTGAGTTTACCTGCATCCAATTCTTCCCGTATTTCTTTAAGACCTTTTATTATCAGATCCCTTTCTCCCTCTGTAATAATCCCCTGTTTAGCCAGCATGGCAGCATGGGCTATACTCCCTTCTATGTCCTCTCGGTACATCCGGCTGTCAAAAGATATAGAAGCATTGAAATCCTCGGTTAGTTTATCGCTCTCTTTCGTAAATCTGCCGCTCCACAGTTTCATCGCCACACCTCAAATTTCGTATATAAATTATTTCCCGGGGATGAAGGCTTAATGTCAGCCCCTCTCCCATCCCCAGCAACCATGCCCTCTCGGGGATGAAGGCTTAAGGTCAGCGCTGGGGGATAAAGGCGGTTAAAATACGTTTATAGATTTGATTTCACTGCTGAGAGTTATAATCTGCTGTTTAAATGTATAGATATTCGTCGCCAGACTTGCGCATGGGCAACACCATCCGCTTGTCTTGCGATTTCATACATTTAAATAAGCTAACTCAGGGTTTTGGCAGTAGAATCAATTATAAATAATTATAGTATTTTTAACAGCAAATTGCACGCCGGAACCTTCTAAGCCAAATCAGCCGCCGCAAATAAACCGGACCTGTATTGCCGAGGACCCGCAACCCCCAGAGGAGTTTACATATTAAGCAGGTTTACTTTTTTAACAAAAGAAGCGCACCCATCAGCCATGGCCTGCATCTCCTCCCTGCTGTAGGGAACTACAGTCCTATATAACGGGTTAAGGGCATGTTCCGGCCTGAACTGCTGCAGAGAATATACTTCCGCTCCCTCAAGGTGGCTGGCGATTTCTATAATGTCCTCAAAATCATGCAGAACAGGGACCACCGTCGTTCTGAACTCCACCTTGACATCAGAGCTGTTCAGAAAATTAATGGAATTTTTTACATTAAAAAATTCCCCAGGGCTCAATCTTCCGCTCGCCTGCAGGTATTTTTTGTACTGAAGCGGAGCTTTCACATCCATCGCTACATAATCAACCAGCTTTTCCTCCACCAGCTTCTCCAGCATATGCAGATTGCTGCCGTTGGTATCGATTTTAACCAGGTAGCCCATTTCTTTTATACATAGGAGATCTTCAGGCAATCCCTCGTTAAGTGTAGGTTCGCCCCCGCTCAAAACTACAGCATCCAGGAATCCCTTTCTTTCTCTCAAAAAATCCAGCACTTTCTCTATATCTGTACGTTCTTCCTCTGGCTTTTTTATTTTTGTCAGAAGGTGACCGTTATGGCAAAAAGGACAGCGAAAATTACACCCCCTGGTAAAAAGCACAGCCGCAATTTTCCCGGGGTAATCGACAAAGCTCTGTTTAACTATACCCGCATATTTCACACCGTAAAACCCCTAAATACTCATTTTTTTATACTACTTTATTTACTTTGTAGGTCTTCCTGTTTTTAAATTCTTCCTGTTTGCCCGCATTCCACTGATCAACCGGTCTTAAGTATCCGACTACCCGAGAGTAAATTTCACAAAAAGTCTCAACTCCGCCCTCCTGGCATACAGGACAGTTATGGTGCTCCCCGCTCAGGTACCCGTGCCGGGGACAAATGCTGAATGTAGGCGTAATATAAAAATAAGGTATTTTAAACTGTTCGCACAACTTTTTTATCAAGGTTTTAACTGATCTAAAGTCGGGAACAGCCTCACCCAGGAATACGTGAAAAATGGTCCCGCCAGTATACATAACCTGTAAAGGCTCCTGCAATTTAAGGGCCGTGAACAAATCATCCGTGTAGCCCACCGGTAAATGTGTCGAGTTGGTATAATACGGCTCCGCTCCATTTTTCTCAACCTCATCATTATTGGCTACTATGATATTCGGATATTTATCTTTATTCCTTCTTGCCACACTATAACTTACTCCTTCAGCCGGAGTAGCTTCAAGGTTGTATAAATTTCCAGTTTCTATTTGGTAGGAAAGTATTTTTTCATTCATGAACTTCAAAACTCGTAAAGCAAAAGCATGTCCTTCTTCGGTTCCTATGTCTTTACCCAAAAAATTAAGGCACGATTCATTCATCCCTACCAGCCCAATGGTGGAAAAATGATTTAACCAGTATTTACCAGAAGCCTCTTTGACCCCCCTCAAATAAAACTGCGAGTAAGGATAAAGCCCGGAAGCAGTTAAGTTTTCCAAAACTTTGCGCTTGATTTCCAGGCTGTCTTTTGCCAGATCCATAATACTCGTCAGCAATTCAAAATATTCCTTCTCATCTCTGGCTAAATATCCTATACGGGGCATATTAACGGTAACAACACCTATCGACCCGGTTAAGGGATTGGACCCAAAAAGCCCTCCCCCGCGTTTTCTCAGTTCCCGGTTGTCCAGACGAAGCCGACAGCACATCGACCTGGCATCTTCCGGGTTCAGATCTGAATTAATAAAATTGGAAAACCCTGGTATACCGTATTTGGCCGTCATCTTCCAAATACCGTCATATTCGGGGTTGTCCCAATCAAAGTTCCGGGTTATGTTGTAGGTAGGAATAGGAAAAGTAAATACCCGTTCTTCAGCATCGCCTTCCATCATAATCTCAGCAAAAGCCCGGTTGAGTATATCCATTTCCCTTTGGAAGTCGCCGTAGTTTTTATCCCTCAACTGCCCTCCTACGACGACCGGCTCATCTTTCATGTGCTCGGGGACCTTCAGGTCCATGGTAATGTTCGTAAATGGAGTTTGAAATCCCACCCGCGTAGGCACATTTATATTAAAAACAAATTCCTGCAGGCACTGTTTAACCTGTTCATAGCTCAAATTATCATAGTAAATAAAAGGTGCCAGAAGGGTGTCAAAATTCGAAAAAGCCTGGGCACCAGCAGCTTCTCCCTGCAGCGTGTAGAAAAAGTTTACAATCTGCCCAAGGGCTGTTCTGAAATGCTTGGCCGGCCTGCTTACCACTTTCCCCCTGGCACCCCTGAAACCTTCTCGCAACAGATCCTGCAGGTCCCACCCTACACAATAGACACTCAATATCCCCAAGTCGTGTATATGAAAATCCCCGTTTTCCTGGGCCTCTTTTATCTGGGGAGTATATATCTGGTTGAGCCAGTACTGGCTCGTAACTATGGAGGAGATATGGAAATTCATGCCCTGAAGGCTGAAGTTCATATTCGAGTTTTCTTTTACTCTCCAATCGCTTTTGTCCAGGTAATTGTCTATTATTTCATTGCTCTGAATCAGCCTCTTGCTGTCCCTCAGAATTTCGTGCTGTTTCCTGTATAAAATATAGGCCTTCGCTGTCTTGTAATGTCCTTTCTTTACTAAAACCTTTTCTACCAAATCCTGTATATCCTCAACAGTAGGCAAATCATCCTGATCGATATACTGGTATTCAGCTATTTCCACCACTTTATCTGCCAGCAGTGCAGCGGTATCATAGTCCCTTCCCCCTACAGCCTTGGCCGCTTTAAAAATCGCATCAGTTATTTTTTGTTTTTCAAAAGGAACTATTCTCCCGTCTCTTTTTTTTATTTTTTCTATTCCCATATGCAAATCCTCCTTAAGACCCATTATTTAAGGCCCAAAAACACAATATATGGTAGGACCTCTTGCTTCCCAATACTATATCATGTGTTATGTATTATAAAATAACAACCTTATATCGAGCAAAAACAAAAAGCTCTTAATTAAAGAGCTTTAAGCTAAGAATAGAAAACCTCGCTCAGAAAAGAGCTTTTTTGGAAAAATTTCAGATATTGATTCCGCTGCAAAAACTCTGAGTTAGCTTGTTTAAATGTATAAATATGCAGGAGCCTGTCGGCAAAACATAAAAGCAGTAACCCGAAAAAGCAATGTCAATCAGTTTTTCGTTTTTTTCTCTATCAACGCCTGGACCTTTAAGGGCAACCCGAAGAGGTTGATGAAGCCCCCTGCATCTTTGTGGCTGTAAATTTCGTCAGCGCCGAAAGTTGCCAGTTCTTCACTGTATAAAGAATACGGAGATGTAGATGCTACTGCTGTGCAATTGCCTTTATATAATTTAATTTTTACCGTACCGGTTACCCTCTTCTGAGTTTCATCAATAAAAGCGTCCATGGCCTGCTTTAATTTGCTGAACCAGTTGCCGTCATATACCAATTCGGCGTAATGCACAGCCATCTGTTCCTTGTAATGCAGGGTACGGCGGTCAAGAGTCAATCTCTCCAGCTCTTCGTGAGCTGCATACAGTATAGTCCCTCCGGGGGTCTCATATACTCCCCGCGATTTCATCCCTACCAGGCGGTTTTCCACTATACTGACTATACCAACGCCGTTTTCTCCCCCCAGCCGGTTTAGTTCAGCCAGCAGTTCGACCGGGCTGTAGGGCTTTCCGTCCAGAGAGACAGGTATTCCCTGTTCAAACCCTATTTCCACATAGGTTACCTTATCAGGCGCCTTTTCCGGCGGCACCGTTAGGACATAAAGATGGTCCCCCGGCTCATTGGCCGGGTCTTCCAGGTCTCCGCCTTCGTGCGATATATGCCAAATATTGCGGTCTCTGCTGTATATTTTGTCCTTTGTTACCGGTACTTCTATACCCCGGCTTTCCGCATAGTCAATAGCGTCTTCACGCGATTTTATGTCCCATTCCCTCCAAGGAGCAATTATCCTGAGATCAGGATTGAGAGCTTTCACACTCAGCTCAAACCTTACCTGGTCATTTCCCTTGCCTGTAGCCCCGTGGCAAACGGCTGCTGCCCCCTCTTTATCCGCTATTTCTACCATTTTTTTAGCAATAAGGGGCCGAGCAAACGACGTTCCCAGCAGGTACTTTTTTTCATAAACGGCTCCTGCCTTGAGTACCGGGAATACATAGCCGGTTAAGAATTCTTCCGTCAAGTCTTCAATATAGACTTTAGCCGCCCCGGATTTAAGAGCTTTTTCCCCGACACCATCCAGCTCCTCTCCTTGCCCCAGGTCAGCACAGAAAGCAATGACCTCGTAACCGTAATTTTCTTTCAGCCAGGGAATTATTATCGAGGTATCGAGCCCTCCGGAATATGCTAGCACTACTTTTTCCACCAGTTTTTCCTCCTTCCAGCACTGAACAATGTAGGACATTTCAAAAAGGGGGTGCACTGCCTCAAGCAGCTAAAGCCTCCCCATTTATCCCCTATTTTATTACATAACCAGGGCCATAATGGCTTTATGGGCATGTAGGCGATTTTCAGCCTCGTCAAACACCACTGACTGGGGCCCATCCATCACTTCATCGGTTATTTCCTTGCCGCGCTTGGCAGGCAGGCAGTGCAGAACTATCGCATCTTTGCGTGCCAAGCTCAGTAATTTGGTATTGACCTGATATTCCAGGAACTGTTTTTCTCTCTCCTCGGCCTCTTCTTCCTGCCCCATGCTGGCCCAAACGTCAGTATATACAACGTCAGCATCCCTTACAGCTTCAGCAGGATCCCTTACAACGCTCAATTCCGCCCCCGTTTCCTCGGCGTCTGCCAAAGCTCTCTGCAGTATGTCTGCCGCAGGTTCAAACCCCCCGGGAGAGGCTATAACTAGATTCATCCCCACCTTGGCACATCCAAAAAGCAGGGAATGGGCTACATTGTTGCCATCACCTATAAATGCCAGTTTCAATCCTTCGAACCTGCCCTTGTGCTCCTTGATCGTCATTAAATCCCCTACAACCTGGGTAGGGTGCAATAGATCAGTAAGACCGTTGATTACAGGTATAGATGCCCATTTTGCCAGTTCCAGGACTTCATCGTGGGAAAAAGTGCGGATCATTATGCCGTCAAGCATACGGTCGAGCACCAAAGCGGTATCTTTTATTGTTTCTCCACGTCCCAGCTGGATATCCCGAGGGCTCAGAAACAGAGCATGTCCCCCCAGCTGGTACATCCCCACTTCAAAAGCCACCCGCGTCCGGGTGGAAGCCTTTTGAAATATCATACCCAGGGTCTTACCCTGTAAATATGTATGGGGAATCCCTCCTTTTTGCAGTTTTTTAATCTCAGCGCCCGTTTCCAGTATGTAGTTTATTTCTCCCGCACTGAAGTCGTGTATACTGATAAAGTCGCGCCCTTTAAGGTCATCTTTAAGTTTAAGCATTGTACCACTCCTATTTTTTAATGAGAGGGGCCAGATATGGAAAGAAATATGCAGGACATATGTGCCCCTAACCTACGAATTCCATTCCTTTAAAGCCTCTCTGAAGATCTCAACTGCCTGGTCTATCTCGGATTTATTCACCGTGAGAGGAGGAACAAACCGCAGGACTCTGGGTCCTGCTCCGACCAGCAGCAAACCTTTTTGTATACATATTTCCACAAGCTCCTTAATTTCAGCTTTAAATTCAACCCCCAGCATCAACCCCCATCCTCTAACTGTAACAATTCGGCCGTCTTTTACCTTTTTAAGGCTGTCAAACAGATAATTCCCTATTTTGCTAACCTGGTCCAAAAATCCTTCTTCAGTTATTATGTCCACTACACGGTTGGCCACTGCAGCAGCAAGGGGGTTGCCTCCAAAAGTAGACGCATGGTCTCCCGGTGCAAAACCGCCGGCTGCTTTATCCGTAGCCAGCATGGCTCCGACAGGGAACCCCCCACCCAGGCCTTTGGCCAGGGTTATTACATCAGGTTTGACCCCGTAAGCCTGAAAAGCGAAAAATTTACCCGTCCTTCCCATCCCGCACTGTACCTCGTCAAAGACCAGCAACAGCCCTTTTTGGTCACAGATTTCCCTAAGGCCTTTTAAAAAGCCTAATTCAGCAGGTCTAATCCCGCCCTCACCCTGTATAGGTTCCACCATAACCGCACATGTACTTTCGTCAACTAATTGCTCCACTGAAGAAAGATCATTGAATTCAGCATATGCAAATCCTTCCGGTAATGGAGCAAAGCCCTCCTGGTATTTAGTCTGCCCTGTAGCAGCAACTGTAGCCAGGGTACGGCCGTGAAACGAGCCGTTGAATACAATTATTTTATTCCTGTGACTTTCCTTCCTGCGGTAGAAATATTTGCGAACCAGTTTTATAGCCGCTTCATTAGCCTCAGCCCCGCTATTGCAGAAAAAAGCCTTTCCCATACCCGCTTGGAAGACCAGCTTCTCTGCCAGTTCCACCTGGGGCTCTATCCAGTAAAGATTGGAAACATGCCATAATTTTTGGGATTGTTCTCGCAGCACCGCGTTCAGGTCCTGGTTGCTGTGCCCTAAGAGGCAAACAGCAATCCCGGCAACAAAGTCGAGATACTGCCTGCCATTTGCGTCCCAAACATGAGAACCTTTTCCCCTGACCAAAGCGACAGGGAAACGGCCATATGTATTCATGACATATTGCTGCCCTTTTGCCGCAATATCCTGGTTAGTCATAATTAAGTCTCCCTTCACTGATATTTGACAACTGCTCATCCGGAGCTGGAGGCAGGGAACATTTTTATTCGTCAACCACCATGGTTCCTATACCTTCATCAGTAAAAATCTCCAGCAATATTGAGTGGGGAATCCGGCCATCAATTATATGAGTCCTGCCTACCCCACCGGTTACCGATTCAACACAACATTTTATCTTGGGAACCATTCCCCCGGCAATTACACCCCTCTCCAGGTAATTATCCACTTCACTAACCCTGAGCACCGATATCAGACTCTCACTGTCCTCCGGATTTTCCAGCAGGCCGGGAACATCCGTCAGCAGTACTAATTTGTCGGCCTTTATGGCCACTGCAATTGCAGCTGCAGCTGTATCTGCATTGATATTATAGCTCTCTTGTTTGTGATCTGTCCCAATAGGTGCTATTACAGGAATATAGCCGTTTTCGATTATACTTTCCACAACTTCCGGATTTATGCGGTGCACCTCACCTGCGAATCCCATCTTCCCTGTATCATCGACGGGCCTAGCTTCAATTAGCCCCCCGTCCTTTCCAGAAATCCCAATAGCTTTCCCCCCACACGCATTAATTCCAGCTACAATCTCCTTGTTTACTTTGCCTCCCAGCACCATCTCCACGACCCCCATGGTCTCACGGTCGGTAACCCGCAGGCCGTTTTCAAAGGCAACTTTCAGCCCCAGCCGCCGCAGCATATTATTAATCTCGGGTCCTCCCCCATGAACTACTATCGGGTGCATGCCGACAAATTTCATAAGCACGATGTCCTGCATAACTTTGTTCTTCAAAACACGATCCGCCATAGCGGCTCCACCGTATTTAATCACCACTTTTTTGCCGTAGAACTCCTTTATATACGGCAAGGCTTCAACCAATATTTCCGCTTTTTCCATTGCGGTCAGGATCATCATCTTCCCCCCTGGACAATTTGTATAATCAATAATTTAGATATTACCGCCTTGCTCCGTCAACCGGCTCCGATATACTCATGCCTTTAAACAGGTTAACCCGGAAGTCTTGCAGTATAAGCAAATCTAAGCTGCCCCCGCTCTGCGGCAGGCCGTAGAAATTACGTGCGGTACTCGGCGTTAATGCGCACATATTCATAAGAAAAATCACAGCCCCAGGCGGTAGCTTCATATTTCCCTGATTTAAGATCAAGTATTATACTAACTGTCTCTTTTTTAAGTTCATCGCGAGCCTTCTGTTCATCAAACACCAAGCCTATTCCATTTTCTGCCAGTTTTTCGCTGCCCAAGTAAATATCCACCCTTCCGGGATCGAATTCAGCTTGGGAATACCCTGCGGCCGCAATAATCCTTCCCCAGTTGGCATCTTCTCCGAATACCGCCGTTTTAACAAGATTAGAGCCGGTAATAGAACGGGCAATAGCACGGGCGGTTTCATAGTCGGCCGCATTTATTACCCGCACTTCTATAAGACGGGTAGCACCCTCGCCATCCCGGGCAATCATCTTGGCCAGAGCAGTATTGACGAAGTCAACAGCTTTTTTGAGTTTCTGGTAGTCTTCTGATTTCTCGTCTTCTATACAGGGATTTGCAGCCAGGCCGTTGGCCAAAACAGCTACCATGTCATTTGTAGAGGTATCCCGATCCACGCTTATCATGTTGTAAGTAGGCTCCACTGAATCTCTTAACAATTTTTGCAAACACCTGCTGTTGATAGCAGCATCGGTTGTTAGAAAAGCAAGCATAGTCGCCATATTGGGGTGTATCATACCGGAACCCTTGGCTATAGCACCAACACGGACCGGTCTACCTTGGATTTCTATTTCAACTGCTATTTCCTTGCTCACCAGATCAGTAGTCATTATTGCTAAAGCCGCATTATGGGCGCCTTCATGAGAAAGTTTTTCAACTGCCTCTTCTATCCCCTTGGCAATTCTATCCATAGGCATAAAAACACCGATTACCCCGGTAGAAGCGACTATCACATCACTAGCCTTTATACCAAGCAATTCAGCGGTCAACTCAGCCATATAGACTGCATCTTTCATTCCCTGCTCCCCGGTGCAGGCGTTTGCGTTACCGCTGTTAACCACTACTGCTTGAGCAAACCCGTCCTCCAGGTGTTCCCGGCAAACATCTATACATGCTGCCCTGACTTTATTGGTCGTGTAAACAGCTGCAGCAGAACATCTCTGTTCCGAATATATAACAGCTACATCTTTTTTATCTTTTTTTTTAATTTCCGCGCACACCCCCTGGGCTAAAAACCCCCGGGGAGCTGTCACTGACCCTTCAATAATTTTCATTTTCTCCTCCGTTAAGTATTTATTTATTTCTGATTTCTCTGCTGAAAGTCATAATCTGCTGGTTTAAACGTTTAAATCTAGAGGAACGCGGCACAAAATTTTGCACTTAACCCTGCAAGATTTAAATCAATTCTAGGGATGCACACCAGCGAAAAGCAAACCTTCAGTCTCCTCCATATCCAGCATAATGTTCAGGTTCTGTATGGCCTGACCAGAAGCCCCTTTGGTAAGATTATCCAGGGCAGATACCAATACAACTCGGCGGCTCTCATTATCAGCGTAAATCCCTATATCAACGAAATTGCTACCATATACCCATTTAGTATGAGGCATAAAACCTTCCGGCAGTACACGGACAAAAGGTTCGCATCGGTATTTGTCCTCCAGCACTTCTCTGACCTGGGAAGCACTAGCCCCTCTTTGCAGACGGGCATAAATGGTAGTAAGTATACCCCGGTTCATTGGTACCAGGTGAGGGGTAAAGATCATTTCCACCTCTGTCCCGGCAGCAAAGCTTAATTCCTGGGCAATCTCCGGCCCGTGGCGGTGAGTTCCTACCCCGTAAGCTTTAATGCCTTCGTTTACCTCACAGAAGTGGCTGCTAGCTTTGAGACTTCTGCCAGCACCTGATACTCCGGTCTTGGAATCGATGACTATCCCTGCAGTATCTATAAGCCCGACCTGCAGAAGGGGAGCCAACGGTAATATTGCTCCAGTAGGGAAACAGCCTGGATTGGCGACCAGCCGAGCTTTTTTTATCTGCTCCCGGTAAATTTCCGGCAGACCATAAACAGCTTCTGTCAGCATTTCCGGAGCACGATGGTTCATATCATAATATTTCTCATAAATCCGCGCATCCTTGAGGCGAAAATCGGCTCCCAGGTCAACACACTTGGCCCCTGTCGGCAGAATTTCCAGGGCCATATCAACCGACAGCCCGTGGGGCAGCGCTAAAAATACCGCATCGCAGCGGTGCTCCTTAATTACACTCATATTGCTTTCTTCGCATATCAAATCACTGAAACCGATAAGCTGGGGATAAATCTCGGTTATTTTTTGGCCTACATTTTCTGTAGACAAAATGCATACCGGCTCCAGGTCTTTATGACCGGCCAGCAGTCTCAACAGCTCCGCGGCTGTATACCCGTCACCGACTATTCCTACCCTAAACAAAAACTGTTCCTC
>JACIYB010000080.1 GCA_014360155.1 Syntrophomonadaceae bacterium
CCTCTAAGGGCTGCCCGGAAAGCAGGGCCGTCAATGCTGGCTTGTGCTGTTGCAGGGTCTCTTTCAGTTCCGGGGTCAGCACCCCTTTCGGGGCTTCCAGCCGCAACCTGTCCCCAGCCAGGGATACTTTGACATTGAGCTGCTTTAGTTTCGCTAGAAGGTTGAAGGGGTCCATATCTCTCGCACTAAGTATTAGAATTCCCAAATTTCAACCTCCCTTTCCGGGATTACGTCGTTGTTACCATCTCCGGGCTTATCGCTTTTTAGGGAAGTAGGAAAAATATCGTCCTTATCGTCCTTATCGTCCCAGCCCTTATTTTTCAGGGCTTTTGGTAAGGACGATATTTTCCCTATATCGTCCTTTTTGTCTTTAATATCGTCCTTAATATCGTCCTTAGAAAAACCCTTATTTTTTGAGGCTTCCGGGGTATTAAGGACGGTTGGGACGGTAAGGACGATATTTTTACTTATTTTCAATAAACGTGTCCTATCAAAGCCAGGTTTTTTATAATCTTCCACCCGAATCCCGTAATCTGCTAACGCCGCCCTAATTCTGTTCAGTCTCCGGGCTAGAGTGTTGGATCTCTTGGGCCATACCTTCTCTTTTGCGTTCACGCTGGGCAATTCGTTCAGCGCTTCTAGTAGCTCCGTTGCTGTTCCCTGCCACTCTCCTTTGTTATCCATAAACTCAACGATTGCCGCACCTACAACATCGTTGGTTACTGCTTCTTCAACCGCGCCGGCTATGTTTCTCCTGTAAGCCTTTAGGAAAGCTTCGCCTTTACCGCCAGCTGCCTCCATGATTGCATATCCCCACCTTGCGAAATCAGCCATCCTGGGCAGGGCCGGCAGTTTCACATATTGATATACCTGCAATGCTCTAGCAAGCACGTCAAAGATTGCACCTAAGATGTAAGGCCTGTCCTGCTCAAATCCCTGCCAGAATTCGGCTTCGGCTTTACGTTCTTCCTCATCTATCCGCTCTAGTTTGAATAAAACACTTCTGTCCAACAAGTCGTCCCGGGAAGCCACCAGGTTAATACCGTTTAGCATTGGACACCGCAGGAAGGAGAGGATAACTTCTTCCATGTCCGTGTATAGTTCCCGTTTACTAATCCCGCCACCAGTAGCGGCTTGACATAGCATGTCCGATTGCCATGGGCTTAAGCCATCCAGATTATCGAAACAAGGCGCATAATTAGTCATCAGCATGAGGGCTAGCTCGTTTTTGTCTGTCGGTAGCGTCATAGTGTCTCTATGGCTTGGATCAATTAATTTTCTTATTACCCGTTGCGCAGTAGTTTTTGCAGCTCCTTTATCGCCATAAAACACGGGTATAGCATGGGGCACTTCCGGAACAAACGCGTGCACAATCAGCGCAAGGAGCAAAACCCAATCCGCTTCGTCCTTTAGATTGATATATTTCCTTAACAAGTCTAAGCTTCCGCCTCGTTGTGGTAACACCTGGGCCGCAGTATTTTTGTAACGCCGGAAGAGTATTGGGGGTTCGCTGATCACTTCCCAGCCATTAGGGATTATTTTAACGGCTTGCCATGCATCGTTGGCCAAGTCGTACCAAAACGCGCCGTCGTGCTTCGCAACTCGCAGGTTAAGCCCTATTTCCGGGCCGTCGAATAACGCTATGGCTTCAATCACGTTCAGGGTCTGCCGTATGGCTTCATTATTCGGGCTTTTGTTTGTCTGCTCGTAATAATGTTTAACCAGCCATTGTTTAAAAATTTTGCTTCTCAATGGCCATATTTCTCTATGCCCGTTGATGGGTAAGGCCGCATATCCGTCCTTTGTCTCGTCGTGAAATAAAAATGCTTCCGTTATGGCTATTCGAGTAAGAATATCGGCCTGACTTTCCTTCTTGTCTTCTTTATCCTCGCCACTTGCTTTAATGGATTCTTGCACTTCTTTTTTCGGCTTCCACTCCGGGGCCTCCGCTACCAGCCTCAGCAGTTCTTCCTTTGTCCCGCCGGCCGCCAGCCAGTCTGAGACGTCCCCCTTCTCGGGCAGGTCTGGCAGTTCCAACACTTTGATGCTGGCCGCTTTGCCGTAGAGGGCCTGAGCCACCTGCTGGGCATGTTTCTTACCTGGGTCGTCGTTGTCCGGAAGAATTACCACGTTTGCGCCCTTCAGGTAGTCGCTGTAATAGTCGCGCCATTTCCCTGCACCCATTGGGGAAGTAGTCGCCACCAGCCCCAGCCGGGCCAGGTTGTCGCAGTCCTTCTCACCTTCCGGAATAAACACCGTTTTGCCACGCTGGACCGCCTGTAACACTTCCGGCAGCCGGTACAGGACGGGCTTAACGTCGCCCAAACCATTCACCCAGCCGCCTTTGCCGTCCGGTCGCCGCTGGAAGAATCGTTTATCTGCGGTTCTGCATACTTGAAACAGCAGCTTGCCGTTTGCGTCTTGATAATCATAGGTAGCGATAACTCTTTTGGGGTTTGCGGGTCTTTGTTTCGGTTCCGGGTATAAATCGCTCATTTTTAAGCCGATAGCTCTAACAATATCTTCCGTAGTGCAACCTGCAAAACACTTCAGCAGTACTTTGCCGCCTTCTACTTCGTCAATTTTTAAACTGGGGTTACGGTCGTCATGTGCCGGGCAAAGTGCTTTCCAGCCTCTGCCGTCCTTTTTAACGCCTTTCAGACGGGAGAGGACGTTTTGGAGGACGGGGTTCATTCTATCTCACCCCGCCCCCGTAATTCTTCTTCCATTCGCCGCCATTCCTCCGCAAACTCAAAACCGTCCCAGAAATAGGTCACTGCAATTTTCCTCTCCCGTTCAGTCCCCAGGTCTTTCCACTCAACGCTTCGTCCGCCGTCCGCGTCCTCAACCCGCTGGACGCCTTCAAGTTTGCTAAACACCAGCCGCAAGGCCGGATTGCGGTAGTAATCCTCTCCCATTAATTTTTGAAGTCGCTTCTTTTGCAATTGGTTTTTGGATATAATAGACATAAGACGTTACCTCCGGTTTTTTGAAGTTTCCCCCGGCCCGCCTGCCAGCTGCCGGGGGGTTGTTTTTTTCATGCTTCCCATTTCCATCCGCCGGGCAGGGCCTGGCCGCCGCTTTTGATGAATTCTTCGATCGCTGCCGGATCAAAACGAACATGGCGGCCAATCCGCACCACCCCAGGAAAACGCCCCTCCCTTGCAAGTGCGTACACGCGCGCCTCCGGTATGTCAAGCAGCCTCGCTACATGTGGCGCACGCCAAAGCTTTTTTTCAGACATTCTTACCACCTCCTAAGTCCATTCTAATACCGGGCCACCGGGCGCGCAGGAAATAGCGGTCGCCAACACTAATTCCGTCGCAAGAAAACAAAAAAAGCACCGGGCATTTCACCCGGTGCTTCAGTCTTGGCAGCCTTATTCCCGCAGTTGTAGGCTAATCAGTTCAGCCGTTGCCGTTATAGCTTTCCTTATCGCGTCGGTCGTGATTACTGCCTCACCCAAGGGGTCTTGGTCAGTAAATTCCTGAGATATTTCCTCGTACCCCCAACCCTGCACCTGATAGCGCACCAGCCACTTAAAGTGTAATAGCGGGTCTTCACCGCTCCTGGTTCGCTTTTCTCTCGGTTTTACCCAGCCTCGCTGTTTTGCTTTGGCTTTCAGTCCGGACATGAATTCCTTCAGGTATCTGTTGAATTCGTCCTGGATGCGTGCCATTGCCTGTGTTTGGCTTTCAGATATGGGGTCCCATGTTGCCGTGAAGGTAAGCTGCTGTTCTTTTTCAGAAACCGCCCCCCAGTATGCTTCGCCCAAATCCAGCACGCCCCACTCAAGGGGCCGCCACTCGATTATGGTCGGGTGCTGCCGCCATAAGTCCAAAGTCGTCAGGGCCTGTTCCTGCACCCAGGGCGCTTTTAGATTGAACCTTCGGGCCCAGGTATCCAGCACCCCTTTGAGTTTTGGCGACAAGTTTCGTAGCTGCAAAACCCCGGGAGTCTCATAAAAGGGATAAACCTCTCGCAAGAGTGCCTCAAGCACCTCCGGGGCAAGCTTCTCTACAACCGAAAGAAAAATAGTTTGCGCTTCTGCGGTTTGTAACTCGGGAAGCGTTAGTTCGCCATACCATAGTCTTATACCAATTACCCCCTCTGGGCATTATTCTTGTGTGCCAAAAGTGTGCCAACTCAGCTAGAATGAGCTAAATTCAACACAACTCCCATAATTTACTATACCTCAAAAATGCCGATTCTGCAAGGCTTAACGGCACTTATCCACAGGTAGCACAACTCATTAAAACACCCTAAAACAGACTCTTAATCAGAAGGTTGAAGGTTCGATTCCTTCATGGCCCACCAGTTAGAGACAAAATATGTACAGATTCTTGTTTTATACTCATCACCGTTGATGAGTATTTTTATTTCAGTAAAAAGTTATTATCTAATACGCGCAAAACTCGACTAAGTTGCAAACTATTTCCTATTCCTCATGTCTGCAGGGTATGGCTGCAGGAGATGGGGGGCTGAATGCAGGAGGAGAGGGGATGAGGGTTTCATCCCCAGGAAGGTTTTTCGTATTAACTAAAAGATGTTTCCCAGAGGAAAGGTTTTCGTGATATTTTCGTGAAAGCCTTTTTTGGTTATGGCTGGGATGGTTGGATTCGAACCAACGAATGACGGAGTCAAAGTCCGTTGCCTTTCCGCTTGGCTACATCCCAAGCTTTATGTTAAAAGTATTTGATGTAGGTTTTAAAATTATTCAAAGTTTTCGGAGACGCTAGTTTAAAATCTAGCCCCTTTTAATTTGCAGAAGATAGAAAGAAGAGCAGTCTTGTGGTATGCTAACCATATAACTTGGATAGATTTAAAGTAAAAAGGAGGAATCAGATATATGAGCATGATGAAAAAGGCTTTTTATTTTGGATTGGGGGCTTTAACATTAACAAAAGAAAAAGCAGAAAAGTTTTACAACGAAATGCTGGAAAGAGGGGAGATAAGTAAAGAGGAGGCAAGGCAATTTGTGGACGAGGCTGTAAAAAGAGGTGAAGAAGAAAAAGAGGAAATCCGGACTTTAGTAGGTGAAGAATTAAAAAAATTTAAAAGTGACGTATCCTTTGCTACCAAAGCAGAATTGGAAGCCCTGGAAGCTAGGATTAGTGAATTAGAAAAACGTTTGCAGTAATTATTTTATGAGAACATTAGTTACTACCGGTTTATTCGGCAGTAACTATTTTACCTTGTGGAGGAGATTATATTGCATATACATACTCCTTTCAGTCATATACACCATCTGCCAAGATACAGAGAAGTGGTCAACGTACTCGTTAAACATGGATTTGGCTCTATTTTTGAAAGATTGTCGGTGCGCAAGCTAAGCGAGGAGCAGATAAAGGAAAAGCTTAAAATTGAAGGCCATAACTTGCCCAGGAGATTGCGCCTGGCTTTGGAAGAACTGGGGCCAACTTTTGTCAAATTAGGACAACTATTAAGCATCAGGCCTGATTTTTTGCCTCCTGAATACATTAAAGAACTTGAGAAGCTGCAAAACGAGGCTCCTCCCTTCGATTATGAGGTGTTGAAAAACACATTGATCGAAGAAGGAATAAATATTGAAGAAGACTTCAGCTACTTTTGTCCAGAACCTATAGCTGCAGCTTCTATTGCTCAGGTACACAAGGCTGCTCTCAAATCAGGACAGCAGGTCGCCATTAAAATACAGCGTCCCAACATCAATAAAGTCGTAGAGACTGACTTGGAGATATTGTTGGAAATAAGCCATTTGCTCGAAAGAAAGACAAATTGGGGCAAACTGTACAGAGTCAGTGAAATAGTGGAGGAGCTGGCAGAATCACTTCGTAACGAGCTGGACTTTCGTAAAGAGGCTCGGAATGCCGATATATTTTATAATAACTTTAAGAACGAAGAGAATGTAATCATACCAAGGGTATTCTGGGACTATTCGTCTTCAAAAGTATTGACTTTGGAATATGCCGGTGGGGTTAAGATTTCGGACTTCATCAACTTGAAAAGGGCGGACTATGATACGGGGAAAATAGCCAGCAATCTGATCGAAGCTTTGTTTAAGCAGGTATATGAACACGGTTTCTTTCATGCTGATCCTCATCCGGGGAATATAGCTATTGCTGAAGGCGAAAAAATAATATTTTATGATTTCGGACAGGTCGGTATAGTAGACGAAGTTACCAAAGAAAGAAGTATGAATCTGCTGATTAGCATGATGAGATATGACTCCAATGGAGTTAGCCGGGTTTTGCTGGATATCGGGATAGGGGGACAGCATGTTAATAAAGAAGAATTCAGGCGCGATATATCCTATCTGCAGAAAAAATACTATGGGCTGCCGCTATCGGAAATTAACTTGGGAATTGCTCTTTCTGAATTAATCGAATTATCAGTGAAGTATCAACTGTGGCTTCCAGCGGAGCTTTCATTGATGGTGAAAATGTTGATGACTGTAGAGAGTATTGTCTCACAACTTGATCCTCAGCTCAGTATAGTTGATATAGCTGAACCGTTTGGCCGAAAGATACTTAAAAAAAGGTTTTCCTCCGAGCGTATTAAATTGGACATACAAAACTTATTGTTAGACTACACCAATCTCATTCAAGAATTCCCCCGGGAAGCGGATAATATCTTAAAAATAATTGAAGAAGGCGAACTTAAAGTAAGAATGGAGCATACTAATTTACAGCGCTTAAGTTCCAGGATAGATGTCATGTCAAACCGGCTGTCGCTGGCAATTATATTGGCTGGTATAATAGTGGGGACTTCTTTAATGACAGATAAAATAAGCAGTACTATTTTCTCGCGTATCCCGGTAGTTGAAATAGGATTTATTACTGCCATGGTTCTGGGCTTATTTTTAGCTTATTCTATTATTAGAAGCGGGAGGTACTGACGGCTGAAATATTATTTCCCCCTAAAATAAACGTATATCCAGGAGTTTTTTGGGAGAGGGGCAGCTTACTCCTGTGAAACGTGTTATCCAACACTGCCCATCTAAAAAAAATTTTTGCTATTTGATTGGCAGCCAGGGCACCAGCAAAGGGATTCCTTTTAATCTAACTTCTGCATCAGACTATCCAGGATGACTTTAAATCTGGTTATTTTTTGCCGTTCATCTTCAGTACAAAAATAGTGGCCTTCCAGTTCGTACTGAGCTATAAGTGCGGCATTAAAGAGCTTTTCTCGCAAGCTCATATTGCTGGTTTTAAAGTAACTCTCAACTCTTCGGGCAATTTGTGCCTCTTCGTTTGTCAGTTTTGCTGCTATATCCAAGTCTATTCCCCCGTTCAAACAAAAATCTAAAAAAATATTATGCTGATAAGCAAAAAATAGTTCAGAAAAACTCTGCCGAAGAAGAAAATATTTTACAACTTGACTGAATATAATTGTAGTGTTAGGATATCTATTAATTGAAATAATTTAAAATTAAAGCGATGATCAGAAGAGTAGTTGTTAACCTGTTTTCAGAGAGCCGGGGTGTGCTGGGATCCGGTAATGGGGTAACGATGAAGGCCGCCTGAGAGTGCCGGTGTAATACCTGAAGTTGGTACTAAGCCGGACGGGATACCCAACCGTTATAAAGGGAAAGAGCAGGGCAGCAGCCAATTAGGGTGGTACCGCGGGAGGTAAGCTCTCGTCCCTTCAGGGACGAGAGCTTTTTAAATTGTGGTATACAGACAGGTGCTTTTTAATTCATAAGGAGGTAAGTTTATGGAATTGGAAAAGAAGATTTTAAACCTTATTGAGCATGATGCCAAAATAAGTCCCAAGGCGATTGCTACTATGCTTGATGAGACGGAAGAAAAAGTCAAAGCAATAATAGACAGGCTGGAAAAAGAAAAAATTATCATTGGTTACAATGCTGTCATAAACTGGGAGAGGGTTGGGGACGATGGTGTTACGGCTATGATTGACGTAAAGGTTATACCAGAAAGGGAGGTAGGCTTCAACAGGGTTGCTGAAAGAATCTGCCGTTTTCCGGAAGTCAGGTGTGTTTATCTGATGAGCGGGACATATGATCTTTCAGTAGTTGTTACCGGTAATACGATGAAAGAAATAGCTTGGTTTGTATCTCACAAGCTTTCAACCCTGGACAATGTTCAGAGTACAGTTACTCATTTTGTTCTCAAGAGATATAAACAGGATAATTTTATTTTTGAAAAGGCGGAAGAAGATAAAAGGCTGGTGGTTAGTCCGTGAACGACATGAGTAAATATGTATCTCGGGTAGTCAAATCGATACCTCCTTCCGGTATTAGGAAGTTCTTTGACCTGGTATCGCAAACTGAAGGAGTTGTTTCCCTGGGTGTAGGTGAACCTGATTACGTTACGCCGTGGCATATCAGGGAAGCGTGTTTTTATTCTCTTGAACAAGGATATACGATGTATACTTCCAATCAGGGCTTGTTGGAGCTGCGGGAAGAGATAGCGGCTTACGAAAAAAGAAGAATAGGTATTGAGTATTCTCCAGCCAGGGAAATCCTGGTTACGGTTGGGGTTAGCGAAGCAGTAGATCTGGCTTTACGCGCATTGGTGGAACCCGAGGATGAAGTTTTAGTGCCTGAGCCCTCCTACGTATCATATGCTCCGGGAGCGACTTTGACTTATGGAAAAGCTGTTCCGGTTCAGACTTATGATGTTGACGAATACAGGTTAAGGCCTGATGTTCTAGAAAGCTGTATCACTCCTAAAAGCAAGGTGCTTATTCTCTCTTATCCCAATAATCCTACTGGGGGGATTATGCACAGAAGAGACCTGGAATCCTTGGTAGATATAATAATAAAAAATGATTTAATAGTCATTGCTGATGAAATTTATTCGGAACTCACCTACAACGGGAAACATGTATCCATAGCTTCTTTACCGGGAATGAAAGATCGAACTGTTTTAATGAACGGCTTTTCAAAAGCTTTTGCCATGACTGGGTGGAGAATTGGTTACGCTTGCGGGCATCCTGACATCATCGGTGCTATGACCAAAATTCATCAATATACTGTTATGTGCGCTCCTATTATGGGGCAAAAAGCAGCCATAGAAGCGCTGCGTCACGGGCAGGCCGAGATGAAAAAAATGGTCGATAATTACAACTATCGCAGAAAAATGATTCTTTCCGGGTTGAGGGAGATAGGCTTAGACTGTTTTGAGCCGCGGGGAGCCTTTTATTGTTTCCCTTCCATTAAGATCTCCGGCATGAGCAGTGAGGAATTTTGCGAAAAGCTGTTATTGGAGGAACAGGTGGCAGTGGTTCCGGGGAATGCCTTCGGTGCCAGTGGCGAGGGATTTATCAGGTGCTGTTATGCTGCGAGTATTAATAACATAGAAGAGGCTCTTGCCAGAATGGAAAAATTCCTTAATCGACATAAAAAATAACGAGATGGCATTTAGAATATAAGATTACAAAGAATAAGATCGAATAAATGTGAATTTAACCGTAATAATGAGATAATTAACTAGAGGAATTATATACTATCTAATTGAACCTCTTTTAGTATAAAACTAAAGGGGGTTTCTATGTGCTTGGAGAAATGACTGCTGACGAAGTGGAACTGTTAAATGCTTATCAGATATTAAGGCCGGCAGGACAAA
>JACIYB010000081.1 GCA_014360155.1 Syntrophomonadaceae bacterium
GGTTTGAAGTAAGGTAGAATCTAGGATATAAAGCAAGTTATAAGGAGGAAATGATGGTGTTCGATAAAAGTAACAACGTGAGTAATTGTTCCTGTACTTCTGGGTGTTGTGTTGACGCAAGGGGGATCCAGACGGGTAAGAGGCGCATAACTATTGACTTTTTATACCTGGACCTGGATGTCTGCGAGCGCTGCCAGGATACGGATACAAGCCTTGACGAGGCTTTGGCTGAAGTGGCGAGAGTGCTTGAAATGACAGGGGTTGAAGTGAGAGTAAACAAAGTTAATGTAATAAATGAGGAGCTGGCGAGAGCTTATCGATTTGTGAGTTCGCCTACTATCCGCGTTAACGGGCGTGATATACAAATGGAGGTTAAAGAAAGCCTTTGTGAATCCTGCGGCGACTTGTGCGGTGATGAAGTAGACTGCCGGGTCTGGGTTTACCAGGGAAGGGAATATACTGCACCGCCCAGGGCCATGATTGTCGAGGCGATCCTGAAAGAAGTGTATGGAGGCGATAGCGCCAACCGGGCAGAACAAGAAGCGGAACAGGAGTATGTAATACCTGAAAACCTGAGGCGGTTTTATGCAGCAATGGAAAAAAAGAAGACGTTATCTTATCCAGAATAAAATGCAGGAGTTTCTCAATTATAAAATGTTGCCGGCTGGTGCCTGCATTTTTTTGCTCGCTTTGCGGTCTGTATATTCGAATTGATGACGATTGAGGAAAACGGATATTTCATACTAATCCCTCGTGCTCACAGGCCATAACTGCTTTAAGCGCATTCTAACGCCTTTATCCTCCTACGCTAACCTTAAGCCTTCATCCCCGGGAAGTTGTTTTTCCATTAAAAATTATAGAAAGAACCCCGTTATCTATTGACAAATGCAGGGAGAAAAAGTTAAACTTTATTATGAGCATATGCCCGTTTAAATATTTGAATAAATTTTAGAAAAAAAGGAAAGGAGGTATTGTGCAATGCCAGGATTTGATGGAACTGGTCCTTTGGGAGCCGGACCTATGACAGGAAGAGGTTTGGGTTACTGCCGTGGAGGTTATGCAGCTGCAGGTCCTTGGGGCAGAGGACGCGGTTTTGGACGCGGGTGGGGCCGTGGTTTTTGGCGTGCTGGTTTTGGCCGCGGCAGGTTTGGATACGGTTTAGGTTATGGTCCTAGATACAGCAGAGAGGATTTGAAGGAGTATCAGAGGTATTTGGAAGAAGAATTGGAAATGATAAAAAAGGAAATAAGAGAAGAGACCGATTAAATTGCCTTTAATCCTGAATCTTTAAATCAGTTACCGGGGTTGTTCTTGCTCCGGTAAGTTTTTATAGATGAAAGCACGATACTGTAAAAAAGGAGCACAGGCAAGAATATAGGCAAGAGTAAAAACCGGGATGTTTTAAATATTCGTCGATTTGTAAAAAATAAAATTATTCTATAACTAAGGAGTGAAAAAATAAAATGGGCAAAATAGCAATCTGTTCGAGCGGTAGCAGCTCGTCTTCCTTGGTAGATGGCCGATTTGGCCGGTGCAGCTGTTTTATGGTCTGGGACCCTGAATCCTCTTCTTATGAGGCGGTTTCCAATCAGGGTCAGGATATGTCTCACGGTGCAGGCACAGGTGCTGCGCAGGCCATGATAAATCAGGGAGTTAAGGCGGTTATAACCAGCAGAATAGGGCCCAAGGCTTTCTCAGTTTTAAAATCCGCGGGAATAGAGGTTTACATGGGGGAAGAGAACAAAACGGTAGAAGAGGTTTTGCAGAAATACCTCAATAATGAGCTTAATCAGATAAACAGTCCCAATAATTAATCTTTGGAGGTGGAGAGTGTGCTAGTTGCTGTTGCCAAGGAAGGGAACATGGTATGTTCTCATTTCGGACATTGTGAAGAATTTGCTTTGTATGATACGGATTCAGGGCAATACAGGTTTATCGACAATCCCGGGCATGTTCCCGGATTTTTGCCCGGCTTTCTAAAACAGCACGGCGTTCAGGTTGTTATCGCAGGTGGTATGGGAGGCCGTGCCCAGGAATTATTTGCTGAAAAAGGGATTCAGACAATCGTGGGTGTCAGTGGAACTATTGGAGACGTGCTGGAAAAGTTTAAAAAGGGCGAACTTGTAAGCACAGGTGAAGTGTGCTCCAGGCACGAGCATGCTGGGGGATGTCACGAATAAGGTTCGATTTAAGCCTTATGCTATTGGAAGGGGAGTTCGTATGCGTATAGCAGTGGCAAGCGGAAAGGGGGGGACAGGCAAGACCCTTGTTGCTACCTGTATTGCCAGGGTCTTGGCAGATTTTAGTCCCGTTTTGCTTGATGCTGATGTGGAAGAGCCTAATGCGGGGCTGGTATTGCCCCATAAGATTGAGAGGACTGTACCCGTAAGCAGACCGGTGCCAGCTGTTAATCTTGCTTCCTGTACATTTTGTGGGGAATGTGCAGAGATTTGCAATTTTAATGCTTTGGCAGTACTGCCGGACAAAGTTATGGTTTTTAACGAGCTGTGTCATTCCTGCGGTGCCTGTGCGTATTTGTGCCCGGAACATGCGATAAAAGAAACCGAACATCATATTGGGGTTTTGGAAAAAGCCAGCCTGTTAAGCGGGGGCACAATGGTTACGGGGAGGTTGGTGGTAGGCGAACCCCAGAGTCCGCCTCTGATAAAGAAGGTTAAGGAAGCAGCCGGTAATACTGCTTCTTATGTCATTGTCGATTGCCCTCCTGGTACAACATGCCCCATGATTGAAGCCATCCAAGACAGCGATTTCTGCCTTTTGATAGTAGAGAATACGCCCTTTGGTTTGCATGACCTGGCCTTATCGCTTGAGGCCTGCAGGATTTTGGAGATACCGTGCGGGCTTGTCATTAACCGGTGGTACGGCGGTGATGACCGAGAGGTAAAAGCGATAGCAGAAGAAAACGGGATCCCCATCCTGGGCCGCATACCATTCAGTACGGAACTGGCGCGCTGTTATGCTAAAGGGGACAACCCTTTAGAGGTTATGCCGGAAATTGGGGATATTCTGGAAAATGTTATAAAACAGGTTGAGGAGAGAGTGAATTGAAGGAGATATTAATACTGAGCGGGAAAGGCGGTACGGGAAAAACATCGTTTGCAGCATCGTTTATTTACTTTGCCGGGCGGTGTATTGCCTGTGATTATGATGTCGATGCCTCGAATCTCCCCATTCTGCTCAAGCCCCGCAGTTCAAAAGGCCAGGAGTTCAGCGGGGGAGAGCGGGCTGTAATCAACAGGGAAGCTTGCATAGAATGCGGTTTGTGTGAGGATTTGTGCCGCTTTGATGCAATCAGGGAATATTCAGTTAACCAGTTGCTGTGCGAGGGGTGTGCTTTTTGTTACCATGTGTGCCCGGTGAATGCTGTCACTATGGAGGAAAGACCGTCCGGAAAATGGTTTGAAGGTACAGCTTGTACAGGTAGCAGGGATATACCTGTTTTCTTTGCCGAGCTTAGGCCGGGTGAAGAAAATTCGGGTAAACTGGTAGCCCAGGTAAAAAGTGCTGCCAGAGACAGAGCTGACAAGGAAAATTTTCCGCTGATAATATCTGATGGCCCTCCAGGGATAGGGTGTCCGGTGATTTCAGCCCTTGTAGGAATTGATTTGGCAGTTATCGTAGCAGAGCCGAGCGTATCGGGTTTTCACGATATTCAGAGGCTGAATGATCTATTGGAATTAAGGGGAGTAAAAAGCATACTGGTAATTAACAAATGCGACCTCAACCCCGATGTTGCCGAAGATATGGAGAAATGGGCTGCTATGAAAGGTATTCCCTGTGCCGGTAAAGTCGCTTTCAGTACTGCTTTAGCTGGGGCAGTGGCAGAGGGAGAGATCCCTGTTACCAGAAGTGAGGTATATCCTTTAATTTTTCCTGTGTGGCAAAAAATACTGGAAAAATTAAAGGACGAGAAATAGCGGGGGAGTTATATATGGATGGGGTTCAATTATCTGCAAAATTAACATATGCTTTGAGGAGGAATTTTGTTCAAAACGGCGAATAAACTACATATACATATAGGATACTGCACTTTGTTTTGCGAGTAGACAAAGGGAGATGAATCAGGGTCATGGAGGTCCGGCTTTATCTGAAGCTGTTGTGCCGTTCATGACTCCTTTGTTGTTTGCGTTATAGCAACAGGTGAGGCAATTCTAAGGGAAGGGGGTCCTTTTTTGTTGGAGTTTGATTTTGAGGAAGTTTTCAACCGGATAAATGACGAAATTATGGAGCAGATCAGGGAACCTGTGTCATATATAAGGCAGCAGGCAAAGGAAGGTCAGATCCCTGAGCATGCGGCTTTAGCCAACCAGATACATCTGAATCTGGAAGCCCTCAAAGATATAATTATCAAAACCCTGGAGACATACCATGAGGAAATGATGAACTATTTGGCAGAACGCGGTATTAAATGAGATATCTCCCGGAAAATGCTGTTTCCGGGAGAGTTTGCCTTGCTTCCGCCAGCTGGCAGCAATAAGCACTACTTTACGAAAACTTCTACGATTGCCGGGATAACATCGCGTGCAACTTGAGGGTTAGAGCCGCCTGAGAGGACGAACAGCACCGGCTTTTCCAGAGAAAAGTTTTTTATTTTTTGAGCAAATTGAGGATATGCCATATTGGACAGGTTAAAGCCGCCATAATCCCGGTGATGGGAATCGTGTCCGAAGATTACGATAAGAAGTTCAAAATCCCATTCTTGTCCAAGGACACTGTCCAGCGCATGCAGGAATACTTCATCGGTAGCCCCGCTAATAGCAATATCATAATTGCGCAAATTGGAATCATAATGGGTCTTTCTAAAACCGGAATAAAAGTTGATATGGATAACATCGGGATCATTTCCCAAAAGATCACGGGTACCGTCTCCGAAGTGGGGATCTACGTCTATTATCATGATTTTATTTATGCCCAAGGTGCGCAGCTTTTTTACTGCCATAGCTACGTCGTTGTAGAAACAAAAACCCCAATAGTGGTCATAACCTGCGTGATGTCCGGCAGCTCCCACAAAACAAAAGGCAAATTCCAGGTCTCCCTGGGCTAGTTTGGTTGCTGCCTGTACGACACCGGCTGCTGACAGCAGAGATACCTCGTGGTATCCGCTGTGGTTTACCGACGCGATGTGTCTTGAACTGTGCGTTGCAGCCAGCAGATTTTCTGCTTCTTCATCAATTTCAGGTGTAAACAACTGGATTTTCCCGTCTTTAATGAACTTATATAGGCCGTCGAAGCCTGGCTTTACCCTGTCTTTTAAAACAGGGTATCCATTGTCTGCGAAATCTGGATGGTAATAGACCCCAGCTTTCATATCTAAAGCCTCCTTTTCCATTTACCTGCTAATCCGGTCGATATTTCTCTTACTATTAATTATACAATTTGTATTCCGGAATTTACTAATAATTAAGGCTATTTTAAAAATCAGTGTAACTGTTTGCAGGCAGGGTGCAGACAGAATACCGCGAAGAGGAAGCATACCCGAATTAGGGTTTAGCATTCTGCTGGTGGAGCGGAAGGGATCACAGACAGGTTGCAGCCGAGCCGGGAAAATATTTTATTAAGATATCTAACAGTATGCGCGCCAAAAAACGAGTTGATCTAAAAAAACAAAAAACCGCACAAACCAGCGCGGTTGCTTCTGTTTTAACTGGTCGGGGCGACAGGATTTGAACCTGCGGCCTTCTGATCCCAAATCAGACGCGCTCCCAAACTGCGCTACGCCCCGGGCTTTTATATAATAACATCTGTGAATCAAAAAAGTCAATTTTTATCCTGCTTTTACTCAATTACTTGTTTTTAGTATAATAAATTTTCAGTGTCAGTCCTGCATAACTTCTTTGAACAGCGGGGTAACAGTATAGCCGCTGTATGGGTCAAGCTGCTGGAGTTTTTTAAACATTTCCACTGCCTTGGAATCTTGATCTGTATAATGGTATACGCATCCCAAATAATACAGGCTGTCATCATAGTAATTGGAATCGGGAAACTCCGCGAGGTACTCGAGATAATATTTTTCGGCCTCCCCGTATTCCGAACTTAAAAAGTAAACTCTGGCCAGATAATACAACGCTTCCCGGTTCAGGTAACTGTGGCTCTGCATATCGACGACTGTTTTTAAATTCTTAGCTGCTGCCTTCAGATCACCAGCCAGATAAGCATTATACCCCTGTTCATAATAATGCTTTTCCCAGCCAGGGTCATATTGGTTTTCCGCAACGCTGTTTCCTTCCACAACCTGGCCTGTATTTTCTAAAATAGTCGTACTGTCATATGAAGCCGTAGCGGATACAGCAGAAGACTGTTCTTCGATCTTTTCCGATAAATACTTTATCTTCGCCTGCATATCTTCCATTAATTTATAGTTTTCCCGGCTGCTGTTTACTAATAGATGAACCTGGATTAGGAGGACCAGGCATATTGCGCAACCTGCAACCCAGACTGTTTTGTTTTTCTTTAAAAAAGATTTAATAGCAGCATATTTGTTTAATTGATCTTCCTCTGTGGTAAATTTATTTTTACTATTAAAACCGTTTAGATAATTGAGCAACGGTTTATTTGATTTATCTAGCTCCAATCCTTTTTCCCAGAATTTCTGGGCATTTTTTTTATCATGACAAGCTAGAAAACACAGACCTAGAAGCTGATACAGTCCAATAAAACTGTCGTTTTCCTCCATTAACTGCCGTAGCAAAGACTTGGCATCTGCGTACTTTTTATTTTCTATATGACTTACGGCTTCCCGATAACGCTTAAGCCAAAATTGAAATGAAGGACTTTTATAATGGCTTAACCGGGATAAAGCTTCCTCATTGGAAGCATCAAGCTCAACAACTCTTTTCCAACAAGCTTCCGCCCTCTCGAAATCTCCCATAATATAATAACAACTCGCTGCCTGGTTTATTATTTCCACATTATCAGGAGCAGTTTTAACTGCTTCCAGAAGTATCTCCAGAGCTGCACTTATATCATTGTTTTGTATCTTTTCCTGCGCAGCCCTCAATGAAAAATCGACCGCTTTTTCATGATGTTCTTTCATGTTCACCACGCACCCTTGACAAATTTTATTATTTTTAAATTCTACAAAAATTATTTTATACCTTCCATATTTTGTAATTTTTTTATTTTTTTGCCATGATTTTCTTGTAACGAGAACCGGATTTTTCGTTTTAATATACTTTATAATTATCTTGATTAAGCAGCCTAGTATTTTCATGTTTTTCATAATGAAGCATTTAAAATCAATTAGAACACCTGACCGGCAAAAAAGATGTGCAGAGACGCAGTCAATCAGTTTCTTGACTATACGCTGTCCATGGAGTATAATTACCTTGCGAGCGATATGTAAACTACCCTGGCCTTTTAGGAATTGCAATGTATCCAGAGGCGAGGGTTTGTTTTTGAGGTGCAATTATGTCTAAGAACGACGGTCTGAAGGTAGTGGTTAACAACCGCAGGGCCAGGCACAATTATCATATCAATGAGACATATGAAGCAGGTTTGGTGCTGCTGGGGACTGAAGTTAAGGCACTGCGCATGGGCAAAGGCAGTATACAGGACGCTTATGCGGTTGTCCGCGACGGTGAAGTATGGGTGAATAACTTTCATATAAGCCCCTACGAAAAAGGTAATCAATTTAACCACGACCCTTTGAGGCCTAAAAAGCTCCTGTTGAATCGCAGAGAAATAAACCGCCTTACAGGCTTGCAGAAGGAAAAAGGCTATACATTGATTCCTTTAAGGATTTATTTCAAAAATGGCCTGGCTAAAATGGAGCTGGCTGTTGCTAAGGGTAAAAAAATGTACGATAAACGGGAGGATATTGCCAGGCGCGATGCCCACCGGGCTATTGAGCGAGCTGTAAGGGAAAAGGTGAAATCTTCATGAATAATGATGATTAATTTATAAAATAAAATAGTATATAAACTCTTATTTATATTAATAAAATAAGGGGGCGTACTGGTTTCGACGGGGGAAAAGATGGGTTGGGTAGCGAGCCGAGTTGCCGCCAGCTCGTTAAAAAGGTGGGAACTTAAAATAACTGCAGAAGACAATTTTGCACTAGCAGCCTAAAACAGGCTGCTCGTCCGGCTAAGTTTCCTCGCGGCTTAGTACAGGGCGTCACCGAGCGAGGGTACCCTGGAGCCTTTTTCCCTGAGAGGCTTTAAGGGGAAAGCTATCAGGGATAGTTCGAGAAAAACCTGTCCATGGGTTTTTAAGAGCGAAACAAAAAACATGGACTGCGCTCGGAGAGACTCAGCTGGTCTTTCTTTCGGACGGGGGTTCGACTCCCCCCGCCTCCACCATTCAAATCAACAGTTATTTTAAATAGAACATCTATGCATTCTTTGGAAACAATAACTTTTTCCACAAAATCCTGGATTACTCTTTTTTGAGTATCCTGGTTTTTATTTTTTACCAGGCGTTTTTTCTCCTCGAGGTACATAATAATTGATTCTTCATTGATAATATCTGTCTGTGATTTGATCTGCTACTCCCGGAGTTGGGTTTCTAAGATGGCTTTTTTATTTTCGAGGTTTTTTAATTGTTCGATAATTGGTTGAATCGTGATACCCCCAACCGCCAGAGCGTTAACCAGGTTTTTAACCTGGGTTTTAATACTGTCCAGTTCTTTTTCGATTCATTTCTTTTAAGACGTGTGATTCAATAAGTTCCTTATTAATTTTTTCGTTATCACATTGTTTGGTTCTGTTACCGAAATGAGACTTTTTCATATTAACAACCCAAGAAATATTGGATTTTTAAGGGGCAAAAAAAGGACTTCACCCCTTATCTTGCCGAATTTTATAGGTGACCCAACCCAAATTGCAAGGAGGCGAAGTCACTTGTGTATATTCGACAAGGCTGTGTTTTTTCCTTTGAGGATGCATTAAAAATTCAACCTCAATCTAGACTTGAAAAAATAATTAATACCCTTGACTATAAACCAGTTCTTGACAAATTTAACAGACCTGATGGTAAATCTGGCCCGAAACCATATCCGCCCTATGCTATGCTAAATGCTCTGATTGCTATGTGTCTGGAGAACATGAATAGTTTTAGCCAACTGGTCGAACGACTTAAGTATGATGCCTATTTACGTTACGGGGTGAATCTATGAAAATCAGTAGTAATATCGCTGTTGGTTAAATACCGTTTTTCGGGGTCGTGCGTAGGGCCGCGGCTGCGGCCCTACGCAC
>JACIYB010000082.1 GCA_014360155.1 Syntrophomonadaceae bacterium
CAATCCTGCTGTTATCACAAATAATCCATTTTCTTCCCATTTCGGAACATACCTGGGCGGTAGTGCCTGAACCAGCGTAAAAATCCCCCACTAGGCTTCCAGCATCAGAAGCTGTATTCACCAACCTTTTTATTAAAGCAGAAGGTTTTTGGGTTGGGAATTTTAAATTTTCCCTAGCAGTCGGACTGAGTATTTTCTTTATATCTGTCCACCAGTCCTGCATAATAGCTCCTTTTTCGTTCAAGCAATATTTATCTCCTTTTACCTTCGTCAAACCCCTCTGTACTGTTCCCCGGCTGTAAGGGCGATATTGAGGATTAAATATATATTTACCAGTTTTAGCATACCAGAGTATGAGATCATGTTTTCTGTGAAAATGCCTTCTGGTCCCGCTTCCGCCCCCATAACACCAGGCTATTTCATTGATAAAATTACCCGGTGAAAAAACCTCGTCTAACAATAATTTTACATAATGACTTGCATGCCAATCGAGATGCACGAATATACTCCCTTTATCTGAAAGCAGTTTTTTCATAAGGTACAGGCCTGTATACAATTTATTGAGATAAGATTCCAGCCTTTTCTCTCCTGCATCTTGAAATACCGGCCTTTCTAATAACTGCTTCTTTCCTCCGCCTTTTACTACAATTTTAGAATGATAATTATTGTCGCTCAAAAAAGGGGGATCTACATATATGAGGTCAAATTTTCCCTCATAATTTTCCTTTAAAAGCAATTCAAGCACCGCCAGATTATCACCGAGGATCAGCCTGTTGCACAGCTTCGCCTGTCTGGAACACCTATTGCCGGAGCCACCGTCGAAAAGAGTATCGGATTCATATACAGGACAGGGAACAACATGCTCTAATTCCCGAATGGAACACGGCCGGTTCTCCAGTTCCATCCTTTTATTGTCCCACGTAAGCCTAACACTGTGTTTTGATAATGTCATAGGAATTACTTCTCCTTTAAAATAATACCGCTCTTACCAGAACAACCGCATTGAGCAATAGACGATTTAAACTCTATTATATAAGCAACAACACAACCCGCAGCCCTTGTTAATAGCATACCATATTATTCCATGCATATAGCTGAACAAATCTTTATTCGTCTTTCGCATAAAACAAAATTTGCCGTCTTATATCTCGATTTTATTAAAAAAAGTCAATAATGCGAAATATGAAAAAAATCACAATTATACAGATTTAATATTGATTCCACTGCAAAAATCCTAAGTTAGCCTGTTTAAATGTATAAATATGTAGGAGCCTGTTGACGGAGCATGGAAGCAACACCCCGCGAAGGCAAAGCAGCGAAAGGGAGCGAGCCCCAAGGAGGGGGCGAGAAGGCTATTGAGCACGGATGCGAATTAGCCCGGTACCCCTTTCGTCGCAAGACAAGCGGATGGTGTTGCCCATGCGGAAGTCTGGCGACGAATATTTATACATTTAAACCAGCAGATTATAACTTTCAGCAGTGAAATTAATATTGAATATCTCATAAAATGTGCTAAATTATTTCTGTGACACAAAATTTTCAGGGGATAGAGCAATGAATAACAGCAACAACAAAGATCCTGTATGCAAAATTAATAGGGAGATTACTCTGTCTGACTTTATCGCTGAATTGCCGGACGGGATAATTCTAATCGATGAAGAGGGATATATCTTTGAATGGAACCCCCAGATGGAAACTATTACGGGAACTAGACGCCAGGATGTTATCGGCAAATATCTCTGGGAAGTCATGCCACAATTTACATCTGCTGACAAACACGGCAAAATCCCTCTCTATAATCTAGAAGCAGAAGTCCTGCATATGTTAAAAACCGGACAAAGCTCAAGATTTACCGGCTGGGAAAAACACGACCTGCAATTCGCTGATAACACGCATCGAACAATACAGAAAATGCTGTTTCCTGTTAGAACAGCTGATGGTCATGCAATTGCTGCTGTAATACGCGACATTACGAGACAAAAAGAATTGGAACGATCCCTCCAGGAAAGCGAAGAAAAATTCCGCGCATTAATAGAAGCTTCTCCTGCTATGATATTTATATCCCAGGAAGACAGGATACACTGCGTTAACCAGGAATTTCAGAGAGTTACAGGTTACACGGAAGAAGAATGTCTGCATATGAATTTCCGGGAATTCGTTCATCCAGACTGCCAAAACCTAATTAAACAAGAAAAACTGAGTCACCTTAAAAAAGGAAGCACGCCCGAGCGATACGAAATCAAAATCAGCACTAAACAGGGGGATGATATCTGGGTTGATCTGCGTGCTGCTGTTGTAAGCCACAAAGCGGAACAGGCCATACTGGGAGCCCTCTACGACATAACCGAACGCAAAAAGGCTGAGCAAATACTACGAAAATCAGAGCTTATATACAGAACCATATTTGAAACCACTGGGACGGCAATGATGATTTTTGACGCGGACATGCTCGTACACCTGGTGAACACCGAATTCGAGAAACTTTCCGGCTATAGCAAAGAAGAGATTGAACACAAAATTAAATGGCCCCAATTCATATCTAAAGACGATGTAGAATTTATGAAGGAGTACCATAAAAAAAGGAGAAGCGATCCCCGGTCGGTTCCCTGTAATTATGAATGCAAGTTAGTAGATAAACAGGGAAATACAAAAAATGTATATATTAATGTCGCCTTAATCCCGGGGACCTCACATTCCGTTATATCTTTCATGGATATAACTGAGCGCAAGCAAACAGAGGAACAAATAAAATATCTGAGCTTTCATGATAAGCTGACCGGCCTTTATAACCGGGCATTCCTGGAAGAAGAACTGAAGCGCCTGGATTCGGAGGAAAAGGTTCCTGTAAGCTTAATAATGGGAGATGTTAACGGCTTAAAGCTCGTCAATGACTCTTTTGGCCACAAAAAAGGAGACGAACTCTTGCAAAAAATAGCGAAAGTGCTGACCAAATCCTGTCGTAATGATGACATAGCAGCACGCTGGGGCGGAGATGAATTTGTCATCCTCTTGCCGGGAGCCGACAAACAAGCAGGCCTGAAAGTCTATAAACGGATACATACCGCCTGTAAAAACATCAATGATTTTCCTATCCCTGTAACTATCGCTCTGGGGCTGGCTACCAAAGACGAGCCGGCCCAAAATATGCAGGAAGTGATAAAAGAAGCCGAAGACAGGATGTACCACAATAAACTGCTGGAAAGCAAGAGCAACCGCAGTTCTTTTATTAAATCCCTGCAGGAGCTTCTCTGGGTTCAAGGTTGTGAAACAAAGGACCACTGCCGGCGCTTGCAGGAAATGGGAGAAAAACTGGGCCGGAAAATAGAGCTTGCCGACAATGAAGTGGACGACCTGCTGCTGCTCGCCACCCTGCACGACATAGGTAAAATAACTGTACCGACCAGCATTCTGAGCAAACCTGATAAGCTATCCCGGGAGGAATGGGAAATAGTAAAAAAACACCCCGAAGCGGGATATCGTATAGCTCTTTCTTCTCCCGAACTGGCTCCTGTAGCGGAAGCCATACTGGCGCATCATGAGTGCTGGGATGGCAGCGGATATCCTTTTGGACTAAAAGGAGAAAAAATTCCTCTCATAGCTCGTATCCTGGCAATCATAGACGCCTATGACGTAATGGTTACCGGACGCCCGTATAAAAAACCAATGAATAAACAGGCAGCCTTGGAAGAAATCAGAAGATGCGCCGGCATCCAGTTTGACCCTTCTTTAGTCCGAAAATTCATTCAATGCTGCGGTCTTGATGACGAGCAAAACTGAGAAATAAGCAGCGTTATGCCTGTATGTCCATTTAATTTTTGCCCATATAAGGCAGTATCTTCCCGCTTTCTGTAAGCGGGAAACAAATGTTTTTTATAGAGATATAGGCATAAAACCTTTTTTTTTTGAATTTTTCTTCTTGGCCGTACTTGCAGCAAATCTGCCCCCTCTTCATTTTTAACGCTACAGCATTGCAAAACCTTTTATGGCTGCTCTTAACAAACAGCAGGCAGCTTTTTAAAAACACAGTTCACAGCGACAAGTTTATCGTCAGCCCTGCTGCGGTTATTAATAAACCTGCCGTTATAATTCCTAAAAATACAGTAACAAAGGATAACCAAAAATTAAGCCCTAACAGTGCAGCCGCCACTGAACCTGTCCATGCTCCGGTACCCGGCAATGGAACTGCAACAAATATCAACAGACCCAGCCAGCCCCAACGTTGGATTTTGGAAAACAATTTTCGAGTCTTCCGGGTACTCCAGTTTGATAACCAGCCTTCTATAAAAGCTATATTTTTAAGCCACCCAATCAAGGATCTAGTGCTGATAAGAATAAAAGGAACCGGCATTATATTGCCTAACAGAGATAAAAGGAAGACTTCTGATGCAGGCAAACCCAGAGCTATGCCAAGGGGTATAGCGCCACGCAGTTCTATAACCGGTGATGCAGCAGTTATAAAAACAAGCAGCTCTTTATTCATCTTCTTTAACCCCTCTTTTTATTAATACTATAAGCATAAATTCTTTTTTATAAACCAAAAAACCTCCTTTAACCTGTTTAATTGTTTACAGAAAAACATGTCCTTAAAACAATATTGGAACTGGAAACCTCTCTAGCCAGGAATTCCAGGGTATAAAAAACCCAAAAAAGAAAAGATAAATATAGGTACAGATATTTAACATGGAATTATGAAAAGAGGCGAAAAAAATGAATCGTAATATCTGGGTAGCAGGTATACTAGTCGATGAAAGAGCAAACCACGCCCTGGAGGTTCAACAAGTACTGACAGAGTTCGGGCCGGTAATCACCAGCCGCGGAGGAATTCCTGATCCTGGGCGCAGGAGAGGAATTATTACCCTGACAATGCAGGCAACAGATGATGAAAAACAGGACTTGGAGAACAAACTAAAAAAGATACCCGGTGTCAGCGTAAAATCTTTATGCCTGGCAGAATCTACAGAATAGCAGGCTTTAAACCCGACGCTGCTGCCCGCAGCATAATTTTTCGGATACCAGGCCCATAGGCTAAAAATGCATGTTAAGCTAAAATTCAATGGAATCCAAGCTGTATCTATAGTAAAATTGTAAAAAAACATCTGTTGGATGATAAAGATGGAGGAGTAGGTCATGCTGGAACTTTTGAAAAACAGAAGAAGCATACGCAAATATAAAGAAAAAAAGATAGAAAAAGAAAAAATAGGACAGCTCATTAAAGCCGCCCTGTTTTCGCCGTCTTCCAGAAATTTGCGCCCCTGGGAATTCGTTGTAGTAGATGACAGGGATCTTCTGGCAAAACTTTCCCAAGCTAAACAGCACGGCTCGGCTTTTTTAAAAAATGCCGCGCTCGGGATCGCAGTAATAGCAGATGCAGAAAAATGCGATACCTGGATAGAAGACAGTTCCATCGCGTCAATAATACTGCATTTAACTGCAGAAACACTGGGCTTGGGTTCCTGCTGGATACAAATAAGAGGAAGACAGCATAACGATTCAGTAACCGCCGAGGAGTATATTAGAGAAACCCTTAGCATCCCTGAGAAGTACAAAGTGGAATCAGTTATTGCCATAGGGTATCCAGACGAAAATAAACCTCCTCACGACGAAAGCGAACTGCAGTATGAGAAGGTCCATTTAAACAGCTTCGGCAATCAATATAAACTGTTCTTCTGAGCATGACAAAAGTTTTAAAATATTTAGAAACAAAAAAGCAATCTAATTTTAACGAGGATTTCAGCTAGTAAACAGAATTCTGCAACTGCCTCTATTCTTATTCTAGCGGGTCTTTATCTGGTTTTTAGGTCTTATTTTTCAAACAACTATAGGACATCTATCTGTTCTTTTACAAGATAAAATTCTCCATTTTTTTTCGCGGCCATATAATGTATGCAGTCCGGTCCGTCGAACTTTATCCCTCGCCCTTGGGTAGTAAACAGCAAATTATATTCCTGTCCTTCTTCATCGTCAACTACCACAAATTCTCTATTGTCTTTTCTGGCACTGTAAACCACATGTTTGCTGTCTGGGCTGAAGGCTAAACTGTCCCCGGCTACAGCGTCAAAATGCCTGCCCTCTTCTCCGTCAACGACAACAAAAGCCTGCTCTTTATCATGAACCGCACATGCCCAATGTTTTCCGTCTGGACTAAAAACAATGCCTCCCGTCAAGACACCAGCATACGATTTATGTTTTTCCCCATTTATGATTGGGAACCAACGGTTACCTTTCTTGGCAACATAAGCGAATCTTCTCCCATCAGGGCTAAAGGTGAGTGTCGCACCGCCTATCCCGTCGTATATCTCGCCTTCCTCGCCATTTATAACAGCGAAAACTTTATCATCGTCCAGGGCAGTATAAGCTATGACCTGCCCGTCAGGACTGAACCTCAGGTTATCCCCGCCAATGGCATCGTACGGTTTTCCCTCCCTGCCATCTATTACCACTACCTGCCTGCTGTCGATGGATGGCACATATCTCCCGTTTACAACACCGGCCTTATTCCCCATTAAAGCCGCATAAGCAAAACGTTTGCCATCGGGGCTAAATCTAAGGGTCCCTGCTCCGATTGCGGTATAAGCTTTCCCTTCCTCGCCGTCAACTACTGCTAGCCATTTATCGTCTTTTTTGGCCGCATAAGCCAGCTTACTGCTGTCAGGACTGAACGTCAGAGTATTATACGCTATACCTTGATATTCCCTTTCTTCTCGCCCATCTACAACTACAAACCAGCGGTTATTTAAGGTAGCAGCAAACGCTGTATGCTCGCTGTCAGGAGAAAAGTTAAGACTGTTAGCTAGGATACCGTCATACTGCTCCTGTCTCACATCATCTATAACCACCGCCTGCTTACTATTTTCTTGCACCGAATAGGCTAAACGCTCGCTATCCTGGCTGAATACTAAACTGCCTGCCAGAATACCGTCATGAGCCGTTTTCCTTTCCCCGTCTACAACCGCAAACTGCTTGTCACACGACCTGGCTACATATGCCAGGTGCTTGCTATCACTGCTGAAAATCATGCTTCCCTGAAGAACTTCATCATAGTAATTTTCTTTTCTACCGTCCACCACAACCATCTGATTGTTGCCAGCAACAGCAATATAAGCCAGACGTTTTCTATCCGGACTGATTATAAAAAAATCCGTGATGCGGCTAGCACCTTTTGCCCCCAGGTTATGCTCTATTTGGCATATTCTTTTTTCATATATAGTTCTCACTTGGCATTTTCTTTTATTCTCTTTTCTCACGTTTTTTCACTTCCCCGCTTTATCTCCATCTCCTTTTTAGCTCACCAAGTAAAGGCTAATACCAAACCCGAGCGTTCTTAAGCCTTCATCCCCCCATCCCCACGCAGCCATGCCCTAACTTATTTTCATCAGGCGGTTGTGTTTTTCGGGTATGGGCGGTCAATAAAACAGAATATTTATAGACTTAATCGCTCTTATTTTACCATATTTTGTAAGGGTAAACAACAATCCCGATTATTCACTAAAGCTTTTAGGTTCTTTTACAAAAATATAAAAATATTTACGCCTTTGCTCAGATTACCCAGATGACAAAGGCGTAACATAATCACATGTATGCATTGCCCTGGTCTATTTTAAATTTAAATAACAACAGCCTAAGAAATATTTTTTAAAGCGATTCCGCAATTCTGTTGAGCTCCTCAGCCGTACTGACCAGTTCAGTAACGGAATTGGTCACGTGTGTAGTAGCTGAGGCCTGCTCCTGGCTCTGCCGCACGCTGCTGTTAGAAGCTTCTATGATTATATCTATTTGTTTTTCAATCTCTAAAGTCAATTTGCCAATCTGATCCGCTGTTTCTCGGGACTGCTCAGAGAGCTTGCGTATCTCATCCGCAACCACCCCGAACCCCCTGCCGTATTCACCAGCTCTAGCCGCTTCGATAGCAGCATTTAAACCTAACATCTTAGTTTGATCAGCTACATTTTTAGTAAATTTGAGAGCATCGTTTATCTGCTTCGATATTTCCTGGATATCATGTATGTTGCTCGCAAGTTTTTCCTCATTGGCACTTATTTCATCAGCAGAGGCAGCTACTTCCTGGATCATACTGGCTATTTCCTGGGTATTAGTACTCAACTGGGCCGCCATTTTCTGTAAATTTCTCGCCAGGTTCCTGGGCGTCCCTATCCCAAAAGTTCCAACTATTTCACCGGTTTCCTCGTCGAATAAAGGAATGCCTATTATCCTAAAATGCCCGTATTTTTTAGAACTCTGCTCATATTCCACTAGGGACCTAGATTCCAAAGCCCTGGAACCCGCATCCCCCTTAACCAGCCGAGTCCCTACCTGCATTTCCTTTAAGTCAAATTTATCTGAAGCCAAACGGTTAATTATTTTTTCATGATCGGTTAACCCGACCCATGCCCCTTCGGGATGGGACTGCACTACAATCGGGGCAATCTCATCAAACGCTTCAATTACCGGGTGTATTTGCGGCACAAATATCCCGCATGTCCCTATTATTTCCCCAGAACCATCACCTGAATAAATCGGTGCTACCCAAATCCTCAGGCGAACCCCGTAGACGTCCTGGGCAATTGTCTCGGCTATTTCCCTTCTCAATTCCAGACATCTGTTTACGACCCCCCCTGATTCTATTTGTTTGCCCTCTTCAATTCCAGGAAGGTCCAAGTCTTTTTTCAACACGAAATTATATCTGTCTAAATCAGTAGTAAAAAAAACTACTCCTCCTCTATAGGTTCGGCTCAAAAAAGAAGCTATCGTCTTGAACGCCCGTGTCTGGGTTTCGTTCAGATATTTTTTCAGGTTGCGGTTATAGTCTTCGGTCAGCTCCATCATTACATTAGCTGCCAGGGAATCAAGCATCACAGTCTTCTCCTGTTTCCGAGCCAAAACAGCATCCCGCACTTTACTGTTCCCAGTAGCCTCAATAACCATGTCCAAATCCGGCTGTTTCAGCATGCTCTCAACGTCGCTGTAAACCGGAATCCCCATCTTCTTAGCTAATTTAACTCCCGGAGCTTCTGGATTCACATCACAAATACCAACGATTCTGTAGTTTTTTTCAATATTCTTAAATACATTTAGTATTAATGTTCCACCTTTA
>JACIYB010000083.1 GCA_014360155.1 Syntrophomonadaceae bacterium
AAAGATAAAGAAGAAGAAGTAATAAGGAATAACAAGAAAGCTTTTTTGATTGGAGTCCAATATGCTAGGAATATGTAAAGAATTTTAAAATAAAAAAACAGAAGACTATTATAAAATTTAAACATAAAAATGACTGGCATTAAAGAATAGCCGGTCTTTTTTTAGGATAATAGGTCGCTGCAGATTTAGAAATATTTAACATTTAGGGAACGCTCTAATTTAGATCAGTTGTCCTTTATTTCATTAATTATCGAACTTGGCTGAGAAAATATTATAAAACACTGGTGCAGATTGAGTAAAGAATACGGATAAATTCTTTTTTGCAGGCATAATATAGAGCAAGAATCAAATGTTCTAGAGGATGATGGCTGTTTGAAAAGATTTGTTGATACGGTTGAAAGGTACTTGATTCGTTTTATAGTATTGGGATTGGTAGTGCTTGTTCTCGTGCAAGGAATGATGACCGGGGAATCTATGCGCTTCTATCTTAGCTGGGGAGAGAGGATGGAGGGGCAGAGGATAGAGTTGCCGGCCAGCACGGGGGAGCAAAGTACAGAAAGCGATTTCGGTGCTGAGGTTAATTCTCCTTACGTCCTACTCACCATATCAGTAGAGCAGTTTTCTTCCCTGCCCAAAGCGGTAGTTTTGGTAAATGGAGAGAAAAGAGGAAGTTTTGCAGAAGAAGAGCTGGTGCTGGAATTAATGGCCGGCGATGTAGTGGAAATAGATTCAACCTATTATAATTTTCCTGTTAGTTTCACGGTAAAGAAAGTATCTGACAATCTAGCCTATCCCAATAAAGGACAGGTTTTTACTGCTAATCAGAGCATAGTAACAATTGGCAAAATTATAGTAAAATAGACTCATAAAGACCTGGCCAAGATTAATGTGAGGTGGGGGGAATTTATGCAGATAGGCAGTAAGGTAGTTGCTACAGCAGCTCTTAGGATGGCTCTTACTTCTTCGCGGCAGGAGGAAAATTTACTAAAAAAGGAAATATTTGAAAAATGGCAGATCAAGACTGTAGCTGTTGATTACGGGGGGGAATTTATTAATTCTGTAGGCAAAATAGTAGAACGTGCAGTAGTTGCTGCTAAAAGGGAGGGAGTAATAAAAGACACCCATGCTGATGAAGGGGCTGTAGCGGGTGCAACCCGAGAAGCTGTAGCTCAGATTATGCCTAAGGCTCTTGGTTTAAATATCGGCGGTAAAATAGGTATTGCCCGTCATAAGGATCATATAAGCGTGGCTTTGTTTATGGGGATAGGGTTGTTGCACCTCGATGAGGTAGCTGTTGGATTAGGGCATAGAGCTGTTTCTTAATTCTTCTTAAGAGAGGGCGATGGGCTGTGATGGTACGGGGGATTAGAGGAGCTACTACGGTAGAAGATGACAGATCTGAAGAGGTATTACAGGCGACTCGCGAATTGCTGGAACTGATGCAGAAAGAAAACGGTTTTTCTGTAGAGGATATTGCAAGTATATTGTTTACTGTTACTGCAGATATTAGGTCGGCGTTTCCGGCTCAAGCCGCACGCTCTATGGGATGGGATAAAGTTCCTTTGCTGTGTTTCCAAGAAATAGAAGTGCCGGGGGCTTTGCCCCGGTGTATCCGTGTGCTTGTACATATAAACACCAACAAGGGGCAGGATGATATAAAACATGTTTACCTTAAAGAAGCAAAAAAACTGAGACGAGATCTGGCAGTTAAAACTGTAGGCCGGGGAATGAATGACTGGGTTATTCTCCCATGACCTTAATTATAACCCGTTTTTTTCTCTGGCCATCGAATTCGGCATAAAAGATTTCCTGCCATGGACCGAGGTCCAGATCTCCGTTGGTTACCGGCACGATTACCTGATGATGAACCAATAAACTCTTTAAATGAGCATCGCCATTGTCTTCTCCTGTACGATGGTGTTGGTAATCCGGCCCCATCGGAGCAATGGACTCCAGCATATTATCTATGTCTTGTATTATTCCATTTTCATTGTCGTTAACGTAAACACCGGCTGTAATGTGCATAGCGCTTACCAATACCATTCCTTCCTTGATGCCGCTTTTCTTGCAGGCTTCTCTTACCTGACCGGTGATACGGATGTATTCCCTCCGTTTTCTGGTATTGAACCAAAGGTACTCGGTATAGAACTTCATGTTTTATCCCTCCAGTACAGTATCAGCACAACAATATATCCAGGTTTTTCAGAGCTCAGGCACTGCTTTTCATCAGTGACTGGTACAGAAATAACTTCTCGGTGCTGAAGGCTTAAGGTCAGCGCTGGGGACAAAGGCGGTCATAAAACGATTAAAGATATACCTTTTGAGCCTATAAGCTAAAGATAAGACCGGAGCTAAGCGTCCTTAAGCCTTCAGCTCCTTTTCTATTTCCAGTTCCAGCAGTTATGGTTTTCACCTCCTCACCTATGAAGCGCGTGTCTGGGCTAGCGTTTTTCAACTAAAGGCTTGTAGTTTAGTTCATATAAATCAGTACGCCGCTGTTTTAAAAGCGGCAGGTGCTGGCGCACCCTGTCAACAGCGGATAGGTCAAGCTCGGCGTAAAGAATTTCTTCACTTGCACTAGCTTGTTGCAATACCGTTCCCCAAGGGTCAATTATCATCGAATGTCCCCAGGTCTGGTAACTGGCTTCTGTATTGCGTGCAGGTGAGGCGGCGATTACATACAGCTGATTGTCAACTGCCCTGTTTCGCATTATTAATTCCCAATGAGCAGGCCCGGTAGTAAGGTTGAAGGCGGCTGGGATAACAAGCAATTCTGCTCCTTCAAGAGCTATGGCCCGGGCTAGTTCCGGGAAACGGCAGTCATAGCAGATAATCAGCCCTAGGCGGGTGGACTTGTAATCTACTACACTTATGCTGTTGCCGGCAGCCAGAGTTTGTGATTCCTTGAAGCGTATTTTCCCAGGAATATCCATATCGAAGAGATGAATTTTCCTATACCTGGCGATGAGGCTTCCCTCTTCATCGAAGACAAAGCTGCTGTTATATATTTGGCCGTCTCTTTCTATCTCAGGAATAGAACCGCCCACTATACCTACTCTGTTTTCCCTTGCTGCCCGAGCCAGGAAATCAGTAGTCGGTCCTGGGTACGGTTCGGCGTAATAGGGAAACAAATCGGCTTGATAGGGGGAATTGAATATTTCAGGCAGTATTACCAGTTCGGCCCCCATCTGGGAAGATTTTTTTATCATTTCTTCTGCTTTTTTAAGGTTAAGGTCTTTTTGTCTTACTACTTTCATTTGACAAACAGAAACGCTGAGCTTTTTATTCATTGGCAATTCTCCTGTACTGATTAGCTGTTTAAACCAATATAACATAAAGGCAGTGTTCTATTAAGATACTATTACTTGACAAGTGGAAGAATATACGGCTGAATATAATAAAAATAGAGATATATTTATATCGGTTTTTAATTGGTTATTAATTCTTTTGATAATGGAGAAGGAAATGAAACCTTTTAAGCTAGCCTCGCGGGAATACAGGAAGCAAGATACAATCATAGAAATAAATACAGGGGACAAGCCTATACTTATCGGGGAAGGATATTGTACCGTTATAGCCGGCCCTTGTGCGGTAGAAAGCAGGGAGTCGTACATAGATATTGCCTGTTTTTTAAAGTCAGCAGGTGTTCGTATTCTTCGGGGAGGGCTGTTCAAGCCTCGAACTTCACCTTACTCCTTTCGGGGGTTAGGTGTTCAGGGGGTTGACATAATGCTTGAGGTTCGCCAGCTTACAGGGTTATCTCTGGTAACAGAGGTAATGGATGCGCGCGATTTGGATGTGCTTTATGACCATATTGATATATTGCAGATAGGCAGCCGGAATATGCAGAATTTTTCTCTGCTTGAGGAAGTAGGGAAATTGGATAAACCTGTTCTTCTGAAGCGGGGTTTATCTGCTACTATAGAGGAATGGCTGCTGGCAGCAGAGTACATTTTAAGCGGGGGCAATCAAAAAGTAATTCTTTGTGAGCGGGGAATAAGAACATTTGAGCCTTATACCCGTAATACCATTGATATAGGAGCAATACCTCTGATTAAACAGCTTTCACATCTGCCTATCATTGCAGATCCCAGTCATGCTACAGGAAAATGGCAAATGGTTACTCCTGTAGCAAAAGCCGCTGTTGCTGCGGGGGCTGACGGGGTTATGATCGAAGTGCATCAGGAACCAGACCGAGCTCTTTCAGATGGGAAACAGTCGCTCACTCCAGAAAATTTTTTGGATATGTATGAACAGGTTGCCAAGGTAGCTGCGCTGAATGGGAAAGTTTTAAATTAGAAAATTGGGGGGTTAATAACGTAGGTAAATAAGATAAATTGCCTGGCTAAGAATAAAAAAACATCGATTGTTTCAAAACTAAGAAAAAATTGTGGAGACAGTCGATGGAGACAGGAGATCCTAAAACAGCAAAGCCGGATTTTAAAATGTATGTTATCGTTTTGCTTATTATGGCTGTAATGTTTTTGGGGCTAAAGTATTTTAGATACTGGATAAATAATGAAGGCTATCATTTCTTGCCGGATAGATTGGTAAAACATGCATGTTATAGTTATTTTTTAGATCCTGAGCTTTTCATATACAAAAACAAAAATTATATTAATAAAGAAAAAAGGGGACAGGGAATAATTTATATAGCCCGGGATATTGACGAAAATGGCAGAATGCTGCTCGAGATTTTGCTGCATAACCCGGGAGCTGCAGTTGCGAATGATGTGGATATAACTAAAAAACAGGTCTTAAGAAAAGGGATCAGGGTGTATTACCTGACGACCTGTCTCTACTATCCAAAACAGGATTTTATAGGAGGAGTAAGCCAGGGGAAAGTGCAGGTACAATTAAGGGTACTTGCTTCCAAGATAGGCGGTAAATGGTATCTGGATTCTATTACTGTGGATAAAATAAAATATTCTTTATTTACAAAGTCGGTTATTGCGTGTATGCTGAAACAACGAATTTTTTTATTTTTAAAAATGGTATAAATTAAAGATTGCATTTTATGGTTTGTTGTAATATCCTATATCTCGTAGGAAGGTAGGAAAATCTTTTAAAAAAAAGTAGTATGGTAGGATGGTGAGGATAATTAGCAATTGGTTAAGTATGCCATTGGTGATTTTTTCGCCGATGGCTTTTTCTCACCCTCCGCGACAGAAGGAGGCAATGTTGGTATGATTATTGTCATGGAAAAAAATGCAAGTGAAGATCAGATTAGGCACGTAAGCGAGAGGCTGCAAGAAGAAGGTTTCCAGGTGCATTTGTCTAAAGGAGTAAAGAAAACCATTATTGGAGCTATAGGCGAGCGAACTCCAGCAGTCATGGAATCCTTCGAAGTGCTCCCGGGGGTAGAAAAAATTGTTCCAATTATTCAACCTTTTAAACTTGCTTCCCGGGAGTTTCAAGAAAAATCCACCTCAATTAAAGTTGGAGAAGCGGTAGTGGGAAACGGCTCATTGCAAATCATTGCAGGTCCTTGCGCTGTGGAAGGGAGGGAAAAGTTTTTAGAAGCAGCTCATCTGGTCAAAGAGGCAGGAGCTACCATGCTTAGAGGAGGAGCATTTAAACCCAGGACTTCCCCCTATTCTTTTCAGGGTTTAGCGAAGCAGGGGCTGGAAATTTTAGCAGAAGCTAGAGAACTTACTGGGCTGCCGATAGTTACGGAAATAATGGATACACGCATGGTTGAATTGGTTGCGGAATATGCTGATATCCTTCAAGTCGGGGCAAGGAATATGCAAAATTTCTTTTTATTAAAAGAACTGGGCAAAATTGACAAGCCAGTACTGTTAAAAAGAGGGCCTTCCGCTACTATTGAAGAATGGATCATGGCAGCGGAGTATATAATGTCCAGCGGTAACAAAAAAGTTATCATGTGTGAGAGGGGCATTAGAACGTTTGAGAAATATACCCGTAATACCCTTGATTTAAGTGCGGTGCCTTTGATAAAGCAGCTTACTCATCTTCCTGTAATCGTTGATCCTAGCCACGGAACAGGCAAGTGGAAATTAGTAGAGCCCATGGCACTGGCTGCTGTTGCAGCAGGATGTGACGGTTTAATGGTGGAAGTGCATCAAAATCCTAGCGAAGCTTTATCGGATGGCCCACAATCTCTTATTCCGGATAATTTTAAAAGATTAGTTCTTAAGATCAATAAAATCAGCTCGGTTTTAAAAAATGATTACTAGGCGCAGGGGATTTTGATAATGATAAATGTATTCATAATAGGAATCGGGCTTATCGGAGCTTCCTTGGGGTTAGCCTTGAGGGATTCTTCTTTGGTAAGTAGAATAGTTGGTTTTGATATAAACAATGAATCCCTTCGTAAAGCCAGAGAAATAGGGGCTATAGATTATTTTGCCTCTATTTCAGAAGGGGCAAGGGAGGCAGACGTTATTTTCCTATGTACTCCTTTGAGTTCTTTTCCTTCGCTTATTGAGGATATAAAGCCTTTAGTTAGACCGGGTATTATAATAACTGATGTAGGAAGTACCAAGCAGGATGTAATGAGCCTTTTTGAGGATCTTCCCCAAAATGTGTGGGCTATCGGCGGCCATCCCATGGCAGGTTCGGAGACCAAAGGAGTAAACGGTGCTGACCGCTACCTGTTTGAAAATGCGGTTTACATTTTAACCCCCGGTAAAAATGTCCCGGGAGAAGTTCTCGCGCGTTTAGTAAACCTTTTGGAAACAACAGGTGCTCGGGTTGAAGTTATGGATGCCGCAGTGCATGACGAGATAGTAGCTACTGTAAGTCATATTCCCCATCTTGCGGCAGTTGCGTTGGTTAATTTAACAGAGGGGCGGAGTGATAGGCTGATGCTGGCAGCAGGCGGTTTTCGGGATACGACCCGCGTTGCATCGTCTAATCTGGAAATCTGGGAGGATATATTGTTCTCTAATAGAGAAATTCTAGTAAAAAGGTTGAACGACTTTATCGATAGCTTAGACAGTATTAAACAAGCGTTAGAATTAGGTGATCATGATTATATACGCCGGGAGTTATCCAGCGCCAAGAATATAAGGGATTCAATTCCTCAGATGCGCAGAGGATTAATGCCGGGTCTCTGTGACATTGTATGCATAGTGCCTGATAAACCGGGTGTTATTGCCAAGCTGGGCTCCATATTAGGAGAAGAAAATATTAATATATCAGATATAGAGATATTGCGAGTGCGCGAGGGAGATGGGGGAACAATACGACTGGGAGTAGCTTCACCGGAAGATGCTAAGAGAGCTGTATCAGCTTTGCGGGCCAATGCAATTAAGGCCTGGCTTAGATAGAAGGAGGATAATCATGCATAAAAAACTGAGAAAAACTTCGGTTCCTCTGCGGGGAGAAATTTTTGTTGATCCTGATAAATCTATATCTCATCGGGCAGTAATATTTTCAGCTCTGGCAAAAGGCGAAGGAATAATAAAAAACTTTCTTTTAGCTGCTGATACGCTGAGCTCGTGTAATTGTATAGAACAATTGGGAGTGCATGTCGAACGTGAAGGTTCCCTGGTAAAAGTGTCAGGCAACGGTTTGTATGGTTTAAAGGAGCCGCTGACAGTACTTCAATGCGGCAATTCCGGGACAACTATGAGGCTGTTAACTGGGGTCCTGGCTTCACAACCTTTTTTTTCTGTATTGAGTGGAGACAATTCTCTGAACCGTCGGCCGATGAGAAGGGTGCTTGCGCCTCTCGGAGCGATGGGTGCTGAAATAAGGGGACGGGACAATGGCAATTATCCACCTCTAGCTGTTAAAGGCGGCAAGCTGAAGGGAATAAACTATCAGCTCCCGGTGGCTAGTGCGCAGGTGAAAACAGCTATTCTTTTAGCTTCTCTGGATGCTGATTCCGAAACTGTAATTATTGAACCTGAGAAATCTCGAGACCATACGGAACGAATGCTGTCTGTTATGGGAGCTGACCTGGAAGTTGCGGACCTGCAAGTAATCCTCAGACCGGGAAAAGAGCTGATTGCGCAGGAATTTGTGGTTCCAGGCGATATTTCTTCCGCTGCGTTTTTTATAGTAGCTGCCAGTATCATAGCGGGTTCAGAGTTATTAATAAGAGATGTAGGTATAAATTCAACCCGTACCGGTATTATCAAGGTTCTGCAGTCTATGGGAGGAAAAATAAAGCTTGAAAATAGAAGAGAAATTGCAGGGGAAATGATTGCGGATATCCTTGTGTCGAGTTCTGATTTAAAGGGAATAGAAATTAGGGGGGACATTATTCCCCAGTTGATAGACGAACTGCCTGTGCTTGCCGTAGCTATGGCTGTAGCAGAGGGTGAATCTATAGTTAGAGATGCTGCAGAACTCAGGGTAAAGGAGACTGACCGTATAGCTGCTGTTTGCTTGGAATTAAGCAAAATGGGGGTCGAAATTACTGAGCTGGAGGATGGTTTTATAGTGAAGGGCAATCCGGGATGTTTGCGGGGAGGGAGGGTTGGCAGCTGGGGAGATCACCGCATTGCCATGAGCTTAGCAATTGCAGGGATAGCTGCCGAAGGTGAAACTGACATTGCAAATGCAGAAACAGTGGATATATCTTTTCCCAACTTCTGGAAAGTACTTTCTGGGCTTACCGAATCAGATTTATAAAATACTAACACCCTATGTCCGTAAAATACAACCCCCAGCGCTAACCTTAAAGCCTTCATCCCCGGGAGGGCATAGCTGAAGGGGATGAGGGGGGGGGGGATGAAGGCTTAAGAACACTTGAGTCCGGTCTTAACCTTTACTGATGAGCTGAAAGGGAGAGGTGAAAGGGGTCTTGGCACAAAGAGTACATCTGATTCCACTGCAAAAACCCTAAGTTAGCTTGTTTAAATGAATAAATATGTAGGAGCCTGTTGACGGAGCATGGAAGCAACACCCCGCGAAGGTGAAGCGACGAAAGGGGGCGAGCCCCAAGGAGGGGGCGAGAGGGATA
>JACIYB010000084.1 GCA_014360155.1 Syntrophomonadaceae bacterium
TGCGGGGATTTCAGGGAATCGAGATATGGAATTATTTTTCTCAATATCGCGATGGATTTGCTAGTATTTTAAAAGGGCTCTATCTCTTGCACAATCCACATGCGGCTTTAAAAGGTCCCTACAAAAAAACTATGAAAATACTTGACAGATATCAAAACGACGGACATATGGTAGTTGCTTTCGGGAGCTCAGATGCACATGGGACGCAACTTAAATTAGGCCCTCTAATTATAAATATCGCTTCCTATGCCCTTTGTTTTCGCTGTATAAATATGCATATCCTTAGTGAAAAAAAATTATCTGGGAAGGCAGCGGTTGATAAGGAGATTATTTATAATGCTCTGAGAAGAGGAAATTCCTGGATATCCTATGATTATTTCCAAAATAGCAAAGGTTTCAGGTTTTACCTGCAGTGTGGAGGTAGCTTATGGTCAATAGGCAGTAAAGTTAGATATCAAGAGAACATGCGATTCCAGGTGAAGACCCCTGCTGTGGCTAGGGTAAAGCTCATAAGAAATGGAAGTGTATGGCAGTACAGCGACGGGCAGTTACATATTTTTTCCGGTATCAGTAAGGGTGTATACAGGGTTGAGGCCTACCATAGGCATATGCTGGGTTATCGGCCGTGGATTTTTACCAACTCCATATATATTGTATAGAACAAGGTATAGATGATGCGGGTCATTAGATTTTGAAAATGAAGATGCCGCTGTTGTCCTGCTATGCTGTTATCTCTGCTGCTCTCATTTTTACCCGTATACTCTCGCCATTATTTTCATATCTTACGTTTTCCTTCTTATATTTTTTTCAGGCAAAATAGCCGCTGGGCAAGAAGGGCTGCCGGGCAAAAACAGAGGTTCTTTAGCCCTGTATTTTCTAGGAAATACGGACCATTTTTTTCTGAAAAAAACAATAATTTTAGTCGATTATAGTGCAAAATTACCGAAATTACGGATTTTTTGGACTGTTACTTTGTTTGAGGAAAAAAACAAATTTAATAGCTACTTTTTTCACAAAGCAGGGATTTTTTTTTCAGAAGTAGAATAAAGTGGTTTAAAGTGGAGTAAAGTGGAGCATAGTCCCATAAATTTCAGCAGAGGGAGCAGAACAGATGTTCCTGGGAGAATATCAGCATTCCCTGGACGCCAAAGGACGAATTACCATTCCTTCTAAGTTTCGTGAGCAGCTGGAGGATGCATTTGTTGTTACTAAAGGATTGGATAACTGTATTTTCCTTTACCCTTTGGCCGAATGGAAACTTATAGAAGACAAGCTGCATTCACTTCCGTTTACTAAAGCGGATGTACGTTCTTTTGTTCGCTTTTTTTTCTCCGCGGCTTCAGAGATGGAATGTGATAAGCAGGGCAGGATTGTTTTGCCCCCGAATTTGCGGGAATATGCGGGAATAGAGAGGGATGTGATTATCATAGGTGTTGGTGCCAGAGTAGAGATTTGGGCCAAGGAGAAATGGGAACTATATACTCAGAGGGCAGAGGCGTCTTATGAAGAGATTGCAGAAGGGCTAGTTGATCTTGGTATATAGGAGCTGATCGTAATTGCATCAACCGGTGATGTTGGGCGAAACTATATCTTTTCTGGTCACTGACCGGCACGGAATTTATGTCGACTGCACAGCCGGGGGAGGAGGACACCTCGGCTGCTTGGCGGGGCATTTGGCAGAAGATGCTTTGATAATTGCAATTGATAAGGACAAGGATGCATTGCAGGCGGCTAGGAAAACCTTGGATTATTCTAACATAAGGTTTATTCATGCAGACTTCAGGGAGCTCTTGAAAATACTGCAAGAAGAAGGGGTAAAACAGGTAGACGGCATTATGATAGATTTAGGGGTATCCTCGTTTCAACTGGATATTGCAGAGCGAGGATTTAGTTTTCATAAGGATGCTCTTTTGGATATGCGTATGGATAGTGAGCAGGAACTGAGAGCATGGGATGTTGTAAACAAATTTTCGGAAGAAGATCTTGCCAAAATTTTCTTCGAATACGGGGAGGAAAGATATGCTCGGCAGATAGCGAAGAAGATAGCTGATTATAGGAAAAAAAAAATATATCAACGACCTTGGAATTAGTTGAAGTCATAAAATCAGCTGTTCCTGCTCACTATCGAAGGGAAAAACATCCTGCTCGCAGGGTTTTTCAAGCTTTAAGGATTGCAGTTAACAGTGAGTTGGATGCTCTTGAAAAAGTTTTGCCTTCGGCAGTTGAAGTTTTGAAGAGCGGCGGAAGGCTATGTGTGATTACTTTTCATTCCCTGGAAGACAGGATAGTGAAGCATTTTATGAAGGAAAAGAGCAAGACATGCATATGCCCGCCGGGTTTACCGATTTGCACCTGTAATCACCAGGCGGAACTTAAAATAATAACCCGTAGGCCTATAGTGCCTGGGGAAGAGGAATGCCGGAAAAATCCGAGATCAAGAAGCGCTAAGCTCAGGGTTGCGGAAAAATTATAGTTCTATATCGAAGGGGGGCAGAATAATATGATACAGGCGGGATATGATAGTTCGAGAGATTTGGAATACCAGCCTGATTTTCAGCCAGGAAGCGGTACTCAAAAGGTAAGGAGGGTATCGAAGAAATTTAAGCCCCGGGGAAAAATTTTATTCAAAATAGGAGTAATAGCGTTTATTTATGCGTTGTTATTGGTATATCTATCTGTAAGGTCAGCTGTGCTGGGCTACGAAATAGTAGAGTTGCAGAACGACATTAATTTGCTCGAAACCGCTAATAACAGGCTGGAATATGAAATAGCTCAAAAAACATCTTTAAAACGGATAGAGCAGATCGCTGAGACTGAATTAGGAATGCATAAATCTGATAATTATATAGCGATTGCAGATGCAACCGGGGAAAACGGACAAGGACAAATTACTGCGGAGGCTGGAATTTCAAGCGAAGAGGAAGCGTCGGCTGATATTCAAAAGGGCAGTGATTCTTTGAGAAAAATATATGCTAGTCTATTGCTTTTGGCTGCGAAAAATCATTGGTAAAGTTCAAGGGGGCAAAACATGCAAACCACGAGTTTGCTTATAAGAAAGCGTATACTAACGCTTTTTTTGTTATTTACGTTAGGATTTTTTTCTCTTGGAGGGAGAATATTTTGGATACAGTTTGTAAGAGGAGCAGAGTTGTCTGAGAAAGCAATCCAAAATCGCATGCGTGATGTTCCTGTGGAAGCAAAAAGAGGAACCATATATGACCGAAATGGGCATGAACTGGCTATATCCGTGAGTGCTGACTCAGTTTACGCTATTCCTGCCGAAATATATAGATCAGGGCGTGAGCAGGAAATTGCCCAAAAATTAGCTGAAGTTTTGGATATGGATGAACAGGAGCTTTACGAACGTATAACCAAGAATAGTTCTTTTGAATGGGTTAAGCGGCAGATAGCTCCTGAAAAATCAAAAAAGATAAGAGAAATGGATCTGCCGGGGATTGGCCTGACCGAGGAAAGCCGCCGTTATTATCCTAAAGGGACTCTTGCCAGTCATGTTCTGGGGATTTCAGGAATAGACAATACGGGGTTAGAGGGAGTAGATTATTACTATAATGAGCTGGTAGGAGGGACTAAAGGCCGCATTGTAATCGAACACGATGCCGCCAATAGGCCCATTCCAGAGGCTACCCATAAATATATTCCTCCTGTGGACGGCTCTCACCTCATATTGACTATAGATGAGACTATACAATATATAGCGGAAAGAGAACTGGATAAAGTCTTTAAGGAACGCGAAGCGAAGGCCGCCTGTGTTATTGTTATGGACCCATCTACGGGAGAAATACTGGCTCTGGCTAACAGGCCTACTTTCGACCCCAATAGCTACAATGATTTTCCGGCAGAAAATAGGAAAAATTTTGCCATAAGCAATTCCTACGAACCGGGTTCTACTATGAAGGTAATTACAGCAGCTATGGCACTTGAAGAAAACGTGGTTGACAAAGACAGCAAGTTTTATTGTCCTGGGTATATAAAGGTAGGAAAAGAAACTATAGGATGTCCTAATAGAAAAGCTCATGGAGACCAGACTTTCGCTCAGATTGTTGAAAATTCTTGCAATGTAGGCTTTGTACAGGTGGGGCTCGAACTGGGGCTCGACAGATATTACAAATACCTCGGTGCTTTTGGTTTTGGGGAGCCTACAGGAATAGATTTACCTGGAGAGGCTGCCGGGATTTTAGTGCCCAAATCCCGGGCCAAACAAATTGACTTGGCAACCATGTCCATGGGGCAGGCGAATGCTGTTACAGCTGTGCAGTTGTTGGCGGCAGTTTCTGCCGTAGCCAATGAAGGCAAACTCATGCAGCCTTATCTAGTTAAACAGGTAATAAACAATGAAGGTGAGATTATTAAAAATGTGGAGCCTAAGGTGGTAAGGCGGGTGATTTCTTCTGAAACCGCAAGAGAACTGAGCCTTATACTTGAAGGAGAAGTGATCAACGGTACAGGAAAGAATGCATATATAGAAGGATACAGGGTAGCAGGGAAAACAGGTACTGCGCAGAAGATATCTCCTGCCGGGGGGTATCTTCCCAACGAGTATGTGGCGTCTTTTGTGGGCTTTGCTCCTGCTCATGATCCTAAGCTGGCATGTATAGTTGTGGTCGATGCACCTCAGGGTTATCCTTATTATGGTGGATGGGTAGCTGCTCCAGCATTTAGGGAAATTATGAAAGACGCACTGCGTTATCTGGAGGTTCCCATGTATAAACCTGAGGAAAGTGAGGAAACGATAGAAAAAGAAGTAATAGTGCCCGATGTGGTAAACTTGCCTCTAGCCGAGGCTATATCCCTTATAAACAGCCGGGGCTTGAAAGTGAAGGTCAGCGGTACTGGAAATGTGGTCTGGCAGCAAAATCCCCAAGCCAAGATGAAGATAAGCGAGGGTTCCCAAATCGTAATCTACTTGTCACCGTTTGAAAAAGGAGTAGAATATGGGCAGGTAACAGTTCCCGACCTGCAAGGAAAGTCGCTGAAAGAAGTGGCCAAGATACTTGCTGATCTAGGGTTGCATCTGTTGCCCGAGGGGTATGGGCTGGCGTACGAGCAGTCTCCTGAAGCTGGGAAAGTAGTGACAAGCGGCTCCAGTATCAAGGTTAAATTTCAGCCGGTGGGGGAATAAAAGGGATGGCTGCCGGTACGAAAATAACCGCTTGGGGATGAAGGCTCAAGGTTAGTGCAGGGGGATAAAGACGATAACACTTGTATCCTGCAAGCATGGGGGTTGGTGAAGACAGGATGCTTTATTGATATCTATGTCCTGCCGAGGTGAAGGAGGGGAGCAAATTTGAGGTTGAGCCAATTATTAAGAGGTATTCAGTTTCAGCTTCTTACAGGGGACATTGATGTAGATATTAAAGGGATTTATTACGACTCCAGACGGGTTGTGCCCGGGTCTTTGTTTGTTTGCGTATCCGGGTTTAAGACTGATGGGCATTTATATATCAAACAAGCTGTACAAAAAGGTGCAGTAGCAGTTATAGTTGAGAAAGAAGCTGAATTATGTGAGAAAGACGTGACTTATCTATTAACCTCTAGTACTCGTAAAGCTTTACCCGTATTAGCGTCTAATTTTTACCAGGCACCTTCTCTTCAAATGAGGGTTATTGGGGTGACGGGCACCAATGGAAAAACAACAACGACCCATTTGATTAAAGCTATTCTGGAGGAGGCGGGAAAAAAAACGGCTGTTATTGGCACTCTTTATGCTCAAATAGATGGAGAAAGAAGGGAATTGGGGCAGACAACTCCCGAAGCGCTGGAGATTGAAGATTTTATGAGCTTTTGCAGAGATAAAAATGCTGAATATATAGTTATGGAAGTATCATCACATGCTCTGGATTTATACAGAGTCGATAAGATTGATTTCAATGTAGCTGTCTATACTAATCTCAGTCAAGACCACCTCGACTACCATAAGAACATGGATAATTATAAGGATGCTAAACTAAAGCTTTTTAGAATGATTCCTCGGCAACCTGGAAATTACAGTGTTATAAACATAGACGATGCTTATAGCGAAGAGTTTATTAAGGCTGCAGGACCTTCTTATTACACTTACGGGCTCAAGAAGGAGGCCGATATAAAAGCTGAAAACTTGTCTGTGAGTCTTGCAGGAAGCAGATTTACAGTAAAACATAAAGAAGAGACGATAAACATAAACATGAAATTAATAGGACTTTTTAGTGTTTATAATGCTCTTGCAGCTATAGCCTGTGCTCTTAATGAAGGCATAAGCAGTGATATAGTAAAATCGGCGTTGGAAAAAGTGGAAGGGGTTCCCGGCAGGTTTGAACAGGTTAAATGTGGGCAGAATTTTACGGTAGTAGTTGACTATGCCCATACTCCAGATGGGCTCGAAAATATACTGAGAACCGGAAAGCAAATAGCGAAAAAACGTATAATCACTGTGTTCGGATGCGGAGGCGATCGGGATAGAGGCAAAAGGCCATTAATGGGGGAAATTGCGGCTCGGTATAGCGACTTCTGTATAGTGACTTCTGACAATCCCCGGAGTGAAGAACCTGAAGCTATTATAGCTGATATTATTCCGGGTTTGCACAAAGTCAAAGGCTCCCATTATACCGTTATAACAGACAGAAGAGAAGCTATTGGTTATGCTATACATTTAGCAAGAGAAGGCGATCTAGTAATTATCGCCGGGAAGGGGCACGAAACTTATCAATTAGTTAAAGATCGCGTTCTCGAATTTGACGACCGAAAGGTTGCGGCTGAATTTTTAGGAGGAAGAGAAAATGGAGGTTAATTTAGATTTCATTGCCCGAAGTATTAAGGGCAGAATTTTATCTGGGAACCGAGAAAATTTTGTTAATGGAGTTGGAACCGATTCGCGCAATATTAAAAAGGGGGAGCTGTTTTTTGCTTTAAAGGGACAGGTGTTTGATGGACATGATTTTGTCATAGAAGCGCTTGACAAAGGAGCTTCTGCTGCTGTTGTCTCAGAGATGATTGACTGCTCAAATTGCGCTGGTGCTGATAAAGCTATTATTCTGGTGGATGATACCCTTCGAGCGCTGCAGGAACTGGCTGCCGCTTATAGGAAAATGTTCGATATTCCGATTATTGCTGTTACAGGAAGTGTCGGTAAAACAACTACCAAAGATATTACTGCTTTGTGCCTCCAGTCTCGTTTCAAAACTTTGAAGACTGAGGAAAATATGAATAATGAAATCGGGGTTCCTCTAACGATTCTGAAACTTGAAGAAAATCACGGAGCAGCGGTAATTGAATTGGCTATGAGAGCCAGGGGGGAAATTAAAAGGCTGGCAGAGATAGTCAAACCTTCCTGTGCTGTTATCAGCAGTGTTGAACCCGTGCATTTGGAAACCTTAAAAACCCTGGAAAATATTGTTCTATCAAAATGCGAAATTTTAAGCGAGCTTAAAGCCGGCCATTTTGCGGTTATTAACGGGGATTCTGAATTGCTGGTCAATATTGCGGCACAGTATCCTTGCACGAAATACACTTTTGGATATAGAGAAGGTTGTGATTTCCAAATTTTAGATGTATCAGTAAACAAGTGGGGGATTAACATAAACTCGCGTTTAATTGACAGATATGAGCAGTTTTATTTTCCAGTACCATCTTCAAAACTCACAGGCAACGTAATATCTGCAGCGGCTGTTTCTTTTCTCCTAGGAGTAAAGCTGGATGAAATAAGGTCCAGCCTTATGGAGTATAAGCCTAGCAGTCACCGTTTGAATATAAAGTACCTGCAGGGCGGCGGAGCAGTTATCGATGATACCTATAACGCTAATCCGGTTTCAATGGCTGCTGCATTGGAAACAAGCAGGGAATTGCTCGGCGGGGGTAAGCTGGTAGCTGTGCTCGGCGATATGTTTGAACTAGGGGAATATGAGATCCCAGGCCATTTAGAGGTAGGGAAAAAGGCGGCTGAGGTTGAGGCAGATGTGCTCATAACAGTGGGAGAACGGGCAAAATATATTGCCCAGGGAGCATTGGAAGCGGGAATGCCTCCGAGCCAGATTTATTATTTCCAGTCAAAAGAGGACTGTGTTGAGTTTTTGAGTAGGATGGTGAAGGAAGATGATGTTATCTTGTTTAAAGCTTCTAGAGCTATGGAGATGGAAACACTTATGGAAGAATTGATTCAACGTGGGACGTTAGAAGTTAGAAGTGAGACGTGAAAAGCAAGAAATTAGACGTAAGACGTTAGGAACTAGGGAGAGGATGTCTAACATTTAACATATCACGTCTTGCCTTTCTCGTTTCACTCTACAGGGCGGAGGAATTTTCTGTGAAGGTATATATTTTAAATACATTGCTAGCAGCAGCTACAGCTTCTATAATTTCTATAATCATGGGACCTTTTATAATACCATTCTTGTCTCGTTTAAAATTGGGCCAAAATATCAGAGAAGAGGGGCCTCAGAGTCACTACCTTAAAGCCGGTACTCCTACTATGGGAGGTACCATTATTATAACGGCGGTAATGTTTTCAAGTTTTCTTATTGCGGGAACCAGCGAGGAAGTGCTTATTGCGGTTTTAGTAACACTGGCTTTTGGAGGAATAGGATTCTGGGATGACTACATAAAAGTGGTCTTAAAACGCTCCCTAGGATTGCGGGCTCGGGAAAAACTGGGGCTGCAGCTGCTTACGGCTGTTTTCTTTGGTCTATTGTTGATTTTTTATTTTCACAGGGATACTTATATAATCATTCCGTTTGTTGGAAGTGTTGTTGACCTTGGGTATTTATATATTCCTTTCTTAATGATCGTTTTCATCGGCACGTCCAATGCGGTGAATTTAACCGATGGGCTTGATGGGCTGGCTGCCGGCGTAACTTTTATTGTTGCTGCGGCTCTGGCTCTGGTGTGTCTAATGACTTCTCATTACGAGCTTACTGTGTTCTGTTGTGCAGTTGCTGGAGCTT
>JACIYB010000085.1 GCA_014360155.1 Syntrophomonadaceae bacterium
GTGATTATAGGCAGAGAAGTTATCGGCCGGTTTTAAAGTTTACGGCCCCGGAGGCTTTTAAAGTCTCCGGTGGCTGTAATTTTAACAATAAATTATTTTAAAAGGAGGAGGTAGATCGATGGGAGTACCAAAAAAAATTACGCTCAAAGAAGCCGCTGGTTTGATAAAAGACGGTGATATGCTGACATTCAGCGGGTTCACTATTTGGCGTCGCCCGATGGCCCTTATCTATGAAATAGTGCGCCAGGGCAAAAAGGACTTGCATTTATTTGAAGTAAACGGTGGAACCCATACTGAAGTACTGGCAGGAGCTGGTTGTGTAAAAATCTGGGAATCCTCTTGGGTCGGGCATGAACTCTACGGCAAGGTGGGAGAATGTTTGGGGCGTGGGCAGGTTGAAGGTAAAATAATTACCGAGGACTACAGCCATGCCCAGTGTGTTGCCCGTATACTGGCAGGAGCTTACGGCCTGCCTTTCTTCCCGACTGCTCTGTCAATGGGAACCGACATCTTGAATCCCGAATTTGACATGCTGAAAAGAGCAGGATTGAGGGACGGGTCTAACCCCAAGATTCCGCAGAAGAAGTATGAAATAGTTAAAGATCCTTTCTATGATATGGGAGAATTATTGTTAATGCCGGCAGTCAATGCTGATTGGGCTCTGATCTATGCTTCTCAGGTTGGCACCGAGGGAACGGTACGCGTCTTTTCCCAGACCTATACGGACACCGAAGTAATAAAAGCTGCTGACAAGGTTATTGTTTTGGCTGAGGAAATAGTCCCCGAGACGTATATAAGGCAGGAACCCGAGAAAAATATTGCTGCAGGGTTTGCAGTCGATTATATTGTTGAGTGTCCTTGGGGTGCTCATCCTACCGGCTCTCAATTCTTTTATGATGTAGACGCTGACTTTACCAGGGAATTCTATAAGGCTTCGAAGAGCCAGGAGGCTTTTGACAAATGGGCCGAAGAGTGGGTTTTCGGTGTATCCAGCCATGAAGAATACCTGGACAAATTGGGGATGACCAGGTTAATGAAACTAAAAGCTAATTCTGTCATGGGTTACTCAACTACAGTCAAAAGGGGGACGAGATAATGACTGCCAAAAATTATGCTAAGGATTATAAACCTATGGACCTGCTTGCAGTCGCTGCTGCGAAAGAGGTTGAAGACGGTGACGTTGTCTTCGCCGGCACCGGTCTTCCTATGTTGGCAATACTGCTGGCACAGCTTACCCATGCCCCGAGTGCTGTATGTATTTACGAAGCAGGGACTGTTGATGGAAGGGCGCCAGATATCCCGACCTCTGTTGGAGATGCCCGCTGTGCTTACCAAGCATCTATCGCTGCTGGTTTGACCGAAACTTTCTACGGGTCCCTGCACTCCGGCTATGTGGATCTGGCTTTCTTAGGTGGAGCAGAATGTGATAAGTATGGTAATGTTAACTGCACGGTTATAGGCGATTACAGGAGTCCGGCAAAGAGGTTTACCGGCAGCGGCGGCAACCCTGATATCAACTCTTTTGCGCGGAGAACAGTTTTCATCATGGTGCAGGAGAAGCGCCGCTTCAAGGAGCATGTGGATTACATTACCTCGCCGGGTTGGAGGATTCCCAAGTGGCCGTCCGGTGAATACGTACCTAAAAAGGAAGTCTACGGTAAATTCTACAAGGGCGGACCGGTGGCTATTATCAGTAATATGGCTGTTTTCCGCTTTGATGAGGATGGCATAATGTACCTGGATACCGTACATCCAGGCTTTACTCCCGAACAGGTCAAAGACAACTGTTCATTTGATCTGAATATTTCACGCTGCAGAGGGGAAACGGAGACCCCGACGGTCGAAGAAATAGAGATTCTCTACAACAAGGTTGACCCTGAAGGTATTTTCCTGCCGTAAGCTTGAGTATTAAAGGCAAACCTAGATATTTTGGCCGTAGTTCCAGGATTTAATTATCGATCCTGGAACTATTTTTTTACAAAAAACGACATCTATATTGCGGTATAAGATATATAATCATATTAAGAGCCGCTTAGCAGGTTGCAGAAATATCTTTTCTCTTGATATTTTCCAGAAATTTTGCTTAATGACTCCACTGCAAAAACTCTAGGTTAACCTGCAGGAGCCTGTTGCCTATGCGGAAGTCTGACGAAGTCTGACGACGAGTATTTATACATTTAAACTAGCGGGTTACGACTTTCAGCAATAGATTTATATATAGCTCCGAAATATTAATTTCGGGCGAGAAAGATATAGAAATATTATGAAGGGGGAGATTTTTTATGCGTTTACCTTTGGAGGGAGTGAGGGTATTAGATTTATCTCGATATCTTCCAGGGCCGTTTTGCACCCAGATAATGGCAGACTTTGGGGCAGAAGTTGTTAAAGTGGAAGACCCGAGGGGCGGTGAGCTGGGGAGACACCTGGACCCGCTAATCGGTGGGCAGAGTGCCCGCTTTTATACTGTAAATCGCAATAAGAAGAGTATAACTCTTGATCTGCGGAAAGAAGACGGAAAAGCCATTTTTAAACAGCTGGTCTTGAACAGTGACGTGGTGGTAGACCAGTTCCGGCCAGGTGTTATGGACAAAATGGGTTTGGGTTATGAAAAACTGAAGCGAATAAATGAGAGGATTATATACTGTTCAATAACCGGATACGGGCTGGACGGTCCTTTGCGGGATGCTGCCGGCCATGACCTAAACTATTTAAGTTTGGCTGGGGTGACGGGGCTGACCGGTGCCTACCGGGAAGCTCCGGCTATGTCCGGGGCGCAGATTGCTGATATAGCCGGCGGTACTCTCTATGCAGTTATCGCTATTCTGCTGGCTCTGGTAAGCCGAAAAGTGACCGGGAAAGGGCAGCTCTGTGATGTTTCTATGATGGACGGCTCTATAAGTCTTCTTGCCTATACTTTGGGAGAATGGTCGGGCTGGGGCCGGCTTCCGGAAAGGGGAAATGAACTCTTGACAGGCGGATATGCCTGCTACAAAATCTATGCGACAAAAGACAATAGACATGTCAGTCTGGGGGCCATCGAGGACAAATTTTGGGCAGAATTCTGCCAAAAAGTTGAGAGGGAGGAATATATCAGATTCCAGTGGGACAAGGAAAGGCAGCCCGATATAATAGCGGACATAGAGGAGATAATACGGGGTAAAACCAGGGAGGAATGGGAGGCGTTTTTTGCTGGTAGTGACATATGTTTTACGCCTGTTCTTGATCTGGAAGAAATGTGCCGGCATCCGCAGGTTGCAGCTAGAGATATGATATTAAAGCTGGAAAATATCGCAGGCTCGGGTAAGGACATGATTTTGACCGGCATCCCCATAAAACTTTCCGAGACTCCTGGAAAAGTAGAATTGAATTTCCCTGAACTAGGTGAGCATAACAACGAAATACTGCAGGCGGCTGGGTATACCCTGGAAGAAATAGAAGAGTTTCGCAAAAGGAAAGTGATCTGAATAACCCGGGTTGTATTAAAAAAATGAAATTCAGCTGAGCTGATTTTATAGCCTATTTTAATTCACGGGGTGGTGTATGTGAAACTCAAAGAAATAATGACGCGCAATCCTATACTTTTGAGACCTGAACAAACTATTAAGGAAGCAGCTGCTATCTTTATGCGTAACCAGATAGACGGGGCTCCGGTGATAGATGAAAACAATAAACTCATAGGGATTTTTACTAAGACTCATATTTATCGGGCGATCACGCGGGAGATGGATATGATGTCTTCTATCGAAAAGCTGATGACTCGAGAAGTCCTTACCGGACATCCTGATGATAAATTTGAGAATATTGTGACCCCTGAGGTCCCGCGATTACCGGTAACAGATGAAAATGGGGCTGTTGTGGGGATACTTACTAGGGGAGATATTGCCAGGGTATTTTTTGATTCCTACAAAAGCATTTCCAGCAAGCTCGATGCTATTATCAATTCCACTGCCTGCAATATAATTATTTCCATTGATGAACAAGGCATAATAAAGGTTTTTAACCGAACCGCTGAGAAACTGCTTGATATGAGGGCTGAGGAAGTCATAGGGAAGAGTATACGGGATGTATTGCCTGAAAGCGGCCTTATGGATGTCGTTAGAACAGGGAGCCAACAGCCTTTGCGGAAAATAAGAATTAAAAATCGCTGTTTCCTTTCTAACCGCTCACCAATTATTCAGGATGGTAAGATCATGGGTGCTGTAGCAGTTCTTCAGGATATATCAGAGATTGACAAAATATCGAAGGAACTGAAGTATGTTAAAGAGCTAAATAGGGAGCTGGACGCTATAATAGAGTCCTCATACGACGGGCTCTGCATAACAGATGGAGAGGGAATAATTTTGCGGGTCAACAAGGCATTTGAAATGATAACAGGAATTAATGCCCATGAATTGCTGGGGAAAGACGTTAAATTTGTGGAAAAAGAAGGGCTGATGTCTCAATCTGTACTGTCACTCGTATTGGAAAAGAGAGAATCGGTCACAGTGATGCAGGAAATGAGAGCAGGCAAAACTTCATTAGTTACGGCTAATCCGGTATTTGACAGACAGGGCAGTGTAATCAGGGTCGTGGTTAATGTAAGGGATATAACAGAGCTCAATATGTTGAAGCAAAAGCTAGAACAGGTACAGGGATTGAGCCAGCATTACGCAAACCAGTTGCGAAATCTTCACTTTAGGTACAAAGGGGCTAATAACCTGGTAGTTAATTCCAGCAAAATGAGGAATCTCTTAGAAACAGTAATCAGGTTGGCGGAGGTAAACTCTACTATTTTGATAACCGGCGAATCAGGTACCGGCAAAGAGCTGATAGCTGAAACTATTCACAATAACAGTGCGCGCAAAAACGGCCCTTTTGTAAAAGTTAATTGCGGCGCTATACCTGAAAGCCTGTTGGAATCCGAACTGTTCGGGTATGAATCGGGAGCATTTACAGGGGCTAGAAAGGAAGGGAAATTAGGATATTGTGAGTTAGCTTCCGGGGGGACCATTTTCTTAGATGAAATCAGCGAGCTGCCCCTCAGCCTGCAGGCTAAGCTGTTGCGGTTTTTACAGAATAAAGAAATTATTCGAATAGGCGGAAGGAATCCTTTTAAAGTAGATGTAAGGATCATAGCTGCTACCAACAGGAACCTGCTGGAAATGGTGCGAAAAAGAGAGTTCCGCGAAGATGTTTATTACCGGCTTAATGTGGTGCCTATTAATATTCCGCCTCTGCGGGAACGGAAAGAGGATATTCCTAATTTGGTAGTTCATTTCATGCAATTGTTTAATAACAAATACAGGTTGGCCAAAAGAATAGACCCCGGAGTAATCGACATTTTGATGAGGCACGATTGGCCCGGCAATATAAGGGAGCTCGAAAACCTTATTGAAAGGCTGGTTGTTACAACCGCCAACAATATTATTACAGCAGATGACCTGCCGTCTTATCTCAGTAATATGGTCAGCGACAACTCTTCAGAGGTTTTGGTTTCCTCTATAATTCCAATGCGCAAAGCAGTTGAAAGCGTTGAGAAACAGCTTTTAAAAATGGCATATGCCCAGTACAACACTACTCGCCAGATGGCTAGAGAACTGGAAGTAGCTGCATCTACGATTGTCCGAAAAGCTGCGAAGTACGGAATTTCTTGATATGATAAGGGCTGAATTTAATTTGCGGCAATGCAGTTTCGCTCGATTGCTTAACGAAAATGCTCCAGGCACTTTAACCCGGAGCATTTTCGTTATAAAATGTTGTAGCAAGCTTTTTTAAAAGATGATTCCACTGCAAAAACCCTAAGTTAGCTTGTTTAAATGTATAAATATATAGGAGCCTGTTGACGGAGCATGGAAGCAACACCCTGCGAAGGCGAAGCAGCGAATATTTATACATTTAAATCAGCAGGTTATAACTTTCGGCAGTGAAATCAAAGATATGCTGCGAAAATTCAGTAGCTATTTGATTGGCACATCGAAAAATAAAAGATAAGTTCGAATTATTGGGATGGGGGGTTCTGTGTGAAATATCGGAGCAGCAGGGGAGGCTATAAACCAGTCAGTTCAGCTGAGGCTATAAAGATGGGGATATCTCCTGATGGGGGATTATTTGTACCTGATTTTGTTCCCCGGCTGGATAAGGATGTTTTCGGAAGAATGGAAGGCCTTAGCTACCAAGAAAGAACCTGTATTGTTATGGAAAAGTATTTAAGTGAATTCAGCACTGATGAGATTGAGGAATGTATTTACGGCGCGTATAATCAGGAAAGTTTTGACGATGAACGTATTGCACCGGTGGTTAAAATCAGTGACAATTTATTCATTCAGGAATTATGGCATGGTCCTACCTGTGCTTTTAAGGATATGGCTTTGCAGATTTTGCCTCATTTACTCACTGCGAGTTTGCGCAAGACCGAGGAAAAAAGCGAAATACTTATTTTGGTGGCAACGTCAGGAGATACTGGGAAAGCTGCTTTGGAAGGATTTAAAGATGTTGCCGGAGCCAGGGTAATAGTTTTTTTCCCTGAAGAAGGGGTAAGTGAAATACAAAAGTACCAGATGATTACTCAAGAGGGGCAAAATGTTTACGTAGCTGCAGTTAGAGGTAATTTTGACGATGCTCAAACAGGAGTTAAAGAGGTTTTTGCCAGTGAGGAATTTGCAGGTATCCTTTCCAGATATAATATAAAAATGTCTTCTGCCAACTCAATAAACTGGGGCAGGCTGCTGCCTCAGATAGTTTACTATGTTTCTGCCTATGTAGACCTAAAAACCGCTGGGGATATCCGTGAAGGTGAAACCATAAATATAGCAGTGCCTACAGGAAACTTCGGGAATATACTTGCTGCATACTATGCGGGAAAGATGGGGGTACCTATTAATAAACTTATTTGTGCCTCCAATTCCAATAATGTGCTGGCAGACTTTATAAAAACAGGGGTCTACGATTCCAACCGCAGGTTTCACAAGACAATATCTCCTTCCATGGATATTCTTATATCTTCAAACTTGGAGAGATTGCTTTATGAAGTTACTGATCACGATTACTGTAAAGTGGCAAATTGGATGGAAGAATTGAAGTGCAGGGGCAGGTACGTGGTAGATGAACCTACCAAGCAAGAAATCCAGGCCCTTTTCTGGGCAGATTTCTGTTCTGATCCTGAAACTATAGAGACTATTCGTTCGACTTGGCTGGAGAAAAAATATTTGCTAGACACTCATACGGCAGTTGCCGTGAATGTTTGTACAAAGTACCGGGAAGCTACGTCTGACGCGAGTAAGACTGTCGTCGTTTCTACAGCGAGTCCTTTTAAGTTCGCAGGCAGTGTTGCCCAGGCAATTATTCAGCCTGAACTTATCCAAGACAAGAGCGAGTTCGAAATCCTGGAACTGCTTGCTTCTGCTACGGGTATTCCTGTACCGGCAGCCCTAAAGGACTTGGACAAAAAAAAAGTAAGGCATAATACGGTAACTTCGCGTGAGCGGTTGGACAAAACTATTCTGTCTTTTCTAAATATAGAATCTTCGTAAGCCGTAACACTTGTATATAAGCCCAAAGACCGAATATTCCGGCCTTTGGGCTTATAAAGTGCCGGTTATGAAGTAATCCATGAGCTTGTAACCGTTTTTGACAAACATGCCTTCGGCGGCAGAAAATTCGTCATATAAACCGACTCCGTTTTTGACTGGATTCTTTTTATCGTATATCATAAATGGCACCGGATCGCGGCTGTGAGTTCTGGTCGATAGGGGAGTTGGGTGGTCAGGTAAAAGCAGGATCTTAAAATCTTCAAATTGATGCATTTCAGATATGACCAATCCCACTACTTCCCGGTCGATTTGTTCGATACTCCAGATTTTGCTTTCCAAGCTGCCTTGATGTCCGGCTTCATCAGGAGATTCTATATGTAGATAAACAAAATCTCGGCCTTTTTTAAGTTGTTCAAGTGCAGCTTTTGCTTTTCCGGCGAAATTGGTTTTTATGCTTCCCGTAGCTCCCTCAACTGAAACAGGGACGAGTCCCGCGCACATACCTAATCCTTTCACCAGGTCAACTGCAGCTATTACTGCGCCCTTGAGATTATACTTTTGCTGAAAACTTGGCAGGGAGGGTTTTATTCCTTCACCCCACAGCCAGATAGAATTGGCCGGTTTGCAGCCTCTTTTTTCCCTGGAAATATTAACCGGGTGATTTTTAAGTATTTCCTCACTCTGAGTCATTAAATTCAGCAAATCTGTGCTATTTTCTCCTTGGGGGAGAAAATTACCGACCCGGCGATCGGATATGTCGTGAGGCGGTGTGAGTAACAATTCTTTATCAATTCCGTTTTTCCATACCACCAAATGGCGGTAACTGATGCCCGGGTGGAAGGAGAAAGTTTCGTTTCCCAGTTTATCCTGCAGTGCAGAGATAAGATCGGCAGCTTCCGGGGAACTGATCTCTCCTGCACTGTAATCCAGCATAATTTTGTTTTGGTATTCTTCGTCATCGGAGAGGGTGACTAGGTTGCAGCGCAGGGCTAGGTCTCCGTTTTCCAATTCTACGCCCATACTCACTGCTTCAAGAGGAGAACGGCCAGTATAGTATTGGCGAGGATCATAACCCATAACTGAAAGGTTGGCTACATCGCTCCCCGGGGGGAATCCATCTGGAATAGTTGCAACCCTCCCTACAGCAGCGTGTTGGGCCAAAAAATCGATATTGGGCGTTTTAGCATATTGGAGGGG
>JACIYB010000086.1 GCA_014360155.1 Syntrophomonadaceae bacterium
TACCGGTACGGGAATAGGAATAATTGCCGGGGCAGCCGGAGTTTTTACTGTAAAATCAATACAATTTAAAAGAATTGCGGAAATGAAAACCCAGGGCAAAGTAGTATATGATGAGCGCTCGATTTATTTGAGTTCTAAAGCATCTCTGGCAGCAATACGGATATATGTTCTCGTACTGGCAGTACTGCTGCTTATAGGAAGCGTGTTTTTCCCGGTAAGCTGGGCTATCAACCCCTGGGATTTAATAGGGTTTTTATTAGCATTCCTTGTATTTCTCTGGATAGGATTTTACTATTATTTCAACAGTTTGGAATAGGACTGTCCCGTATAGGCTGGTACTAAAATATTATATCTCCAACAATGGAGACATCAGACACAATTTTGGAGGGAACATCATCTGTTCCCTTTTCTTTATTTGGGCGTAATCGTCGGCTTCCCTGCCCCTAACCCCAGCAGCCGGTTTTATTTTCGTTCTTCTACTACAACCTGATTTTTCTCCCTTTTTTTCCCAAGATACATAAACTTATCTGCACGACGGATTAACCCATCCACATCATCCCCAGGCAGGAATCCTGCCACACCTATAGTCAGCGTAACCGAAAAAGAAAACCCTTGATAACTAAAAACCTGCCTGGCTACCAGAGCACGGATCCTTTCTGCTACTATTTTGGCCTCTTCCAGCTGCGTCCTTGGGAGCATGAGCAAAAATTCTTCTCCACCCCACCGGGCTACTACATCATACTGACGGCTTGCCTCACGAATCAAACCAGCTACACGTTTTAAAACGTAATCACCGCATTCATGGCCATACCTGTCGTTTACCTGCTTGAAATCATCAATATCCGCCATTAGGATGGAAAAACTCTTTCCTTCCCGCTGCGAACGCGCCAATTCTTTTTGTATCAGCTCAACAGCACTGCGGCGGTTATAAACACCAGTCAGGTAATCATTCATTGCCAGCTGCTCTACCCTTTGCAGCAGTTCTTTGAGTTCTTGATTCTTTTGTTCTAATTCACGGGCATACTGGTTAATTTTTCCCCTTGCTTTCTTCAGTTCAATATGGGTCTGCACCCGACTTCCTGAATAACCAGACCCTGCATCCAGCTCTGGTCAATATCCAAAACCCCGCTGTCGTCTGCTGCAGAATATACCAAAGTCTCTCCTTGCGGATTAAGCAGCAGCATTTCTACATTTTTTTCCTGCACCAATTTATTTAAGACATTTGTCAATTCATACAGGCTGATATCGATGACAAAAACCCCTGCAGGCATCCCTTCTTTTGGGGGGTATATGTACTTTGCTGCCGAAACATGCAAAACTCCTGTAGTCGCTTCGCGGTAAGGCTCGGTCCAGACAACCCGGTCTTTATCTTTTACAGCTGCAAGATACCAAGGGCGCTCAACACATCGGTAACCTGGCGGAGAACTATAGCGGGGATTTACCCACAGTTCATTGTTTTCAGTACCAACGTAAACGTAGTCAATATGAGGATTAACATCCCGATAAACCTGCCACTCCTGAAAAAGCATCTCTTTATAGGCAGCGTCCTCATAGAAACGTTCCAGATTTACCTTACGAGCCAAAAGCGCAACATCCTGTTCCAGTCTGCTGAGATACTGCTCCATGTAGATTTGATTTACTTCTTTGACCAGCCGCAGGTTATCTTCTTTCAACTGATTTTCAACAATTTGCCTTGATTTTAAGTAAGACAAGGTTCCTAACAGACCAAGGGGCACTAAAATGATCAGCAAAAAGATAGCAATAACCTGACTCCTTATATGCCGCATAAACATTGTCACAATCGACCCCTCTCTAAGCAGACAGACCACATATTTTTTCTAGAATAACATTTATTTCCGCCGGCAACCAGCAGATTTTAAAAATTTGGCGTTGACAGGGAATACGGCATAATGGAATGTTTTGAAAATTTAAAAACAATGTGAAATGCAGTTTCTATTGAGGACAGACGAGTTTTACAAATTCTTCATTTACTGCATGAGGTATGTATTCTTTTATATCTATTGCAGCAAGCAGGTTCCTTACTGCATCGCGGCTGTAAGGCAAGCCCAGGAAATATTCCTCTAACCCCTCAATTTCCCGTTCAAAAAAGAAATCCCCTGATATCCTGCACCTGTTAATATATCCGTTTTCCACATTAAGACACACGGTAATAATACCCCATTCAAAACGCGCGCTCTTGCAAATGTTAAACGCTTCCGAGACGCCGTATATCCATGAAGCAGCACTGTATTTACTGTCTCGCAGATCCGCAATCGACTTCACATCTGTTTCAGTAAGCCGATACTGCTTCAAGGGGCCGTTTTCTACAAAACTGCGAATTGCATCTTTTAACTTATCTATGGTAACGCCAGCCGGTAAATATTCTTTAATATTAACAACCCTCGCCTCTACGGACCTGACTCCTTTTGAACTCAACTTGTGTTCGGAAGGCGTCAAAACCCGGGCCATTTCCTCCAGGTCAGTAGCGTATAGGAGCGTACCGTGGTGCAGCAGGCGGTCAAGATACCTGTACTGGGCATTGCCTGATACCTTTTTCCCCTCTACAACAATGTCATTTCTTCCACTTATTGCAGCGGGCACGCCAATTGCATGCAGCGCTCGCAATACAGGGTTTATTAAATCCCTGAAATTATGAAACCTGCCTCTTTCCTTAACAATGAAGGTATAGTTCAAATTGCCAAGGTCATGATAGACTGCTCCCCCTCCTGACATTCTCCGCGCTACAGCTATTCCTCTTTCTCGAGCATATTCAGGATTGATTTCTTTCAGTGTTTCCTGGTTGCGCCCCACAACCACTGTGGGACTGTTCTGCCATAAAATAAAATACTCTTCTTCAGGGTCCATGTTTTTCAGCACGTATTCTTCCACAGCCAGGTTGAAAAACGGATCCTGGTGATCATTAACAATCTCAAGCATCCAAAGTTCCTCTCAATCTAATCGCTCGATATATTTAGGTTTAGCATCTATATTATACAGGCATTATATGAATAGCCTGTCCGAGTGCAGCCTGGGCTACTTCAAGGACCGCTTCTGCCATCGTAGGATGGGCATGTACAGTATTCACAATCCCTTTGACTTTAATTTTATTTTTCATAGCCAGGGCAAGCTCAGCAATCAGATCACTGGCATGAGCTCCAATAATATGGGCACCTAGGATTTCCTCATTTTCCCGGTTAACCACGAGTTTGATAAGTCCCTCCCATTCACCGAGGGCCTGAGCCATGCCCATGGACTTCAATTGAAAGACAAAAGATTCGGCAGGGTAATTCTTTACAGCCTCGTCCTCGCTTAATCCTACCGCGGCATACTCGGGTACACTGAAAATACACCGTGGAATAACCCGATAGTCCATCCGCGCGGGATTCCCAGCCAGGTGTTCTGCAGCGGTAATGCCTTCAGCAAAAGCCACATGTGCCAACAGCCAGTTCCCGACGACATCCCCGGCAGCATATATGCCCGGTAATGCAGTCTGCATGTTATCATCAACCTGGATAAACCCGTTTACAATCTGTACCCCGAGTATATCCAGCCCAATATTTTCTATATTAGCGGTACGCCCTGCTGCAACCAGCAATCCTTCTGCAAAAACTTCGTCCCCGCTGGATAGCTGCAACTGCATCACTTTTCCCGCTTTGATACCTGCAATTGAATTCCCGGTAAATATTTTGATCTTTTGGCGCTTTAACATCCTGGTGAGGTACGCCGCCATTTGGCTGTCTTCCCCGGGCAATATCTTTTCCTTCATTTCTATTAAGGTCACCTGGCTCCCCAGGCCGGCCATAATGGAGGCCATCTCTACTCCTACCGCGCCTGCACCTATGATAGCTAAGGATGGCGGTATTCTTTCAATGCTCAGGATATCATCCGTATCCATGACAGAATGGCGGTGTTCCTGCAAAATTTCCGGTATAAACGGGCGGGACCCCGTCGCGATCACAGCCTTGTCAAATCCGATTGTCGTTTCAGCTTCTGTTCCGAAAATTTTCATTTTCCGGGGCGAAATAAACCGGCCTCTGCCCTTATACAGCCGTATTCCCCGACTCCTGAACAGCTGAGAAATACCGCCCCTGAGAAGTTCAACCACTTTATTTTTTCTGGCAATAATCGCTTGCATATCAGGCTGCGCTTCAGGTATGACCAGACCATAACTCTTGGCCTGCCGGGCTTTGTTCAATACTTCTACCGATGCCTTGATGGTCTTTGTAGGAATACAGCCATGATTCAAGCATACCCCGCCCAGCTCACGGTCCTCTACTACCGCAACCCGTTTACCGAGTTGAGCGGCCCTTATAGCTCCCTGGTAGCCTGCAGGTCCCCCTCCCAAAAAAACCGCATCATACTGTTCCATATTTAAACCTCCTGCCTCAGACAATCTCAATAAAAGGATCAATAATCACTTCACTTTTAACTGACTGGGCAATAGTCGAATATTTATATGCCATATTGACAGCTCTCCGCACTGTTTTTTCATTGGTATTGCGAACTTTAAGATAGGGCCTGAGTACTACTTTTTTAAACCAGGAAGTCTGGTCCAGGAATTCTTCCACTTCTCCCTCTGCGGTGCATTCAAAGAATACCAGATCCAGTTTAAGCCTCTCTGCCGCCCAGATGATCATCATGTGCACACAGGTATTCACAGCCATCATGTAAGCGTCTTCGGGAGTCATCATGTTCGGATGGCCGTGCAGATCAGGAGGAGCTGAAAATTCCATCTCTGTTCCATTTTCACAGTAAGTATATCCCAGATGTTCCCCTTTCCACACCACTTTATTGGTGTATACAGCCATTAAGCATCACCTGCCTCACCTAATAACTCATCGACCTTTTTAGCTATTTCTTCCGCTATTATGTCAACAGCTTGTTTATCAGTCTCACTCAGCACACGCGGAGATTCCGACAAGGTCAGGCCTTTGTCTTTCAGTAAATCGGTAACCACTATAGAATAAGAAGGCTTGCCGCTCAATCTTTCCGTGCTGATGGCACTGCACCTTTTATCACAACCGTCTACCGTAATAGTGGGGAAACGGGAAGCAAATTGCTGCTCTCCTTTATCTCCAGCTATAAACAAAGGCAGGCATATCGTAACAGTTTTACCCTTCCTCAACTCATCCAGGACCTTGCGGCAGGCGAACCGGGTGACAGATCCGGCACAAATCTCCTCCCCGTTACAGGGTACGATACCTATTTTAAAAGGCTTCAAATCCCGAGATATTTCTGTCGCTCCAGGCATATTTATTCCTCCTTTGCCAAGCATTCCACTTCACCTGATAGTTTCTCCGCTAAATAATGGGCAAGTGTATAACCCGCTTCGCCTAGATTCAGGACGCCTTCCGGCTTGAGGTCACGGTGTTCTTTAAACACTTCCAGGGTCCTGACCGCTTTATCCACTTTTTTCCCTGTTGCCTCTACGTTCTTCAGGGCACAGTCCTTGGCACAGCCGTCTACCGTGATAACAAAACCATTTTGCAATTTCTCCAGAACCTCGGGGTCACGAATCATCAAACGCCCCAGGCAGACAGTTTCAACCTGTTCGGGCCTAATGTCTTCTAGCAGTTCGTATACGGCCTGGCGGCTTATTTCGCCGTATGGCTTGCCTATTCCGCTACAGGGAATCACTATAAGCTCCTTGTCCATTTGCTCTTTCCCTCCCATAGTCTTCATCTGTCTTTATCAAGTTCGGCTCTTATTTTTTCTTCCATTAAAGGCAAGTATTCTCGCGCAGTCATAAAGTTAGGCTTGTCAGCTTCCCAATCAGATGGGGCGATTTTAAATATCCATCCTTCACCATAGGCATCGTTATTAATAAGCTCCGGCTCCTCTTCCAGTACCGAATTTACTTCCACTATAGAACCGCTTATAGGGGCTACAATGGCGATATTCTGCTTGATCGTTTCAATTGTTCCTATTTCATCCCCCGCTTCTGCTTTTTGACCTGCTTCCGGCAATTCGACAAAAGCGATATCTCCAGCATGAATTTGCAGGAAATCAGTTATCCCGACTGCTATAATCCCCTCTTCCTCCCGCACCCAAAATTCAGAAGGATGATAATAGCACTCCTTATCTACTTTAAAAGTAAACTTATCCCGGGTTACCTGGATAAAATTATCAACCTCGACATAGCCGTTATCCATAATACATGCCTCCTTTATACACTAAATATTAATCCCCCTACCCGCAGGATACGGCCGCTGATAAAGATAAAAACAGGCGGGGGATGAAGGTTTAAGAACACTTGCTCCAGTCTTATCTTTTATTTATAAGATCAAGAAGTAAAGTACTGGCGGTTATTGCACAAAAAGTCTTTAACCGCTTTCTAACCGTCTCTATTCCCCGGCACCAATCTTAAGCCTTCATCCCCGAAAGCTTATTTTCGTACTGACCTCTTTATATAACAAAGATGTAAGCCCTCTTAGCCCCTAGTCAATTCATAAGGGAAATATTTTTTCTTGAATTTTAAAGCCACATTAACCAGGCTGATTAATACCGGCACTTCTACCAGCGGTCCGATAACAGTAGCAAATGCCTGGGCAGAGTGGATACCGAAAACAGCAACTGCAACCGCTATAGCCAGTTCGAAATCATTGCTGGCAGCAGTAAAAGCAATCGTGGTCGTCCGGGAATAATCCGCTCCGATCCACTTGCCAATAAAGAAAGTAACCAGCCACATAAACAAGAAGTATATAGTAAGCGGGATCATAACTCTTATAACATCAAGGGGCAGCGTTAATATAACATTGCCCTTGAGCGAGAACATAACCAGTATGGTAAATAAGAGGGCAATTAACGTTAATCTGCCGATACGAGGCACAAAATTGGCCTCATACCAGTCCCGGCTTCTCTGTTTCAACATGACAGTGCGGGTAATTATAGCAGCAATAAAAGGAATACCCAGGTAAATAAAAACGCTCTTAGCTATTTCGAGCATGGATACATCAACTACAATACTGGAAAGACCCAGCCAGCGGGGAATAACTGCCAGAAAAATATAGGCATAAATAGAATATGTGAGCACCTGGAATATGGCATTAAAAGCCACCAGTCCGGCAGCGTATTCAGGGCTTCCTTCCGCCAGGTCGTTCCACACCAACACCATGGCGATACAGCGCGCTAACCCTACCAGGATAACACCGGCCATAAGTTCAGGCTTATCCGGAAGGAGAAGCACTGCCAGGATAAACATTACAATAGGACCTACGATCCAGTTCTGGATCAGAGCAAGGGCCAGCATTTTAAGATCCTTAAAAACAGTGGGAAGTTCTTCATAGCGAACCTTGGCCAGAGGGGGATACATCATCAGGATCAGACCTATAGCAATAGGGATATTGGTGGTTCCTACTTGAAACCGGCCCCAGAAGTCGGAGATACCTGGGAATAGATAACCTGCGCCTAATCCTACCGCCATAGCCAGAAAAATCCACAAGGTAAGATAACGATCTAAAAAAGACAATTTACGGGTAACCGATTCTTCCATATATAAAAACCTCCCATCAGAAATTTGATTTTTCTTCATTAGTCTAATTTTTTTCGCATTTTGCCGGAATTAATAAAACAGATGATGTCGACTGGCGGGCAACATTATGACTTACACTTCCCAAGAAAAACTCTTTAACAAAGCCGCGACCTTGGCTTCCCATAACCACAAGCTGAACATTCAATTCATCTACTAAATTAAGGATTTCAACAGCAGGAAAACCGAATTTTATAAGTATTTCGACCTCTACATCAGCTTTTTCTTGCAGAACTCTTTTCATATTTTGTAAACGAGCTTCATCAATCTTATTAAACTCTTGCAGGCGATCTTCAAGGTGAGGACTAATCCTGGTTTTGTCCTGCACATGGAGCAATGTAACTTTTCTTACACCACTAACTACTATTTTTTCCAGGTAAGTGAAAGCATAATCTGCATTTTCAGAAAAATCAGTCGGAAACAGTACATGGTTGTTGACATCACAATTTACAGCCTTTAAATTCGATATTTTGTTATCGGAACTGAATGGTTTCCCAACAGATTGCCCTTTTAATCTTATTATTAAAACAGGTTTTCGCGTATAATGAATTACATCATATGCCAAATGCTCGAAAAGCACCTCACCTATTAATGAATGTTTGGGAGCACCTACTACAATAATTGAATAATTTTCTTCAACCGCTATCCTGTTTATTTCTTTTTTGGCAGATCCCAAAATCACTCTAGTCTCTACCGTATATCCCATGTCCTCAAGTATCTTTTTCTGGCCCTGCAGCCCATCTTCAAGTACAACCGTAGAATATGACAGGGCAATTGAAGCACTTTCTTGCATACTGAGAGGCAACAACAGAAGACATTCTTTCGCACCATAAGCCCTTAATCCTCCAAGGCTGTTTACAAGTACGTAAGATGCCTCAGATAAATCAGTAGCAACAATAAACCGTTCAAACATAACATTCCCTCCTTCATACCAGTAATAAAATACATTTACAGACTAATAACTTTCCCTCCTATCCCAACATTTAAATAACGCCGGCAAATCGTTAAATAGTTTTGCTTGTCAGCACTATTTTTTATGTATATAATTATATTATAATATATTTATAATAATTGCAAAATTTTTAGGGCAAACCAATCGATATTTTTTCT
>JACIYB010000087.1 GCA_014360155.1 Syntrophomonadaceae bacterium
AATGCTAAAATCGATGGAAATTTAATAAAAGTACGTTGCTTTTGATATTCCAGTATTATTTTCCCGCCAAATTGCATAGTATGAACAATTTTTTCTCAATTAAACCATTGAAACATCTCCAATAACATATTGACAACATTCTTCGCAGTACATTGACAGCATTTTTCTTTGCTTGTACAATTAAATCAGTTGAGGAAATAAGTTGCAATTGCATAACAAATATTTATTATGTAATGTATGTATGAAAGTTTATTAGATGTTAAATTTTGCCATATTGTACCATATATCAATTATCTTATTGCTCTTAATAATATTTCTCACGCCTCTAATGTCTGCCGTGTTTTGCCTTTGTAACACAATGTCAGCTTATATAATTATCCATAAGCGGTCATACTATTAAAAGTCTAGCCAAATTAGAGATTGTTCTTATTTAAAGCTAGTTATTAGCAAAAATGAGACATTATTAAGTTACTTTCTGAGATAATTCATTATCTACAAACGTAGAATGGAGGTATTAATATATGATATCAGCAATTTTAGCTGGCGGGAAAGGACTGCGTCTCTGGCCGGAAAGCCGCCAGGCCCGTCCCAAGCAATTATGTAAGTTTATTAATAATAAATCTATGCTCGACCATACTATCGACCGCTTAATTGCAATAGGTTCGCAACGCATAATAATAATTACGAGTGATGACCTTTTGCCGGATATTGAAAATCTAGTAAAAAAACGCTCTGATGCTGAATCAATTGAAATTTTAGGAGAACCTTTGGGGAAAAATACTGCCCCTGCTGTAGGGCTGGTATTAGCCAAACTGTATCATGAAAATCAAGATGAAATTCTGGGCATATTCCCTGCTGATCACCATGTACTTGATATAGGCGCCTTTAAAGAAAGCATTGGGCTCGCTATGCGTGCAGCCGAGCAGCATCACCTGGTTACTGTTGGGATATCTCCTGACCGCCCGGAAACCGGTTTTGGCTACATTGAAAAAACAAAGTGGGAAATCGGAGAAATACCCGGGGCATTCCAAGTCTATTCATTTTACGAAAAACCAGATATGGAAACTGCTAAAGAATATGTAGCTTCAGGCCAGCACATGTGGAATGCAGGCATATACATAGGAAAAGTAAGCACCTTAATCGAAGAATTTAAAAGGTATTTGCCCGAAATATATGAAAAAATCACAAAAGGTTATGAGGAATATATCAAATCTTATCCTCAGCTTCCAAACATAAGCCTTGACTACGGAATAGCTGAAAAATCCGAACGAATGGCTGTTGTACCAGCTGACTTCGGCTGGTGTGATTTAGGAAGCTGGAATGCCATGGCTGAATTGTACAAGCCGGACAATATGGCTAACATATGCGCGGGTAATGACATCATTGCCGTTGAAAGCAATAACTGCATCGCCAAACAATCAGAAAAAACATTGATACTGTTTGGGGTAAAGGACTTATTAGTAATAGAAACCGACGATGTTATTCTGGTTTCTGACCGCAACAAAGCCCAAAATATTCGTGACCTTGTAGAAAATCTGGAACAGCAAAAGCGGTACGATTTATTATAAAAATTCACATGTCATTATTTACATGTCATTAAGCAATATATGATTTACATAAATTAAGTTGTTGGTTTTTATATAATAATTTGTTCATGTTATTTATTTTTAAAAGGAGGGATTAATATTAATAATATCAAGAATATTTTTCGGCAATATGATATAAGAGGGATAGTAGGAAAGGAACTTAGTGAACAGCTCATGTATGATATTGCGCGCGCTTTTGCGACATATGCAGTAAAAGCAGGATACAAGACGTTGCTGGTTGGCAGAGATAACCGCCTCTCTTCACCGTTCCTGCACGATATAACCGTTAAAGCCCTTTTGGATACGGGCTGCGATGTTGTTGATCTAGGATTAGTCGTCACTCCCATGTTGTACTTTGCTGCTCATCACCTAAACATAAAAGCAGGGATTATGATAACAGCAAGCCATAACCCTTCAGAATACAACGGCTGCAAGCTCTTATTGGGAGAATCCACCATATATGGGGAACAGATTCAAGATATTCGCTGCTTGGTTGAAAGTAAAACTTTCCTGTCCGGATCAGGTGGAACGGTCAAAAACGTTGATATTACTGACGAATATATAAATATGATAAAAAGAAAAATAACACTGGGAGAAAATATTCCTAAAATAGTAATTGACTGTGGGAACGGTACGGCTTCTTTGTTTGCTCCCCGCCTTTTTCGCAATTTAGGGTGTGAAGTAGTCGAACTTTTCTGCGAATCTGACCCTACATTTCCCAACCACCACCCTGATCCTGTAAATCCGAACAATATGCAGGATCTAATTGTTAAAGTAAAAGAAACAGGCGCTGATATTGGAATTGGAATTGACGGAGACGGCGACCGCCTAGGCGTAGTCGATCCAAAAGGCAACTTAATTTGGGGAGACTTACTCATGATACTTTTCTGGAGAGATATTTTGCCCCGCTATCCCGGAGCAAAATGCATAGTCGAAGTCAAATGTTCACAGAGTTTAATAGATGAAATCAAACGGTTAGGTGGAGAACCCATCCTTTACAAAACCGGGCACTCACTCATAAAAGCCAAAATGAAAGAAATCGGAGCAATTTTCACAGGGGAAATGTCAGGACACATGTTTTTCGCTGATAACTATTACGGCTTCGACGATGCATTATACGCTGGGGCCAGGCTGGTAGAGCTCCTGTCCCAGAGCAATAAAAGCCTGGATGAAATGCTGTCTGACATTCCACGTTACTTCTCTACACCTGAAATTCGCTTAAAGAGCACTGATGAGGAAAAGTTTGCCGTAGTAGCCGAAGTTTTGAAATATTTCCAAAATAAATATGAAGTCATCGATATAGACGGAGCGCGCATACTTTTCCCAAATGGATGGGGCCTAGTACGGGCATCCAATACAGGACCTGAAATTATTGTCCGCTGCGAAGGCAATTCCCCTCAAGCACTGGAAGAAATAAAAGACGAACTCTTTTCTTATCTGCGTAAGATTGGAATGAAAGATGAAGTTTTGCAAAAAACGGCCCTTTAACAAGTATAATAATTTACTGTTTGAGAAAATATGGTATAAAAGGAGTGAGTAAGTTATGAATATAGCTAATTTAGGAACCTATCCCCCAAAACAATGCGGTATAGCCTCATTCTCAAAAGATTTACACGAAAACCTCCTGATTCACGGCAACAAAGTGCAGATCATAGCTGTACATGACAGCAATTTTGAATACCAATACGAAAAAGAAGTAGTATTTAAGATCAAACAGCAGGAAAAACAGGATTATATCAAAGCGGCAAATTTTATTAATAATTCAGATGTAGATATGGTAATAATTCAGCATGAATATGGTATTTTCGGCGGTCAAGACGGTGAATATATACTCAATTTTGTTAATTTTTTAAATAAACCCTATATCGTGATAACCCATACTCTTCTGCCGAAGCCTCGACTCAAACAGAAGTTTATCCTTCATAAGCTTTGTTCTCAGGCTTCCGGGGTAGTATGCATGACAGAAAGAGGATTACGCCTGCTGGTCAACTTATATGAAATAAAGATTGATAAAGTGCATATAATTGGTCACGGTGTCCCGGAATTCAAAAAACGTCCAGCAGAAGAACTGAAACAAAAATACAATTTAACCGGCAAAGAAATAATCAGCACTTTTGGTCTGATTGGACCCGGAAAAGGTCTGGAAATAGGAATAAAAGCCATGGCAGAAGTTATTGAAAATTTTCCTTCCGCACATTACCTTATTTTGGGACAAACCCATCCGGTGCTGCGCCAATACGAAGGAGAAAAATATCGTTTTATGTTAAAAGATTTAGTGCAAAATCTGCATATCGAACAGAATGTGCATTTTGTAAACAGATTCCTGAGCGATGAAGAACTAGGAGAATATCTATACCTAACTGATATATACTTAAGCCCTTACCCCAATAAAGACCAGGCGGTAAGCGGAACATTAAGCTTTGCCTTAGGCTGTGGAAGAGCCATTGTATCTACTTCCTATGCTTATGCACAAGAAGTATTAAAAAATGGCCGAGGTTTGCTGGCAGAAAAAGCCGATCCCCATTTATTAGCCCAACTGATAAAAGATATCCTGGCAAACCCAGAACTCAAAGAAAAACTCCAAAGTACAGCATATGAATTCGGGAAAACGTTGAAGTGGCCGAATATCGGCAAACAATACACAGAGCTGATAAGCCGCATATTATTAGAGTTAGTCGATAAACGGGAGGAGAAAAAAGTTAATTATGTTGGACTATAGACATCTGACGAATATGACTGATGAGACCGGTATGCTGCAATTTTCCAAATTGTCTGCTCCAGACCCCAGAAGCGGTTATACCTTGGATGATAATGCCCGAGCTCTTATGATAGCACTGTTTATGAACAACGGAGAGGAACATGCTCTCAAATATGCTGAATTCCTCTACAAAGCACAAAGACCAGACGGCAGCTGGTCCAACTTTTTGTTCGATAATCAATATTTTTCGCATTTTGATTCAGAAGACAGCGTAGGCCGGGCCTTACTTGCCTGCAGCCTGGGGAGCCTTAGCAAATGGAACAGTGTTAGAAAAATATGCACAGAGATGTTCAAAAGAAATATTCCCCGAGTTTTAACCTTCAATTCATTAAGGGGAACTGCTTACGGGCTGCTTGCTCTTTGTAAAAGCAAGCTGCCCGAATCAGACAATAAAAATTTGAAGATAAACATGCTTATCAACCATCTTAGCGAGCGCCTGTTAAACAGTTATCAAACTTCACATGTTAACAAATGGATGTGGTTTGAAGACCGTTTAACATACTGTAATGGAATCCTCCCGCAGGCTCTGCTTGCTGCCTATGCTGTAAACGGAGACAAAAAATGTTTGAAAATAGGCCACGATTCCTTGAGTTTTTTAACCAATATTTTATTTAAAAAAGGTTATCTTAATATAGTAGGTAACCACGGATGGTATAAAAAAGGTGAAGTTTTGCCTTTGTTTGATCAGCAACCGGTAGACGCAGCCTCGATCGTCTACGCATGCCTGGAGGCATACGAAGTTGTTGGCTCTACCGAATATCTCGAATTAGCCGTTTTAGCCCATAAATGGTATCGGGGGCTAAATGTTCACGGAATTTCTCTCTACGACAAGAAAACCGGAGGGTGTTACGACGGATTAACCCCTGAAGGAGTCAATTTAAACCAAGGAGCGGAAGCTGTGCTTTCGCTCCTGTTCAGCGATACCCTTATGAAAGGCATAATAGAGCAAAAAACAGCCATAGAAAAAACCTCTTAAAACTTTTATCAACCGCTGAAAATAAATTAGGGGATGAAGGCTTAACCTTACCCTCTTCAGCTCTTAAGTTAAGGTTAAGACCGGACCTGAGCGTTCTTAAGCCTTCAGCCCCCATAAACATAAGACAGTTGGAGTACTGAAGTTATTTTTGCATTAAATTTTTCAAAGAGGCTTTCCCTTTTGGAATAACCTCTTTTATTATTAAATATCTGCTATTATTAAATAACTGCAATATTATTTTTGATTTTTACGGAATTTTTCCGGTATCAAATCACTTAGAACAGCTTTTGCTACCCCTATGCTAGTATCGGCTGCACCGTAATAAACCAGAACTTCATCATCATCTTCAAGTATTTTTTTATCGGATCCAGGAACAGCGCCACAAGTAAATACCACATTGGGTACCCATGCACCGCTGAGTCCTACCTCGTAATCTTCTTCCGGTTCCAATATCGGATTGGGAGAACGATAGATAACTTTCTCCGGGTTGTGCAAATCAACCAGCAGTACTCCCAGGCGATATACGTAATTGTAATCTACACCATGATATATCAAGAGCCATCCGTATTTGGTCTTAAGAGGCTGGGCCCCTGCCCCTATTTTTAAAGAATCCCACATACGGCCCGGCCTCGGTCCTAAAATAATAGCATGTTTCTCTTTCAAGGGAAATTTTATTTCGTTCATATAAGTTACCCATATACTCGGCTCAATGCGGTGATAGATAACATACTTCCCCTTGATTTTTTCTGGGAAAAGAATAGCGTCTTTGTCCCAGATGTTCTTAAAAGCCAAACCTTCTCTAGCCCAGTTCCTGTAATTACCCGCCAGAAAATCTTCAACACCTATTGAAGCAGCAGCTATCTGGGCAATGTTGCCATCATATGCCGTGTAAAGCATGTAAATTCTGTCTCCAATTATGATGAGCCGGGGGTCTTCACATCCCATTTTTTCTTCTGAAGTAACCGGGGAGAAAATAGGCTCCGGCAATCTCTCCAAAACTCTGTAGCCATCACTTATCGCCAACCCTATGTGGGAAATGTCATCCTTACCAACTGCCCGGTAAAACAGATAAACTTTATCATTTATTCTTAAAGCGCCCGGGTTTAAGACATATTTCGATTCCCAGCAACTATCTTCTTTAGGCTCAAGGATTGGGTTCCCCTCATAACGCGTGAGGTGTTTACTCGGCTCGCTGGTTGTTTCCTGTACTACTACAGTTACGTCTTTCGGTCTGGTCGGCAGCAGGGTATCAAGCAAATCGTGTTCACTTTTGCCTGCTTGGATAAGCCGAAATACTATCTGCATTATACCTTCTGCACCATAACCCAGTTCCTGGTAGAGAAATTCGAGAAAATCATGATTAAACCATCGACTTTCAACACTGGTGGTCATGGGGGTAGGTACATTAAGCCCGCCTTTAAAACTATAGCTTGCCCAGCTCCAGGCTGTACAGGTAAGGAAAGTCTCATTCTCCAAAACCTGGCACAAGCCATAACCCTCAGCCATGAGCTTAAACATCCTGGCCGTATCTTTTTTATCATCTTGTTCAGCAAGTTTATCAGCAAGATACATTACCCTTCCTACCAGACCGCGGTGATGATAATTTTCAAAAACATTGTATGCCGACAGCTCGTTTCCCTTTGAAAGATTCAGCAATGAATTATAAACTTTTGATCCTATATTTTTACGTTCTAAGACATTGAGGCTGAATAAACGGGAATAAATATCAGCTGCTGCGAGGTGACGCAGTATGCTGGTGAAATACCTCAGTTTGGGATATTTCCCGCCCTTGCCATCTTCAAGAGGCTTAAGGGTAATTCTGCCTGTTACCCGATTCAGGTTGGAAAGTCTCCCTTGAGACGATACTCCCAAGTGCAGATCTTCCTCGAGAACTATCGGCTTTAATTCTTCCCATTCAAAAGTTTCTGGTTTCAGATTATCCAAAAGCCACTTTAAAGCACGGTCTGAAAACGCCCGGCCTTCGACTAAATTAGCATAACTCACTGCATCACGGGTGTCCATATTCCTGATTAAATCCGCCGGTTTGTAATAGCCAAGAGGGATCATCATGTTTACCGGCGGAAAACGCACCAGCAGCTCCCGCAGAAGGTCAGCGCTTATGGTGAACATAGAATGTTGCGGATATAAATCAAATATCCCTTTCACAAACTGCTGTAACCCCTGCTGGCTGTGTATATCCCCTGGCAAAAGCCTGTCAATCGCTGCTTCAAGCTCATCCATAAACAGCCTAACTCTGTGAGTCACATTTTCGGGATGGGAATAGGCTGCCATCCCCAAGCCTTCACTGATAAACGCGTTGAAGCGGTCATAATAGCTCTTTCTCAACTCCCGGAAGATACTGTCTGTATTAACTATTCGATTATCCTTACCCAAGATTTTTTTTGGTATCACAATAGGTTTCCCGGGAACATATTCCATATATCCAAGCGGTACAATAGGTGGTTTATTCTGCTCGGTTTTATGCAGCCATTGCCTACTCAGCTCAGGCTTTATCAACCAGAATCGTTCTGTAAGCCGTCGTCGAATGGACTCCATTTTTCGCACCATTATTTCATCTTTTTCATCTTCCGCAACATTAATAATATTTTCACTAAAAGATTTCATTTCCAATATATAACTGGCTATACGGCCATTATATAAGGCAGTCAACGCCGCCAGAATGTTCTTATGCTCTTCTTTATCCCCAAAAGAATATTCTAAAAAAAGGCTGAATAGCGCAGAAACCCACAGTTTGTCAGAGAGATGAAAATCCTCTGGCGGCAGAGACTTTATGTTCTCCAACTCCTTCTCTGGGTCACATTTATCAATAAGGTAAGAATATTTTTCACAGCCGTCTTTAAAATTCTGCAAAAGGTCAGGAAGAGAATAGCTTATTATGTCAGGCCTTTTGACCTGACTTTGCACCAACACATCAACTACCCTCACTACCAGGCGGTCCTTTAACCAAACAGCGCTGTCGCGCTTTAGTGCCTCAAATATAGTAAGAGCAGTATCACAAAATATCTTATTTCTGGTTTTCAGGCTGTGAGGTTTAACTATTCCTCCCATATTCACCTCACAAATGCTTTTATTCCAGCACAAAGCCCTGGTCAACAGCCAGAAATCAATGCCAAACCCCTGTATGGTTCTGCCCCAGAAACGGGCTTCATGAGCAAGTTCCTCAATGAAATCATGTGAGATTGCATAAATTCCGCCAAGCGGATCTCCCACCCGGGAACCATAAAAAGTTTCTAAAAAAGGAGCAGCCATCATATGGGCAATGC
>JACIYB010000088.1 GCA_014360155.1 Syntrophomonadaceae bacterium
GGCTGTTTTTTATCCCTACCATACTTTTGGGAGCGGTACAAGGCCTTAATATCCCCACTCTTCAGACCATCCTGGCCGAGCAGGCCCCCCTGGAATACCGGGCAGTTTTCATGTCCCTTAACGGCTCAATCCTGCGATTGGGGCAAACGTTGGGGCCGGTGGTCGTAGGGGCCGTATTCGCGTTCGGCGGATATAACGGCGCATTCTGGGCGGGTACAGCAGCAGCATTAATAGGTATACTGGTTATCAAGTTCATGCTGCCAGGTTCAGAATAAAAATTCCACGTCCGGGTCCCATTCTCTTTTCTCCCATGTCCGCAGGATGCAACCGCTGACGGAAATAGGCGGAGGCCGGCTTTTTTTGTTATGCAGATTTTACCGCAATAGCAATTCTTCTTTTGTTTTTAACAGTGAATAAATAAGCGCATTTGCCGGAGTACCCACACCATACTTTTTCCCCAGTTCTACTACAGCCCCATTCAGGGCATCGATTTCTGTTTTTCTCCCCCGTTGAATATCCTGCAGCATAGAAGAGTGGTGAGAAGCAGTAGAAGGAATCATCTGGGCATAGAAATCCTTTAAATAGCTCTGGGCATCAGGCCACATGGTTTCCTGCTTTGCCGCCGATAAGACAGCGAAAATTTCGGTAACTATATCATCCATTATTTTCCTGCTGCGCTCTGTTTCTGCCAGTTTCCCATAGTTTACTTCCAGGATTGCTCCCAGGGGATTAAGGGCAGAATTGTAAATAATCTTTCCCCATATGTATTTCATGATCTCTTCTGAAGTCCGGGTAGGTATGCCGGCATCAGAAAAGACCCGGGCGAATTTTTCCAGCACCCGACTGGCAATCAAGTTGGCAGGAGAGCCCAGGATAACGTCATCAGCAATGACCGTAACTCGCGAAAACCCTGCTTCTACAGTCTCAGCTCCGAAGATAACCCTCGCGACTATTATTTTTTCTTCAGGGATTGAAGCTGCTGCAGCTTCAAAATTCCCGTAACCATTTTGAGCCAGCAAGAGGTAGGTGTTGCTGGAGACTAGTCCCTGCAGCTGCTTTACTGCATTAGCAGTTTCATAGGATTTAACCGTCAATATAATCAGGTCAAGATCCCTGGTGTCTAGATCCTTGAGACTGCTTGCAACTTTATCAAGATGGACTTCGTGTTCGCCCCATATCCCGTTTATTTTTACCCCTTTATTTCCGATAACTGCAGCTACAGTTTCATGGTCTATACCTAGAACTTCGTGTTCCTTCTCCTTTAACAAGCAGGAATACACTGTTCCCAGAGCCCCCAGCCCAAACACCAGAATTTTCATGTCTTCCCCACCTTTTTTAACCTTAATTATACTATTTCTTCCTTTTTATTTTCTAATGTGATTTTACGTGCTTTTCAACTTTTGCAAGACTTTTTCCATTATCATAATCATATTCTTCAAATTCCTCCAGTTCTTCGTCTTTAGCTTTTTTGAAGCTGTTTATCGCTTTACCTACAGATTCTGCGACTTTGGGCAGTTTTCCCGGACCGAAAACTATTAAAACTATAATTAGAATAAATGCCACTTCCCAAGGTCCCAGATTGCCAATCAGTCCAAACATATTTTCACCCCCTTAACGATCCAATACATCTTTAAATAAATTAGGCATAGCTGTGCAAGCCTGTCAAAAGGTAATTAACGCCGAAAAAGGTAAACAATACCAGGATAAACCCGGTTATTACTATTATATTGGCATTCCTTCCCCGCCATTTTTCCTGTCGATGCAGGTGCAGATAAGTCGCATATATAATCCAGGTTATCAAAGCCCATGTTTCTTTAGGGTCCCAGCTCCAGTACCTGCTCCAAGCCTGTTCAGCCCAAACAGCCCCTAAAATTGTTGTAAAGCTGGGTTAGTCAGTTAACTGCATTGGCATTTAGCAGGCAGAGCCTTAGACAATCGATAAGGCTCTGCCTGCCGTTTAATCTGCCCGAATTTTGAATTTCAATTACCCTGCCGTCAATTTGTGGTGAAAATAGTTAAATTTATAGCAATTCACACATAAATTGAGTTACAATGGAGACAAATAACTCCAGGAGGGTAAAAAATATGAAAAAGATATGGTTACTCATAGGCATAATAATTGTCGCAGCGGGCCTCATTACCTGGCGGTTTTTCTCCAACCCCGCGCCCCCTGAGAAAATCACCCTGATAAATCCTCTCGGACCTGCAGCTATACCGGTTGCAGGAATCAGCAGCAATCAGGTGCAGGGCGATGTGCCGCTTGAAGTGCAGTTCTGGAAAACTCCGGACGAAGCAGTTGCTCTTCTGGCGGCAGACAAAGCAGAGTTCGCAGTCCTGCCAATCACAGAGGCAGCCAATATTTATGCCAAAGATATCAACATAAAAATGCTGGGAGTACATGAGTGGAAGGTCTTTTATCTTGCAGCTACTGGGGGCGTTTCCTTCGAAGGCTGGGATTCCCTGAAAGGAAAAAAGATTTATACCCCTCACGGCCGCGGACAAACAGTCGATATCTTAATAAGGTCCGCTCTTAGTGAAAGAGGAATTGATCCAGACAGGGACCTGGAAATTTTATATGCCTCACCTCAGGAAATCGTAAGCCTGTTTAAGGCGGGCAAAATGGACTTTGCTGCCCTTCCCGAACCTTTCGCCACCCTGGCTATCCAGGGGGGAAGCGGCAGCATAGTGCTCGACTTCCAAGAATACTGGGGGAAAACCAACAACATCCCTGAGCGGCTTCCCGTCGCCGGCCTCTTTGTAAAGAAAGAATTCTTTGAAAAATACCCGGAAATTACCCAAGACGTGTCCCAGGTATTTGCCCAATCAACCGACTGGTCTAACGAAAATGCAGACCAGGCGCTGGAAGCCGCCGGCGAAGTCCTGCCGATTCCCGAGCCTGTAATGAAAACAGCATTAAGCCGCATAGATTTTTATTTTGTCCCTATAAATAAATGCCAGGAAGAGGTTGAGTTCTTTCTCGATAAAATGCACGAACTGTATCCCCAGGGAATTTCGCAGCTGCCTGACGAGGATTTCTACAGCAGATGAAGTCTTTATACCATTCTCTGGCAGGTATAGTTTTTTTTCTCCTAATATGGCATCTGACTGCGGTTTTGCTGGCTAAAAGCATAATCCTCCCAACACCTGCAGAAACTTTCAAGGTATTTATAAAAATCCTTTTTGAGCCTGCAACTGTCAATGCCGCCTTTCAGACAGCCTGGAAAGTCCTGCTGGCACTCGGGCTCGTGCTCTTTCTCGGCATACCGGCAGGCCTGCTGCTCGGACTCGTAGAAACACTGTATGAAATGTTCCGGCCTATAATAATGGTTATTCAAGCAGTACCTGTCATATCATGGCTTTCCCTGGTGCTTTTCACCTGGAGCCGCAGCTGGCAGGGACCTGTATTAATAACTTTCCTTTCACTTATCCCGGTGGCCATACTTACAACTGTGTCCGGCACTCAAAATCTCGACAATAAACTATTAGAAATGGCCCGGGTTTACCGGGTCCCCAAGAAAAAAATAATAAAAAACATCTACCTCGGGTCGCTGGTTCCTTTCATCATCGCAATTATAGATATAAGCCTGGGACATGCATGGAAGGTAATACTGGTGGCTGAATACCTGGCAGGTGACAGCGGTTTGGGATTAAAGATTTTTGACGCCCGTTTTTTTGTGGATACGCCTGGCGTGTACGCTTTCACTCTGCTTGCGGTACTCCTGGGTATAGCTACAGAAAGGGCAGTTAAACTCGGATTAAGGAGGATTTCCCGGCGATGGATGCCAGCGTAATTACTAGAAACTTATGCAAGTCGTTCGCTTCCCTGGACGTACTGGTTAACTGGAATGTAACCATAAAAAAGGCCGAACGAATTGTACTTCTCGGCCCCTCGGGATCGGGGAAAACTACTTTCTTGAAGATAGTCGCCGGACTCTATCCCCCAACAAGCGGAGAAATAAAGGTAAATGCCGAAAAACTTGGCTTTGTTTTTCAAGAACCTCGCCTTATCCCTTGGCTTACCGTGAAAGACAACCTCGCTTTCGTGAACGAACACGGCAACATAAGCGATATCCTCAATAAGCTCCGTTTACAGGGATTTGAAGACTACTTTCCTTCCCAGTTAAGCGGGGGAATGCAGCAGCGGGTAAACCTGGCCCGGTCCCTGCTGGTCAACCCCGACCTGCTTATACTTGATGAAGCATTTACTTCCCTGGATCTCCCGGTAAAAATAACCATTATGGAGGATATTCTGCTGCAGTGGAAGAACAACCGTTTCACGCTAATCGCCGTAACCCATGATCTGAAAGAAGCCCTGTTTTTGGCAGACAGGATCTTCATTATCTCCCATTCACCCGCTAAAATTGTCTGCCAATTTCCGGTTCAGCTTGGAGAAGACAGGAAATTCTCTGCTCCCGAGTCGTTGCAGATGGAATCAGAACTCCTGGACATCATTTCGAAATAAAACAATAATCAACCCTGCAGGATTAATGCAGCATCAATCCTACAGGGTTTCTGCGTTCTAAAAAAATGCAAACCTATGAGGAAACAGTTTAATGAAATATAAATACAGGCTATACATTAAACTGCCTGATAGCCTGTTTCAGCTCTTCTGCTCCTTTGCTCAATTTTTCCGCCAGGTCGGCAATAGTCTGCACTGAAGCAGTCTGCTCCTCCACTACGGCGGAAATCTCTTCCGCTGATGCAGCCGCTTCCTGGGTAGAAGAAGAGATGTTTTCCATAGCCCCTACCGCCTCATCGCTGGAAGCGAGCATTTCCTCTACAGCAGCCGACACTTCCTGAACCGCGCTGTCGATATCCCTGGACGCCGCTTCGATCTTTCCGAACAGATTCTGAACAGTCAAAACGGCCTCTTCCTGCTTTTTGACATTATTTTGAGCTTCGTTAGTGTCATTCACCACCTGTTCGGTGCTCTTCTGGATTTCTGTTATGATCTGGGCTATATTGTCAGCCGCTTCTCCCGATTCTTCAGCCAGCTTTCTGACCTCCTCAGCCACTACCGCAAATCCCCGGCCGTGTTCGCCGGCACGGGCTGCTTCAATAGCCGCGTTCAAAGCCAGCAGGTTGGTCTGTTCCGCTATATTGGTTATGGTCCCAACTATTTCCCCTATTTGTTTGGATTTAGCCTCCAGGTCAGCTATAGACCCGCTTACAGATTCAGCACTCGATATGGTTACCCCCATTGATTTTGTCTGCTCCTCTACAGCTTCCAGCCCTTGTTTAACAATGTCCTGGAAGGAAGCAGACAAATTGCTTACTTTTTCCGTGTTGTTGCCTACTTGCTGCAGGGCACTTGCCATTTCCCGGATTATTTCCGCAGTTTTCTGCGCGTCCTCAGCTTCAGCGGTAGCCGCCCTGGACATCTCTTCCACGCTTCGGGAAACCTCCTCTGCTGCTTTTCCGGTCTGCTGCGCCGAGGCCGCCAGCTGGGTAGAAGAGTCTATCACTTCTTCCGAGTTCTGGTTTATCTGCTGCACCAGGTTCCTGAGATTGCTGACCATGGCATTGAAAGAACCGGCCAACTCGCCTATTTCATCATTTGTCTTGATGTCAGCCTCTTTATTCAGATTGCCTTGAGCTATTTCAGCAGTCAGCTGGTTAAGCTTCTGGATAGGTTTCGCGATAGAGCCGGAAACGAATACCATTATCAGCACCAGAGCAATAATGGCAACAGCGGAAGAAGCCACCGACTTGCTCAGGAGATCTGCCAGGGGTGCCTCCAGTTCCTCCATCGGAACAGTAACAGCTACCGACCAGCCGGTCAATTCCACAGGAGCATAGGCGTTGAGCTTTTCTACTCCTTCGTATGTGTACCTGCCTATCCCCGTTTTTCCTGCCACCATTTCCCGGGCGGCCGCCTGCAGCTCCTGGTTCTCATTTTCCAAGAGATTCAGGGTCAATATGTTTTCCTTATTCGGGTGAGCTATAGCCAAACCGTCTTTTTGAATTATGTAACCATAGCCCGTCTCCCCGGCCTTCATACTGGCAGCAATCTCGGTCAGGGTCTCAGCTTGGACGATTCCGGCTAAGATCCCGATTATATTTCCGTTAGAATCTTTGACAGGTACGCCTATGGTCAAGACTATATTCCCGGTTGCCTGGGAGATTATTGCCTCTCCATAGGTTACCTGGCCCCGCATAGCTCCCTGGAAATAATCACGGCTGGAAATATCATAGAGTTCTTCGGTAGTAGTCAGATGGGCAGTACCGTCCGGCTCAGCAAGAATAAACATCTCGTAATTTTCCGACATTGATTCCCATTGCTCCCGCAGCACAGGACCAGCCGCATTCCAGTCCATGGTCTGCACCGCGTCAAACCTGGCCATTACTTCTAACTCCCCTGCCCTGGCTTCCAGCCAGCTTTCGACCTGTTCAGCCCCGTTTTCAGCTACTTTCAGGGCAGCAGTTTCTATCTGCTTGGTAAGCAGAACCTGGCTCTGGTTATAAAGAACAGAGCAGAGGATAGCCAATGTCAGAATGCTTATACCGGTAATTATCACCAATAACCTTGTCCTAATGCTCCTGAGCTGAATGCCTTTTATCTTATTCATATTCTCCCCCCTATAAAGCTTTAAGCATGTATAATCGATTTAACTAACTTAAATCTGATTCAGCTATTTTCCCCAGGTCTTCCCGCAGATTGCTAAACTGCTCCTTGTCCAGATCAGGGGAAAGCAAAGCTGGATCAGGATGAAGCAATATCAACAGGCGCTGGTCAAGCTTGCCGATCCCCTCTAAGATCGAACTGTTCTTCCCGCTAAAAAACTCCGGCGGTTCTTCAACAGCTTCTTCCGGTATTTTTAACACCTCGGTAACTTCGTCAACAATGACCCCGACCGTCTGACCGGCAATTTCCAGCACGATTACCCGCGACTCTTCGTCCCGGCATTCCAGCGCTTCCATTCCGAAGCGCTTGCGCAGGTCGATAACCGGGATAATTTCTCCGCGCAAGTTAATTATTCCTTCGATAAAGTCCGGAACATTAGGCAATCTAGTACTTGCAGGCGTCTTGATTATCTCCTTGACAGCGGTTATCGCAACCCCGTATTCCTCCTTTCCTAATGTAAATACAGCTATCTGCCTCTCTTCCATTTTTTCCCCCCACTTCGTCCGATTTTTTTCCTGCCACTGAACCAGCAGAAAGTCCTATTTGACATTAAATTTATAATTTCGATAAGTAATTCCAAATTCCTGCAGATTTTGCGCAGAAATTGGCAAAAAAATTTGTTTTTTTGGCCAATAGTCCTATGAAGCGGGAAATAACTATCAATATAAAAATATTCAGGAATGTCCCGATAATTACTAGATTTTCCCTTTTAGTTGTGATAGAATGTTTAAAATAATTTCTTGGGGGTGGAGGCTTAAGGTCAGGGCGGGGGATGAAAATATGCTTTTATATCGGTACCCCAGCACTTCATTTTTGAGCTCATAAGTAAAAGGTAAGAGCAAACCCGAGCGTTCTTAAGCCTTCACCCCCTCACATATTTCCAACTATGGTTTGTACCCTGCGTACCTGAGGGGGCAACAAGCTTTTGGAGGCATCGAAGCAATGAACAGGTATGACCAAAGTACCAAGAAAGCAGCGATAGATTTGCGCATATCCGAATTCGAAGTACCGCCTATGCAAGATGTTCTGATTGTCGGCAAGCAGGCACCCATAGGGCCGGAAGCAGCTCGCAGGATGGTCGATATTCTGTCCCCAGACCAATATGACATTATTAAAGTCAAACATCCTTCTATCGAAGCTGTCGTCATAAGAAAAGCGCTGTACCGCATGCTGCCGAAAGAAAAAATTGTTGGTATAATGCTGGAAGAAGGAGAAAAAGTGGTTGACGAAACCATGATTGTCAAGATGCAGGTTAACATCTCACTGCAGATTAGTAGGTTGATCGATTTATGATAACGCGAGCAAGTGACATAATGGTAAAAGATTTTATAACTGTCGATGCCCTCGACGGCCTGCGAAAAGTGCAAAATTTTATGCTGGAAACAGGTCATAACTATTTCATCGTTATGGAAGGCAGCCAGGTAAAAGGAATATTGAACTCCCGAAACCTGATCAAAGCACATCCAAACAGGCTGGCCATTGATGCCCTGTCAACCCAGTTTGAATATGTTTCCCCTGGTGTCTCCCTGTGGGCAGCAAAAGAAAAGTTGGAGAAAAATAATTGTGAAATTTTATTGGTAAAAGATGAAGGCGGCCTAAAAGGTTTCATAACTGAGGATATCTTAAACACAGAGCTTGCCAAGTATTTTGATCCCCTGACAAATTTATACAGGAGCGAGTATATATATCATCAGGGAATCAAATTAATAAGCAAGGGTGAGGAAATCTCTATCGTTTTTATAGATATAAACAATTTCGGCCAGATAAACAAAAAATATGGACATATCCAAGGAAACCTTATATTAAAAGAGCTGGGCAATTTGTTAAAAAGCAATATACCGGAAGGGAGCTTTCTATGCAGGTTTGGAGGAGACGAA
>JACIYB010000089.1 GCA_014360155.1 Syntrophomonadaceae bacterium
ACTGAAAGGTTGGCTACATCGCTCCCCGGGGGGAATCCATCTGGAATAGTTGCAACCCTCCCTACAGCAGCGTGTTGGGCCAAAAAATCGATATTGGGCGTTTTAGCATATTGGAGGGGCGTTTTGTTCCCTAATTCCTCAATTTTGTTGTCAGCCATTCCATCGGCGAGGATAACTATATATTTCATAAATTTCAACTCCTAAATTTCTTTTTTTCACTGAAGTTCAGCATAAACAGCAACAGGGGCACGATGAGGTAAATGCTTGTAGTAGACGCTGCGACTATGCCGGAGTCGTTTACCACCAAACCTACCAAAGCCCCAGCTATTATACCGGCGAAACCTTTTACGATGCAGGGGTATTCCAGCATTAGTTTTTTTACGGCTCCTACGGGGCGGTATACGAGTAAAGACAAAACCAGTAAGATAACTAAAAAGACCCGGCTCCAGATCGTATATTTAATAAGCTTAATGTTCATCGCTGCCTTGCGGGAGGCAATTGTATAAAGTTCCTTCCAGCCTCCGGTTGCTATTTGCTCTGCAGCCCTGCCTATATGTGACTGGAGTTCTGGGGGCCTGTTCATATCATACCACGTTAGGCTCAAGGCTAAAAGAATTACAACAGCCGCCGCGCTGAAAAGCAAACTCGGCTGAAATTTAACCTCACCCAAGAGAAGCATGGTTACTAAGAAAGCAGCTGGTGCAGTTAGCATGCCATCAGAATTTGCCCCCAGGGAAGGAGCAGCAATTATCCAGCACTCAAAAAAGAAGAAAAGGCTGATGATTAAGAGTGTTATGCGGTTTCTGAATTTTTCAAAAATGAAGGAGACCACGGCTATGCTGCTGCCCAGCAGAATTCCCATATATTCGTTTCCAATCCCGTAGAATCGTGCTCCTACCATGGGATCATATCCCAGGACTGAACTTTGGATCATGGCGGCGCCGGTTAAAATGTCAGCGTTGAGCGTTAATATGGTAATTATACCTAATGCCACGAAGGCTCTGGAATCGTTGCCTCCCGAGAATTTAAGAAAAACTGCAGTCAATAGTGCAGTAGCAGTAACAGCTGCGACTATATAGAGCCAGTCGCTAGAAAAGGACGTTTTGCCCAGGGGAAGAAGAACCAGAGGAACTGCAACCAGTGCAACAATAAATGGTTTGAGTATGCGTGCTAGTTCATTTACCCAAAAGATGGCCACCAGTGCCAGGAGGATTACTATAATTTGAAAAACAACATAGCCTTTAATTAATGGGGAGCGCAGCCTGCTGGTAGTACTTGTGTTGGCACTGAGCTTCTGTGCTTCTTGCAAGGTATCCTCATTAGTCGTCGATATGACTTCTATTGGCTGCCCTATCATCGTTTTTGTTTTGTCTTCCAAGCCAAAAAAAGACAGGACTGTCGGGGCTATGTCCGTGTTGGCTATAATATAGTCGCGGCGGGTAGTTGCGGAAGTAAGAAAACCTTTCTCAAAACCGTTTCCATAAGCTATCAGGGGAGTAAATGTATTTTTATCCTCTATTTGTTTTTTAGAAGGCGAAGGCGTGATTATCAGAAGCAGGTCATGCTCTGGATCTATTTGGCCGCTGACCCAGTTTACAAACCGGTCTATTCTGTTAAGAATCCTCTGTTTTTCTGTTTCAGCTACATCAGGGAAAGCAGTATATTCAGCCTCTAAACGGGCCAAGTCGGGCAGTTCTATTACCATGACATCTGCCTGTTTTTTATAGTTCAGGAATTGTTTTTGTATAAATTTATAATTTGTTGTACAGGTCAGAAAGCTGTCAGGTGAAGTGGTATAGTTTTGGGGACCTATGTTCCCTAAAGGGATCTGCCCTCGGGCGTCCATGGCAATTGCTACGGAGGGGCGATTTTTTGTTTTACCGATATCAGCGTTACCCAGCAGGCATACTTTGAGATTGTTTTGACGTAAAACTTCTCCCATGGCTCCTGGTACAGTATTCACTTTTTCCTTTTCAATGCCCAGAATAATTTCTGGCAGATTGACCAGGACGCAAGAAGCTTCTTCGGCATTGAATCCGGTAAGGTTTTGATATAAATGCCCTGCTGTTTGTTCTCGGTCTGGGACTGTTTCTTCTCTGTTAAAGCCTTTGAGTCCATATTTGTATGCCCTTGCCAGATTACCTGCCCCTATAGTCAGGCTATTATCAAGAACATTATTTCCTCTGAGAGTACGGTTGCTGACGAGGCCGACAGAGCCCTTTTCTTGAACGAGCAGGTTTATCGCAGGGGTGGAGGATGCGCTTATATCATGGATAGAAAGCTTGTCAACTACGAGTATGTATACGGATTTATATCCCGTTTTGTTTTCTGCTGCAGAACTTGTTGCAGGTATGGCCAGGAGAAGAAATAAAACTAAAAAAAAACCCAGGTACTTTCTCCAAAACCTGTTTATTCCCAGTTTAGCCAATTGTAAAACCCCTCTTTACCGGTTTACTTGCTGCAAAATGGAGAAATGCAAGATTATAGCACATGTACTAGTATTATACACGGTGTTTGATACTTTTAAAATGCATTTATTATTATATAGCATATTATGGATTATTTTGGATACTGGGGCAATTAAACATTTCCAATGTTCCTTTATTCCTTACCATTTAGCAATAAAGAGTAGTATAATGGTTTTAGGACAAGGGTTAAAACGGAGATGCACAGATGACTAGGTAGGGAGGTGTGGGGAAATGGGCAGCAAGTTCCTGGACAACTTTCCTGAGATAGTGGATAAAATGCTAAAATTGTTTCCTAAAGACACGACTTTTTATGCTACTGACCGTGAAGTTTTTATTTTTAAGGATAATGCTGTAGATATTCCTCTTGCTCAGGTGGGGAAAAAGTTTTTGCGCAACGGACCTGCGTGGAGATGCATTCAAAGCGGTGAAGTTCAGTCTATGGAAATAGATGAAACTTATTATGGTGTACCGTTAAAAGTTATGTGTGCTCCTGTGTTCGATGATGATGATCCTGAAAACATAATAGGTGTTTACGGCGTGGCAATATTGAGGGACAACGCTTTTAGTTTGAGGAGGCTATGTAATACTTATCAAAAAGAGATCAACGAGATCAAAAAATCTGCTGAACGGATAGAAGATGCTGCTAGCATGGTGAATTTCAGCGAGATGAAGATCAATACGGAACTGGCAGGTATTAATGAAATCATTAGAGAAATTGAAACTTCTGTGGGTTATGTCAGTGATTTTGCTGAGAGGGTAAAAAAAATAGGGCCCGATGCAGCGGGGAAGAAGACAGAAGCAGGAAAAACTGGAGAAGGACTGGAGGAAGCTTGCAGGCAGGCTCAGGAGCTTTTCCTGGAAGTAGAAAAAAATAATAATAAGATTAAAGAATTTATTGCAAAGATCAGGGAAAAAGTTGAAAAGATAGTGCAGAATTCGGATGTTGCTTTAAAGGAAAGTGAAGAGCAGGCAGCAGCTATACGTAAAATAATCAAGAGTATCGAAGAAATGAGCGATAATATAGGCGAGCTCAACAGGATTGCTCATGAAATATAATAAGTTGTTAGATTTGTTCCGGAAGGGATTTATAGTATAGCCGGTTTTTAAATTGACGATTTTTCATTAAACTTTAGATTTCTGTTTTGTCGTGTTTTTCCTTATTGAAGCCGTCTTTTTGTGGGTGTTCCTTGATAATTCCAAATTCATACAAGAAATCGTTTACAGTCCCAAAAAGTTCGTTGGCAAAACTTTTACCATGTTTTCCTTTTGCTTTAGCGACGGATTCCTTGTCCGGTTTGTAACCCCCTAGCGAAATAAACCTAAACATAAATTTCACCTCCTTAAATTAGTGTTTCCGAATAAGCAGATTTCACGCTTTTTAATTCCTGGTTTTTTTTTGCAGTAAGTGGGAATTAATATCCAAAACTTTTAAACCGGTCGGGAATAAACAAATAAAAACGAAATAAGTTGACTATTAGAGAAGTGAATGCTATAATAAATTCCGTTGCGGAGCCGTGGTGTAGCGGTTAACATGCCGGCCTGTCACGCCGGAGATCGAGGGTTCAAATCCCTTCGGCTTCGCCATATCATATATAGCTGAGATATATTGACTTTTATAATGAACGGCACTATAATGGTTAACGACGATTGGAGCTTTTCAGGTGTATGCCTCGGTAGCTCAGTCGGTAGAGCAGCGGACTGAAAATCCGCGTGTCGGTGGTTCGATTCCGCCCCGAGGCACCAGTATCTGCGGAAGTGGCTCAGTGGTAGAGCATCGCCTTGCCAAGGCGAGGGTCGCGAGTTCGAATCTCGTCTTCCGCTCCATTAGTGGTCAGAGCGTTACTTTCCAGGTAACGCTTTTCTTTCGTTTATCTGCGTTGTTATCGCTAACTTTGCCTTGCAATAAACGAGGAAAGTTGTTATAATTAGGGATGCTTAAAGTACAATAAATAATAAATGTGGCAAACATATGGGCGGGTGGCGAAGAGGCTAACGCTGAGGTCTGCAAAATCTCCATTCACCGGTTCGAATCCGGTCCCGCCCTCCAAGATTTGCCCGGGTGGCGGAATAGGCAGACGCACGGGACTTAAAATCCCGCGAGGTTCATCCCTCGTGCCGGTTCGACTCCGGCCTCGGGCACCACTTAAGCAAAGAATTGCCGGCTTTTGAGCCGGTTTTTGTTTTTCTGATAAATGCATGGAAATTATAAAGAATCACTCATGTTGCCAGCAAATTCGGGCTAAATTTTCTGATATTTCAATCAATTTCTCCTAGCAGGGTATCAAAACGGTCAGCGAGTACCTGTTTCTTTTGGGTAAGAAGATGACCGTATATGAAAAATAGAAGAATAATTGCAAGTCAAGGGGAATCTGAGATGTTGTTCTTTCATTTATTTTGCTTGCATTTTTCTTGCTAAAAAAGCGGACAGATATTGGAGAGTGGAATGTGTTTTCGCTTTGGCAAAACATCTTAGCAGTTATTGGAATAGTTATTAAACTAAGGTATAATGCTTTCAGGGATACCTTTGAGATTGTTTTAGCTGAAAGCCGGGTATGGGCAAGATGTAAAGCGGTTATCCAGTGTATCGCAGGTTTTTTTATTGTAAAGCGGCAAACACAACCCCAAAAAACCGTCTTTACAGGAAAAAGTCGAGGTTGGCTTTAAAGAGGGGGGCTGTCTATGACAAATTTAACCGATAATGTGATGTTAATGGGAAATGGTTATTTTAATTATTATGTTGTTGGTCGCAAGGGCGCTGCTCTGGTAGAATGCGGTACGAGAGCAGGGGCTTCTATATTTGCAAAGCAGTGGGCGCAGCTGAAGAACAAGCCAGATGTTCAATATATAGTAGCACTGCATTCCCATTTTGACCACGTGTGCGGTATCCCTGTGTTGAGGAAAATATTCCCGGATGCCAAGTTAGTTGCTAGCAAGCAAGCTCAAAAGATATTATCCAAGGAAAGGATAGTCAAGGAATTATTCCGAAATGATGCTATAGTTTCTGAGTCTTATTTAAAAAATGGGCTTTTGCAAGAGAAGCCGGACACACATGAAGAAGAAGTGATTACAGTAGACATGGCGGTTGGGGAAGGGGATACAGTCCAGCTGGGAGAGGGTTTTGAACTTCGCATCCTTGATGCTCCCGGCCACAGTGTGTGTTCAATTGGCGCTTATTTTGAAGGAGAACAGGCGATGTTTGTCTCCGATGCTGCAGGATACCGTATAAGCAAAGATCTGTTAGCTCCGGTATTCTTCCAGAATTACGGCAGTTACATAAATACTATAAAAAAATTCATGTCCTATCCTACAGAGGCAGTGGGAGTTGCTCACGGTGACGTTCCGGTAGGGAAAGAAGTCGAACAGTTCTATAAACAAGCTGTAGCAGCGGCTGAAGAAGGCTTTAATTATATTAAAACTAGGCTGGCTGAGGGGGTAGGGGAAGACGAGCTAGCTGAGGAACTTTTTAAACGCTATATCAGAGGTGGTTTGGCCTTCTATCCTAGGGAAATGATGCTGGGGGCCATGCACCTTTTGATACAGAGTGTAAAAGCGGAATTGTAAGGGGGAGATTTAGGAGCAAGCAATTGTGCTGGGGCGCCTTTATTTTAATATTGTTGCCAGAACCAGATAATCAGATAAACCGGGCCGGCAGTATTTGTCTATGTACATAGTGCAGGTAGTTTTGTTTTTTATCTGATACTTGGTTACCATATTTGGCTACCAGATTTTGGTTGCTGCTGATAACAGTTGGCGAATTTTTTGCTTATGCTAAACGTCTGCAAGTTATTTGGCTGAGTTTACGTATTGAATAATATTGTTATGTTTCTTCATATAGACCGAGCGATAAATTGTGGTAAAAAGAGATAGAGACGCTCAGATCCACCGTGATTTCCTCAAGCCCCTGCAATAACACAATATATTGCCTAAATTTTTTGACAGATTGGAGATAACGTCCATAATTATAGATAAAGATAAACATTAGTATTATTTAGGAAATACGCAGAAGACACTTATTTTAGCTGGAAGTGCTTGTAATGGGGGGCAGTGTGCATGCTGCGAGTAGCTCTGGAATTCATACAGCCTGGGATGAAAGTCGCGCGGCCTATTTACGACAGCAGGGGGAGGCTGCTTTTAGGGGTTGGAACTGAATTGACAGCAGCTTATGTCAGGCGTTTGAGTGAAATGAATATTGCTGCAGTATATATTACCGATGATATGTTTGAGGAACTTGATGAAGTGCCTGATGTTGTATCGAGACAGAATAGGCTGGAAGCTATAAAATCGGTGAAAAGTGTTTACCAAGATCTGGAGAAAAACAGGCGTATTGATGTTAATGCTGTGAGCAAAGCTGTAGACAATTTGCTCGATGAAATTTTGGGCAACAGGAATATAATGATTAACTGCTCCGATATTATGACATACGACGATTACACTTTCAATCACTCGGTCGGTGTTTGCATTCTATCGGTTATGGCTGGGATTGTTTTAGGGTATAACCACTTGCAATTGAAGGAGCTGGGAATCGGCGCTATTTTACATGATGTCGGTAAAATTAAAATTGAAAAAGCGATACTGAACAAACCAGGTAAATTAACCGAAGAAGAGTATGAAAAAATTAAATGCCATGCGGAGCACGGCTTCGAAATTTTAAGGAGATACCATGGGATTTCTACCTTATCTGCCCATATTGCTTTCCAGCACCATGAACGCTGGAATGGGGAGGGATATCCCCGCAGCTTAGCCGGAAAGCAGATACATGAATACAGCCGAATAGTTGCAGTAGCAGATGTGTTTGATGCCCTGACAACCGAGCGTCCTTATTCTAAAGCTGTACCAGTGATTGAAGCTATGAGTTATATAAAAAGTACGTCCAATGTATTATTCGAGGAGAACGCTGCAGAAGCGCTGATGTCAAACGTAGCACCTTATCCTTTAGGCAGTATAGTTAAGTTGAACACCGGTCATATCGGACGGGTAGTTAATGTAAGCCGGGATGCTCCTTTTCAGCCAGTGGTTCGCATCATGTTTAGCGAAAATTACAGGCGGCTGTTTGCTTCTTATGAGATCGATCTTTCTAAAATGGATGACTTATATATTACTCAGCTTTTATCTGAAAAAGAAGTTGTGGAATTAATGAATTTTTCTTGATTTTGGGGATTCGCTGTGTTTTCCCGAGCCGGGACTTGATTTTAAAACCGTTTGCGCCCAGAGATCAGGCATTTCTGACAATAAATACTTGTAAAGCGGGTGTTTTAAGTGTTAGAGGCTGTTTTTCCTAATTTGTTCAAACTGGAAGTCCCTCTTCCCAATAATCCGTTGAAAGCTCTGAATTGCTATGTGATAACTGCCGAGCGGAACCTTATTGTAGATACCGGAATGAATCGGCATGAATGCAAAGAGGCTATGGGAAGAGGCTTGAAAGAACTGGATGTGGTTTTAGATAATACGGATTTTTTCATAACCCATATGCATGCAGATCATTCAGGACTCATTTCTTATTTGGCTGCTGATGAATCTAAGGTTTACTGCAGTGAGCCTGATGCCGGCGTAATAAACTCCAAGGGCGATTGGAGGGGAATGCTCAGCTATGCATATTTAAATGGTTTTCCACGGGATGAGGATGCTATAAAGAAACATCCGGGCTTTAAATACGGCAATAAATCACCGGTTGATTTTTTTATTGTTGGTGAAGGGAGCACTATTGCTGCAGGTGACTATATATTTGAATGTATCGAAACTCCAGGACATACCGCAGGCCATCTATGTCTTTATGAGCCTTACCAAAAATTGCTTATAGCAGGGGATCATATATTATATACAATAACCCCCAATATATCATTGTGGTCAGATGAGGGCGATCCTTTAAGCGATTATCTGCAGAGTTTAGAAAAAATCTATATTTTGGACATAAAACTTGTCTTACC
>JACIYB010000009.1 GCA_014360155.1 Syntrophomonadaceae bacterium
TGAAGCTAATTAAAGAGTAATTATCACAAATCCTTTTTCCCCTGCATTACTGTAAAGCGGATATATTTGCCGGTGTTATTATTTTTGGGCAGCCGCAAAGATAGGGAAAATTTGCAACAAGTGCAAGAAATGCCCTGTAGATATATATTAAATACTGAAAGGGAAGTAGGCATATATAAAAAAATAAAAGCGGGAAGGAGCACGAAAAAATGAGCAACAAATATCTGGGGAACATTATTATATTATTACTGGTGGTAAGCCTCGGTTTCAATATTTTTGCTTTTAAGAAAATTTGCAGCTTGCGGGACGGCTTAAAAAACCAGGATGCGAGGATACAACAGGTGATTAATGAGTACCTAGGGCCGATAAAAAGCAAACTCGACAGAATTGAGGAACAGAACAACTGGCTTACCCCGGTTGTTTTAAAGGCGGGGGAAACCGCGGGTGAGTCACAGGCCCTTGTGTTTTCCTGGCAGGTAAAGGAATATCCGGTTGGAGCACCTGTTATTTTATATTACCGGCTTGATAATGAAGACGATTTCATACCGGTTAAAGTAGAATCTGCAGGTGGAGGAAATTTTACAGTGCAACTGCAAATTCCCAAAAGTCTTGAACCTGAGTGGTCAATAAAATACCTTGATGAGGCAAGTGATTTACAACCCCCTAAAACATCGCATAAAATAGAAGGGGCAGATGGTGGCACTACATTAAACTATTACATAACAATGCAGGATAGTAATAAGGTTTTTACATCGGAAGAAAAAAGCGTAAATATCAGCAAAATAGTGCAGGTGGCTGCTCCCATAAATATCAGTGTTTCTTATAGTCAAGGGGAATACCGTATTACACTGGCAGAAACCCAGAAGGAGAAACCTGAAATTACGATTAAACAGGCTGCATTAGAGATATATAAAGACGGAAATAAATTAGAGGAAATACCTTTTAAGAAAAAAACACTCCTGGAAGAACAAGGAAGGCAAGAAATATGGCGTTCGCCGCTTTTCGAGGCTGTTTGGACTTCGGACAAAAACAGCGGTGAACTGAGCTTTTATATCGAGGTAGTATACAGCAACGGTAAGGTAATAAGGCGAGCAATATAAATTATTTACTTGGGAGTTTAAACTTAATCTTCGAAGTTGTTGCCCTGAAGCAGCCATGGATAGCGGGCTGATAGGGTGCGGCTTTTAAATTTTTATATTTTATTTTTTAATTTATACCTGTGGTTGCAAAATAAAAGGGAAAAGCAGCAGTACCAGGCTCGCTATTACGAAAACCCAGAAGAGTATCTGCCTTGTTAATTGATTTTGTATCAACTGGCGGAACATGGCCTTTATAACCTGCCAGTGGAAAACTATGTGGAGCACCAACAATCCCAGCAAGATAAAACCGAGATAAAGATGGATGTCTGCCCATCCCTTTTTGTCAATCCCCAGTACATAAGAATTAACATTGTGACCGTAAATGGCCTTGGCTTCCCTGCCGCTTAAAAGGACGTATTTGCGGAGAAAACCGGTACCTGATACCGCCATAATGACCAGAAACATCAAAGCATCGATTATGAAGTTGACTTTTGATTTGGCATTCATTTTTTTCCTCCCTGTTTTTTATTGATTTCGGTTTGTACAGACAGTTATTTGGATTACTCAATTAAGATTTGCTATTCGTTATAGTTATATAATATAGCTTGTAAAATTTAAAATCATATTCCTTCGCCTGACATTATTTTATAATTTCTCCTGCTTGATAGCTTTATGCGACAGGGGGCAGTATACGCAGCTCGTTTCGGAAGGGCCTGCAGCAGGAGTCCCTGGTTTCCTGACGGCAAGAAAGAGAAACCATTGAAGTTGTGCAGCTTTAAAGTTATACTTTTTTAAAGCCGTGAGAGGAGATACCTATGAAACCGCCGCTGGGGAATTTTTACTTTCGATCCCTGGATTATCTGAATAAACCGATAAGAGAGCTGCAGAAACAGCGCCTGTGGGTCAAAATTATTGTCGGAATGTTAACAGGTATCGCAATAGGCATGTTATTAAGCCCTGCAACCGGTTGGATAGAACATGAAAAAGCCCTGCTTCTAGGTGAATGGTTGGCTATACCGGGAAAAATATTTCTGGGATTAATCCAGATGATCGTGGTTCCGCTTGTTTTTGCCTCTATAATACGGGGAATCGCGTCAAGCGAAGATATGGAATTTTTAAAAAGAATGGGACTGCGCATAGTCTTTTATTTTGCTATTACTACCAGCTTTGCTATCGGTATTGGACTCACGTTAGCTATAATCCTGAAACCCGGACAGTATATTGACCAATCATTGTTAAGCGCTGTCATGCGGGAAGCTCCCGCGGTGGAAATAGGCCAACCGCTGTCAGGCTCGGATATTACTAGTATACCGGAATTCTTCATAAAACTGCTTCCCAATAACCCCCTGGCTGCTATGGTGGAAACGCAAATGTTGCAGATAGTTATTTTTGCTCTTATTCTCGGGATTGCATTGGTGAGCATGGAAAAAAGCAGTGCTCTTCCCCTGTTGGAACTGATGGGATCTGTCCAAGAAGTTTGTATGATAGTTGTACGCTGGGCGATGATGCTGGCACCTGTGGCGGTATTTGGGTTGCTTGCTCAGATTACTATAAAAATAGGACTGGATGCTTTATTGGGAATGGCAGCCTATGTTGGAACGGTTTTGTTTGCGCTGTTTTTTTTGCTGTGTTTTTATTGTCTAATTGTATATTTGATAGCAAGGGAATCTCCCCGGAGATTCTTAAATGCAATTCGTCCTGTGCAGCTGCTCGCTTTCTCTACTTCAAGTTCTGCCGCGGTAATGCCTTTATCGATGCAGACGGCAGAAGAAAAGCTGAATGTGCGTCCTTCTATCTCCCAATTCCTCATACCTCTGGGTACTACTATAAATATGGACGGTACTGCTCTATACCAGGGAGTAGCGACTGTATTTCTGGCTCAGGCATTTGGCGTAGACCTGAGTTTTACTACTTTATTGCTGATTTTGCTAACTACTGTGGGAGCTTCAATAGGTTCTCCTGCAACTCCTGGGGTTGGAATCGTTATATTGGCTACAATACTCAAAAATGCAGGGATACCGAGCAGCGGGATAGCGCTTATCCTAGGTGTGGACAGGATTTTGGATATGAGCCGTACCGCATTGAATGTGACCGGCGATTTAACCGCTTCTCTGGTCATGAACCGCTGGCTGGGAGGAACACAAAATAGCAAAATAACGGGGAAAAACATTTAGTGAGAAAATAAATCCTTGGGGCTGAAGCCTTCATCCCTCCTACCATTCCCAGCAGTTATGGACTTTTGGGGCTGAAGGCTTCAGCCCTTCACACTTATTCGCATCAGTGGCTGCGGCCTGTGAATAGGGGAGGTTCTCCAGCAAAGCAGAATTTTATGTTTACAAGGCTTTATTTATATATAAAAGCGGGTTCGACTAAAAGCTGCTATAATTTTCCAGCAAGCTGTGATTTCATTTGTGCATCGTACGCAGGATGGAGGTAAGAAAGAGGATTTACTGTTAGCCTGGAGCCGGAAATGAGGTTCTGCAGGTGTCTTAAGGATAGCTGAAATGATAACGCTTTTTTCAAGAACCATTTAGAAGTGTTAAAAACACTTTCCGGTGAAATATAGATTTTCTTGTAGAGATTCACAAATTCCTGGTAAAACTCTCTTAAAGGGAGCGCCGTAGGCAGTACAGCATGAAATAAATCAAACAGTTCATAATTGTTGGTAGTAAGGTGATTTTTCAGGTCTTGATACAAGCCGGTACCGGGCAGCGGTGTTAATATGCTGAACTGCGGCTGAGTTATTTTATGTTTTTTAAGATAGTTGAATAGTTTTTGAAACTGTTCTTTGGTGAACCCCGGATCGATTATAAAAGAAGCGTATACGCCAACACCTATAGATTTCAAAAAACGCAGGGCTTTTTCATTGTTTTCAGGGGTGTTCTTCTTATTGAGCTGATCCAGTTGTTCCTGGTCAATCTTTTCAAAGCCGATGAATATATGATCCAGTCCTATTTTCCTCCATTTTTTGACTACTTCGGGGTATCTGTTTATAGTGTCACTTCTGGCCTGTATGATGTATCTACGCTTGGGTAGGTTGCGTTTCTCAATCAGGGTGGCGATTTGGTCAGCACGCTGAACATCAGCCAGGAAGTTGTCGTCAGTTATCAGCGTGTCAGCCGGCGGCAAAAGGCTCAATTCGTCAACTACCCGCTCTGGATGCATCTTGCGCATTTTTCTCCCGTAAAAACGCCAGATGCTGCAAAAATTACACTGGTACGGGCATCCGCGAGAAGTTTCTACAGCAACTAAGGGACGCCGGGTTCCCAGGTAGTAATGCCTGCGGTATTTTTCGGTTAAACTGCGTTGGGCGAAAGGCACATTGTCAAGCGATCTGAGCAATGGGGGTCCTCCGGTGAAATGCTGCCCTGTTTCTGTATTTAAAACGAGACCTGAGACCTGATTCAAGTCACCTTTTTCTTCCAGGATTCTCAGCAGTTCCGGGGCTGTGGTTTCTCCTTCTCCTATAACTACAGCGTCTATGGCCGGGTGATAAAAGTCTTCGCAGCTCAAAGACGCATGGTGGCCTCCCACAAAGATGAATGTATCATCTTTCGCCGCTTTTATCTGGCTTGCGATCTTTAATGTCTGGTATACATCAACCGTAAAGGAACAGCTGATTCCTGCCGCATCGGGTTGATATTTCAGGACTGCACCGGAGATGTCCCTATTAAAAAGCGTATCCACCAATTGCACATCGTGTTCTTTGAGGGCGGCCGCTACTATTTCAAGCCCCAGAGGTTCTGTTGCAATCGTCTTTTTATACCCGATAACATCGCTGGGCCTCGGCTGTATTAGCAAAACTTTCATAACAGACTTCTCTCCTTAATTAGATTTTTGTCAGATTGCAGTAATGGAGCGCAAAAATCGTTTTCCATGTCGGTCTGTTGTTTATATTTTTATGCATTTTTCTCGATAACAAATAAGCTCGCTGCATCTCATATATAACTATTTTGGGCTGTTCTTTTTTACAATATACATCTTTATATACTCGTTGTCAGCAAATATTTGGCAAATTGACAGGAAGATTTTGGTGTGTTGCCAGGACATAAGAGCTAAAGCCTGATTATATTAAAAATGGCCGTATAGTATGCAGTGCGCTGAGAATCGGTGAGGAAGGGAAGAAAAAATAATATCGGCCGCAAAACGATGATGTGGTTGGCGTAAAATTAGCTTGGGAAATAACAGAAAAAATGATAAGGAGATCTCCCCTTTAAAATAAAATAGGAGTTGCATAAAACCGGTATCAAAGGAAAGGAGAAACGCTTATGGGACCTGTTGTCCAAGAAATTGCAGGTGATTGGAATTTATTTGCGACAGGTTTTTATCTGGCGTAAAATATAAAGGACCTGATATATAGGGAAGAATAAACAGCTTGTGAAAATGCACAGACAAAGATGTGAGGTGGATGATATAAATTGCAGTTTTGGGTCAGCATGATCGCAGTCGTCATAATAGACCAGCTTACCAAGTGGTTAATTACAGGCAGTTTTAGTATCGGTGAGAGCAGGGCCTTGATTGAGGGTTTTTTATACCTGACCTATGTGCAAAATCAGGGAGCTGCTTTTGGGATTTTGCAGGGGAAATCAATATTTTTTCTGATATGTGCCGGTGTAGTCGTTATTGCAATGCTGGTATACAATATCCGGCACCCTCTGCCCGGCTTGGCTAGATTGGGCATGGGCCTATTAGCTGGCGGCGCGCTGGGAAACTTTATTGACCGCTGGCGCTGTAGTTTTGTTGTTGATTTTTTGGATTTGAAGTGGTGGCCGGTTTTCAATATTGCCGATTCTGCTATTGTTTGTGGGGGTATATTGCTGATGGGGTATTTGCTGTTAAATAAGCAGGGAGAGGTACAGAAATGAAAAAAACTGAGGTGCTGCTGGTGGGGGAAGAGATGGAGGGTGAAAGGCTGGATGCTTTTATAACGGTAAATATCGAGCGGTTGTCACGTTCTATGGTAAAAAACCTTATAGGAGAAAATAAGGTATTGGTTAACGGAGAAGCTCGTAGAGCCAGTTACCGTGTAAAAGAAGGCGAGGAGGTCATTGTAGAGGTTCCCGAGGTAAAGGAAGTAAATATCCGACCAGAAAAGATTCCTCTGGAAATTATTTACCAAGATGAGGACTTAGCTGTCGTCAATAAACCCAAGGGGATGGTAGTTCATCCAGCCCACGGCAATTGGAGTGGAACCTTGGTAAATGCCCTGCTTTACCATATCAAGGATCTTTCCGGGATAAACGGCGAGCTCAGGCCCGGTATTGTGCATCGTTTAGACAAGGATACGTCCGGAGTTATGGTTGTGGCTAAGAACGATGCCGCTCACCGCAGACTGGCGGAACAGATCAAGGATCATACCATAAACCGTGAATATATTGCCTTGGTTCATGGAATAATTAAAGAAGGGCTGGGGACTATTGAGGCACCAGTTGGGAGGAGCAAAGCAGACCGCAAAAAAATGGCGGTGACAGCAGGCGGCAAACCTGCTGTGAGTGAGTACCGGGTTATAGAAAGGTTTGATAATTATACCCTGGTAAAGGTTAGGCTCTTTACCGGCAGGACTCATCAGATAAGGGTGCATTTTTCTTATATAGGGCATCCGGTAGCAGGTGACCCGCTGTACGGTCCAGCCAGGAAACACTTGGGGCTGCATTCCCAGGCACTGCATGCATATTTGTTGGGTTTTCAGCATCCATCTACAGGTGAATATATGGAATTTACCAGTCCGCTGCCGGATTATTTTGCAGGCATACTTTTAAAATTGAAAAATAGCCGTTGACATTTATGGCCGGGGTTGTTTATAATCGCATAAGAACCTTTAAGTTGGCCCCGTGAGGCTAGCAAGGATTAAGAAGGATTAATATTGCCTGCCTTTGGCCTTACGGCTGCGGCAGGCTTTTGTTTTATCCAGTTTAGGAGGATAAAAAGATTGGAACTGCGAGAAAAAAATGTGATAATGGACGAGGTGGCTATTAAAAGAGCACTTACCCGTATCGCCCACGAAATTATCGAAAAAAATAAAGGCGTCGAGGATGTAGCTATTGTTGGTATTCGCAGGAGAGGAGGCCCTCTTGCCCAGCGTCTTGCCAACCGTATCGAAGAGATCGAAGGAGTAAAAATTCCCGTAGGGGTTCTTGATATCACGCTTTACCGTGACGACCTTACAACACTTGGTTTACAGCCTCAAGTCCATCGTACCGAGGTATATTTTGACATCAATGATCTCAATATAGTGCTGGTGGACGATGTGCTATATACCGGAAGAACAGTCAGATCCGCCATGGATGCGCTGATGGATTTGGGAAGGCCGCGATGTATACAGTTGGCCGTCCTTGTAGACAGAGGACACAGAGAGTTGCCGATAAAGGCAGATTTTGTTGGTAAAAACGTGCCGACATCGAAACGGGAGATAATCTCGGTTTTGGTAAAAGAAATAGATGGAGAGGAAAAGGTAGTGATACAGGAAACTGTAGACCGATGAAAGCACCCCTTTAAACTGGTCCCGAGAGGCTAGCAAGGGAGAGTATTCAAGGGAAAACAGGCAACCCGATCTTCCTTGCTGCAGCAGGGGAGATTTTTTTTGTGCCATATTAGGCACAGGTATAAAGATTCAGTGTTTACAGGGTAAAACCGCAATAACGAGAGAGCTTCTATAAAAAATTTGCCGAAGGGGGCGTGGCTAATGAAACTTGACAGGAGGAAAGATTTATTAGGACTTCGAGACCTGGAGAGGGAGGAGATTGAACTCATCCTGGATACGGCGGTTCCCATGAAAGATATTATCAAGAGAGACATTAAAAAAGTGCCGGCTTTGAGGGGTAAAGCCATGGTAACCGTTTTCTATGAACCCAGTACCAGGACCAGAACTTCTTTTGAAATAGCCGGCAAGTATCTCAGTGCAGATACCGTAAATCTGGCAGTATCGACCAGCAGCGTTCAGAAGGGGGAAAGCCTGCGGGATACTATTAAGACTATCGAAGTAATGGGTTTTGATTTGATGGTGATGAGGCATTCTATGAGCGGGACTCCTCACTACGTAGCCCGTAATACCAAAATGAGGGTTATTAATGCCGGCGACGGCGCTAATGAACATCCTACCCAGGCATTGCTGGATATGTACACAATAAGAGAACGCAAGGGTACTCTGGAAGGACTGAAAGTAGCTATTGTAGGTGATATCTTGCACAGCAGGGTTGCTCGTTCAAACATATACGGCTTGGGCAAATTCGGATGTGAGATCCGGGTGGTGGGCCCTTCAACCTTAATGCCTCCTGAGGTGGAAAAACTGAGTGTAAAAGCCTATTACAGCTTGGAAGAGGCTTTTGCCGATGTCGATGTGATAAATGTTCTGCGTATTCAGAGAGAGAGACAGCAAAGCGGTCTGTTTCCTTCATTAGAAGAATACGCCAATCTTTACATGGTAACACCGGAAAGCCTCAAAAAGGCTAAAAAGGACGTATTGGTTCTGCATCCTGGCCCTATGAATAGAGGGGTAGAAATATCTAGTGAAATTGCTGACGGCAGCAAGGCGGTTATCGATGAACAGGTTACCAACGGGGTTGCCGTAAGGATGGCTTTGCTGTTTTTGATGATGGGAGGGAGCAAAAGTGAAATTGTTGCTTAAAGGGGGACGGGTTGTTGATCCTGCTAACAAGATAGACGGAGTCAATGATGTCCTCATTATAGATGGGAAAATAGCAGCAGTAGAACCTGAATTGGCTCCACAGGACTGTGAGACTGTAGACGTTTCTGGGAAAATAATATGTCCGGGGTTTATAGATATGCATGTGCACCTGCGTGAGCCCGGTTTTGAATACAAGGAAGACATCGCTTCCGGCACCAGAGCAGCTGCTGCAGGGGGCTTCACCGCTGTTTGCTGTATGCCCAACACCAAACCTGTTGTTGATAACATTGCGGTAGCTGGTTTTGTAAAAGAAAGGGCCCGCAAATGCGGTGTGGTCAATGTGTTGCCTGTAGGAGCGATAAGCAAGGGACAAGGGGGAAAAGAACTGGCAGAGATAGCAGACCTGGTGGCGGCTGGCTGTGTGGCCATTTCTGATGACGGCAAGCCGGTTATGAGAGCAGATATCATGCGGAATGCTCTGGAATATGCCAGAATGTTTGCTTTGCCTGTATTATCTCATTGTGAAGACCTGAATCTTTCTCAAGACGGCCAGATGCACGAGGGCTATTATTCTACAATTTATGGACTGAAAGGCATTCCGGCAGTCGCCGAAGATATAATGGCGGCCCGGGATATACTGCTGGCCAAGTCGACAGGAGCTCATGTGCATATATGCCATCTGTCGACTAAAGGGGCAGTAGAATTGGTACGCAGGGCCAAAGATGAAGGAATTAGTGTCAGCTGTGAAGTCACCCCGCATCACTTGGCTTTAAGCGATAAAATAGTCGAAACTTATGATGCCGACACCAAAGTTTACCCTCCCCTGCGTTCGGAAGAGCATATTGCAGCTCTGAGGGAAGCTTTGAACGATGGGACTGTGAACTGCATTGCTACTGATCATGCTCCCCACGAAAAAGAGAGCAAGGATTGCGAATACCACCTGGCTTCTCCTGGTATTTCAGGTCTGGAAACGGCAGTAGCAGTTATAATGGATAAATTGGTTTCCAAAGGGCTGTTAGACGTGAAGAAGATGGTTGAACTGTTTACTACAGGTCCGGCTGCTGCGTTGAGGATTGACAGAGGCACTTTGACTCCCGGCAAGCCTGCCGACATAACTGTTATAGATCCAGACGTGGTTAAAAAAGTAGATCCGGCGGTTTTTTATTCCAAAGGGCGGAATACTCCGTTTAAGGGGATGGAAATGAAGGGCTGGCCCTGCATGACTATTGTCAGCGGCAAGGTAGTAGCGCGTGATGGCAAGGTGATAATATAGCAATTTTAAACTTTGACTTATCGGGAGCTGAATCGGGGGCGGCTCTACTTTAAGAACTTAAGAGGAGATGGAGTTTATGAATGGATATTTAATACTGGAAAACGGCAAGGTTTTTTCCGGCAAATTACTCAACGACTGCCGTATGGCAGGAGGAGAAGTGGTTTTCAGTACTGCTATGATAAGCTATCAGGATATTATCACTGACCCGTCTTATTATGGACAGATTGTAGTTATGACTTATCCTCTGGTAGGGAATGTGGGTTTTAATGAAAAAAGTTTTGCATCAAGGAGGGCTATGGTTAGAGGATTAGTGCTGCGGGAAGCTACGGATTTTCCCAGCCATTATGAAATGAAGACGGATTTAATAAGTTACCTTAATGAAAATGAAATTGCAGTACTGACTGGAGTTGATACTCGCGCTTTGACCAGAGTTTTGCGCAATGAGGGAACAATGGGAGGGGTTATCAGCGACAGTCTGGATAATATGGAATGGCTGCTTAAAAAAGCGCAGCAGGCATCCCAAGAACTGAGAGGCGACCTGGTGCAGTACGTAACCAGGGGGAATATCAGGGCTTTTGGGGACAGCCGCAGCAACAAGAAGGTGGTGTTGCTTGACCTGGGGACTAAAAGGGGGGTAATTGATTCCTTTGTAAGGAGGGGATGTGAAGTCATCGCTGTTCCCGCCAACACCGCAGCAGAAGAGATAATCAATTTGAATCCTCAGGGGGTATTTATATCAGACGGGCCTGGGGATCCCCGAGCGGTTCCTTATGCTGTAGAGACCTGCAGAAAGCTGATAGGCAAAAAGCCCTTATTTGGAGTAGGGCTGGGGCATCAGATAATAGCTCTCGCTGCAGGTGCTGAGATTTACCGGCTTGCTTTTGGGCATCGAGGTACAAATCATCCGGTGAAAAACCTGGAAAATGGACGAGTATATATAACTACTCAAAATCACGGGTACTGTATAGACGAGAATTCTGTTAAAGATACAGAGCTTGAGATAACCATGCGGAGCCTCAACGACGGAAGTATTGAAGGCGTAAGATACAGGGGCCTACCTGTATTTTCCGTGCAATTTGATCCGGAAAGCTACCCGGGATACAGTGAAACGGGATTCTTCTACGATGATTTTATTGACCTTTTTTAAGATGAGGAATTATTCTGGAATATACAGGATGGAGGAGATTATATGCCACTCAAAAAAGGGTTGCAAAAAGTTTTGGTAATCGGGTCAGGGCCTATTATTATCGGGCAGGCAGCCGAATTTGACTACGCTGGAACCCAGGCCTGTAAAGCTCTGAAAGAAGAAGGTATTGAAGTAGTGCTCCTTAACAGCAATCCGGCTACAATAATGACTGATGTTAATATAGCAGATAATGTGTATATAGAGCCGATAACCCTAGAAACTGTGGTTAAAATACTGGACAAAGAAAAACCCGACGGCATCATAGCGAATCTTGGGGGGCAGGTAGGGTTAAACATGGCTTTAGCTTTAGACAAAGCAGGCATATTGGACAGGACAGGGATACCGGTTTTAGGTATGCCCCTGGAGGCTATTTACCGTGCCGAAGACCGGGAAATGTTTAAGAAAACTATGGAAGAAATCGGCGAACCGGTCCCGGAAAGCGATATAGTTCATTCTGTAGAAGAAGCACTGCGGTTTGCCGGCAGTGTGGGATATCCGCTTATTGTAAGACCGGCGTACACTTTGGGCGGTACAGGCGGCGGAACGGCTACCAATGAAGAAGAATTAAAAAGGATAGTTACCAAGGGATTGAAAAGCAGTGTCGTGCATCAGGTATTACTTGAAAAGAGCGTAGCTGGCTATAAGGAGATTGAATTTGAAGTTATGCGTGATGCAGAGGACAACTGCATAACGATCTGCAGCATGGAAAACCTGGATCCTATGGGCATCCATACTGGTGACAGCATAGTAATTGCCCCTGCGCAAACTCTGACAGATGAAGAATATCAGATGTTGAGGGCAGCGTCTCTGAAAATAATCAGGGCATTGAAAATTGCCGGGGGCTGCAACATCCAGTTTGCCTTGGATCCTTTCAGCAAAGAATATTATGTTATTGAAGTAAATCCCCGGGTCAGCCGTTCTAGTGCCCTGGCTTCCAAGGCTACCGGCTACCCGATAGCCAGGGTTACTACCAAAATAGCCATAGGGTTTAATCTTGACGAGATTCCCAACGCAGTAACAGGCACTACGACAGCTTGTTTTGAACCGGCTATTGATTATGTTGTTCTCAAGGTACCGCGCTGGCCGTTTGACAAATTTGTTTTTGGAGACCGGCGTCTGGGTACGCAAATGAAGGCAACAGGAGAAGTAATGGCGATTGACCGCAGCTTTGAGGCGGCATTTCTCAAATCAATACGCTCGCTGGAAATAGGCATATGCGGCTTACGCCTGCCGGATCTGGTCGGGATAACAGATGAGGAGCTGCGGACCAGACTAAAAGAAGCTGATGACGAGAGAATTTTTATCATAGCAGAAGCCTTCAACAGGGGCTTTTCGATTGAAGAAATCTGGGATATTACTCGTATAGACAAGTATTTTCTCAAAAAAATGAAGAATATTATTGATTTCTCCCACCGGCTTGAAGAACAGGAGCTTGATGCAGATCTCTTGCGAGAAGCAAAAAAGATAGGCTTCTCCGATCTTGAGATTGCAGAAATAAAAGGCATGCGAGAAGACGATGTTCGCAAAATCAGGCGGGAAATGGGGGTTATTCCCACTTACAAGCTGGTTGATACCTGTGCGGCTGAATTTGATGCCGTGACTCCGTACTTCTATTCATGCTATGAAGAGGAAAATGAAGCTGTGCATGAAGCTGGGGTTCGCAAAGTTTTGGTAATCGGGTCCGGGCCTATTAGAATAGGGCAGGGAGTTGAATTCGATTACTGTTCAGTACACTGTGTATGGGCATTGCGAGATGCGGGAATAAAAGCTATCATTGCCAATAACAATCCTGAAACGGTGAGTACGGATTTTGACACGTCAGACAGGTTATATTTTGAACCGCTTATCTTTGAAGATGTTATGAATATAGTCGAGGAAGAAGAACCTGAAGGGGTAATAGTCCAGTTTGGCGGGCAGACAGCTATTAACCTGGCTGATCGCCTGGACAAGGCGGGGGTTAAAATCCTCGGGACTTCCAATGAAAGTATAGACAGAGCCGAAGACCGTGACCGTTTTGACGCGATGGTTGAAAAATTGGGCATACCGCGTCCCCCTGGGAAGAGCGTGTTTTCTGCCGAAGAAGCAGTAACAGTTGCAGAACGGATAGGTTATCCCGTCTTGGTTCGGCCTTCCTACGTGTTGGGGGGGAGGGCTATGGAAATCGTTTATAACGAGGCAGAACTGCGGCAATATATGGAAAGTGCGGTAAAGGTCAGCCGGGAACATCCGGTATTGGTGGATAAATATCTGCTCGGAACGGAAATAGAGGTTGATGCAATATGTGATGGGAAAGAAGTCTTGATTCCTGGTATAATGCAGCACATTGAGAGAGCAGGAGTCCATTCTGGCGACAGTATGGCAGTATTTCCGGCTCATGATATAAGCCAGTCTATCCAGGAGAAAATCGTTGAATATACTGAAAAAATTGCCTTGGAACTTGAAGTCAAGGGCTTAATAAACATCCAGTTTGTTGAATTTGATAATGAGCTCTACGTTCTGGAAGTGAACCCGCGTTCGAGCAGGACGGTGCCGTTTGTAAGCAAAATAACAGGGATACCCATGGTCAAGCTCGCGACAGAAATTATCCTCGGCAAGACGCTGCAAGACCTGGGATACAGAGGTGGATTGCAGCCCAAACCAGATTACTATGCGGTTAAAGTGCCGGTATTTTCTTTCAACAAGCTGGAACAGGTAGATATCAATTTGGGACCGGAGATGAAGTCTACTGGAGAGGTTATGGGCATAGATAAATCGCTAAACAGTGCTATTTTTAAAGGACTTTTGGCGGCGGGACTAGAAATACCTGAAAAAGGAACTATTGTTGCTACTATTGCTGATAAAGACAAAGAAGAAGCTGGACCGATATTAAAAGAATTTGTCAACATGGGCTTTAACCTGGTTGCGACCGAAGGAACGGCAGCCTTCCTCAGGGAAAAAGGGGTTCAGGTGAAGACAGTCAAGAAGTTTAAGGAAGGCTCCCCCAATATTGTTGACCTTATTCGAGAAGGTAAGGTTGATTTTGTTGTCAATACTCTCACCCAAGGGAGGAAGCCCTTCAGTGACGGTTTTCAGATTCGCAGAGCCGCTGTAGAGTTGAATATTCCATGTCTTACTTCTTTGGACACCCTGAAAGTCGTGCAAAATGTTATACAGGGGGGGAGAAAGGCGGTTGATATGGAGGTAAAACATATAAAAGAGTATGTTAATGTTTAACGTGCAGCGTTAAGTGCAGATGTCAGCTGTGGTATTTAATGGGAACTAAAACGGATAAAAATTAAAATTAAAATTTAAATTTATCCTGGAGGATTTTTATATGCCTTTTCTTGAAAACGGTTTGGTTGTTGGGCACACTCGGGTAAGCGAGGATATATATGAGCTGGAATTTATTACACCGCGGATTGCTTCTGAATGCCATCCAGGTCAGTTTGTGCATATCAGGCCCAGTCTCAGCAGCTACCATCCGCTGCTCAGGAGGCCGCTCAGCTTATACGATGTAGACAAAAGGCTGGGCAGTATAACAGTGCTGTACAAGGTTGTAGGAAAGGGTACCCATCTGTTAACCAGGGTAAGAACCAAAGACTATGTTGATGTTATGGGCCCGCTCGGCAGAGGTTTTACTCTGCCTGGTACCCATAAGAATGTTCTGTTGGTAGGCGGGGGGGTAGGAATTGCTCCCCTTGTATATCTGGCCAGGGTACTTAGGGAGGAAAAATGCAAAGTACAGGTGCTTCACGGTACTGAAAACCAAAAGCAGATGGTGGCGTTCGATAAACTAAGACAGATTGGAGTAGAATTTATGCCGGCTACTGCCGACGGGAGTGCAGGCTTTAAAGGATTAGTTACCGATTTGCTGTATAAGAAGATTGACCCTGCGGAGATAGATTTTATATATGCATGCGGGCCAGAGCCAATGATGGAGCTGGTTGCTGCATTTGCTGATCAGCATGGTATTCCAGGGGAAGTTTCCCTGGAAGAACATATGGCATGCGGAGTCGGGGCATGCCTGGGGTGTGCCCGTAAGCTTAAGGCTGAGGATGAAGAATATGTTAAGGTATGTAAAGATGGGCCTGTTTTCTCTATGGACAAGGTAAAATTATACAAAAAAATTAATGGCCGGTAAACCCGACCATTAAATAATGAAGGAGGAGTTTTTATATAATAAAATATATTAACCATTAAGTTCTCACCAACACAGTATAAGTATAAAGAAAAGATTTTAAGTGTTTGTTAGCTTTATGTAAAATTTCGGTTAACTTCTTAAATAACTTGGGACTGGAGGTTGAATTTTTGAAAAGAGGAGCAGTTAATCCGGCCCCTGTTGATATGGCGGTAAAAATAGGAAAAATGCATTTGCAGAACCCGATCATATTGGCCTCAGGGACATTCGGCTATGGCAGAGAATATGAAGATTTTATTGATATATCTAATATAGGAGCACTTGTAGTCAAGGGTACAACTTTAGAGAAAAGGAATGGCAACCCGCCGCCTCGTATTGTGGAGACCCCTGCCGGGATGTTGAATGCCATTGGTCTGGAAAACCCAGGTATCGAAGTTTTTTTAAATGAACATCTGCCGTATCTGCGGGAAAGAGGAGTTGCTGTTATTGCCAACATAGCCGGGAACACTGTGGAAGAGTACGCAGCTATTGCCTCTTTGATTGAAAGACAAACCGGTATAGTGGGGATAGAACTGAACATTTCTTGTCCCAATGTAAAAAAGGGCGGGCTTCAATTTGGTACTGACCCGGAAATGGTATACCAGGTAGTGGACGCGGTCAAGGGGGAAACTTCTCTGCCTGTTATTCCTAAATTATCCCCCAATGTTACTGATATTGTTGAAATAGCCAAGGCGGCAGAAGCGGGCGGAGCAGACGCTCTGTCTATGATAAACACCTTGATGGGTATGGCAGTAGATATTGAGAAAAGGAAACCGGTGCTGGGCAATATTTTTGGAGGGTTATCCGGACCTGCGATTAAGCCTGTTGCCCTGCGCATGGTTTATCAGGTATATAGAGAAGTCAATCTGCCTATTATCGGCGGAGGCGGGATTATGAACTACATAGATGCCTTGGAGTTTATTATGGTGGGAGCTACTGCTGTATCTATAGGGACTGCCAATTTTATTAGCCCTTGTATAGCCAGGGATATACTGGAGGACTTAAAGGGTTACTTGCGGCAGCATAAACTGGGAAGCATCAGAGAACTGGTGGGGGCAGCTGTCCAAGAATAGAGTCCCCGGTGGAAGGAGGAAGATTATTTTTGCAGGCTAGAGACAGAATTGTGCTGGCACTCGATGTAAACACTTCGCAGGAAGCTGTGGCTTTGGTTAAGGATTTAATTGGCTGCATAGGCGTTTTCAAGGTCGGTATGCAGCTTTTCAGCAGTACCGGACCAGACATAGTAAAGCGCATTAACGATATGGGAGGGCGAGTATTTGTTGATCTTAAATTTCATGATATTCCTAATACAGTAGCAGCTGCAGGAAGGGTTCTGACCAGGTTGAATTGTTACATGTTCAACGTGCATGCTGCCGGGGGAAAGGAAATGATGGGCAGAGTGGCGGCTGAGGTTGCAGATGAAGCTTCCAGGTTGAGCACTGAGCCTCCTCTGGTGCTTGCGGTTACGGTTCTTACCAGCATCTCCCGGTTAGAACTAGAAAACGAGATATTTATATCCGGGATAACACTTGAAGACTTAGCAGTGAAGTGGGCTTTAATGGCTAAGGAAGCTGGACTTTCAGGAGTGGTATGTTCACCGCAGGAAATTACTGCTATCCGTGAAGCCTGTGGGCAGGATTTTAAAATAGTTACTCCCGGTATTCGCCCTGCCTGGGCAGAAAAGAATGATCAGAAGCGCATTACGACTCCCCGGCAGGCTTTGGACATGGGCGCTGATTTTATAGTAATAGGAAGACCTATCACTGAAGCTGAAAATCCCAGGGAAGCGGCAGAAAAAATCATTGGCGAATTGGAGGCTTGAAGGAATGTTGGAAAGAGAAGAAGCAGTCGAGATGTTTACCAATACAGGCGCTTTAATGGAGGGCCATTTTTTGCTTACTTCCGGACGACATAGTGACCGGTATGTACAGTGTGCCCGGATTTTGCAGTATCCTAATTACACTGAGAAACTCGCTTCTTATATTGCTTCAAAATTTCAAGAAGATAACATTGAACTCGTAATTGGGCCGGCCATGGGCGGCATAATTATCGCTTATGAAGTAGCCAGGCAGCTGAACGTTCCTGCTGTTTTCACGGAAAGAAAAGACGGGGAGATGGCTTTAAGGCGGGGTTTTGAAATTAAACCGGGGCAAAGGGTGCTGGTAGTGGAAGATGTGCTGACGACCGGCGGTTCCATCCGGGAGGTAATTGATATTGTAGAGAAGTCCGGCGGTTGTGTGGCTGGAGTTGCGGTACTGGTGGACAGGAGCGGCGGTAAGGCAGACTTTGGTGTAAAACAGGAAGCAGTTTTGACTATGGATATTCAATCCTGGGAAGCAGAAGACTGTCCTTTATGCAGGGAGGGAAAAATTCCGGCAATCAAACCAGGCAGCCGCGGTTAATAAAGAGGAGGCGAAATTTCATTGCGGGTTTTTCTCAATGGAAAAGAAGTCCCGTTTGTCGACGGCGGTTATGATTATGTATTTATAAAACCTTACCGACGCCATACGCAGGAGGTCATTAAAAAAGGTAACAGCGAGCTGACTATCCAGCTCTATGACAATGGTGTGCAGATACGTACGCTGGTAACCAAAAATGAAGTTGCTACCCTTATTAACCGGGAAGTTGCTGTAGATGCGGTAAATAGGAAAATATATATTCTGGAAGAAGGAAGCGAGGTTAAGAAAAACCCTGACGGGTCAGTAGAAATAATCGAAAAATAGGGAAAAGAGCGGGAGGGGAAATAGCGTTATCTGCGATAACGCTATTTTTTTGCTGCGTGCCCAAACAAGCACGCATTATCTAGCCGGCTACCCAGGGTCTATATCCGCAGAGTCGAATAAATTGCTGAGCCTTTTGGAGTGAGGATTGGCCATTATTGTCCAGTAGTTTTCGTATATAACCATACCGGGTTTAGCACCGCTCGGCTTGTGGACATTAGCTATAAATGTATAATCCACCGGGACCTTGTCTGACTGGCTTGCTTTGCTGAAGTAGGCAGCGAGAGCAGCTGCTTCTTCTAAGGTGGAATCAGGCACGTCATGTATGGAGGTAGTATTTTTTGGCAGTTTTACAATCACGTGAGTGCCGGGTATATCTTTGGCATGCAGCCACAAGTCGTGATTTTTTGCCTGTTTTAAAGTGAGAAAATCATTCTGGGTGTTGTTTTTGCCTGCTAAGATTTCCAGACCATCCGATGATATAAATCTGCGGGGAGCGCTTTTTTCCTGTTTAGACCGTAAACGGCGAGAGCGTTCTCTGATATAGCCTTCTCTTTCCAGCTCTTCAATTATTTCATTCAGTTCATCAAGATATTCTGCCTGTTTTATAGCAACCATGACTGATTCTAGATAGTCTATTTCTTCCTGAGTTTTAGCTGTGAGCTTAGCCAGGTGATCCAGGGCTTTTCTGCTTTTATTATATTTTTTAAAATATTTTTGGGCGTTTTGAATTGGAGTATAGCGAGGATCGAGTTTGATTATTACCTGTTCGCCAGTATAGAAGTCGCTGAGCACAGCTTCTTTGTCTCCTTTTTCCAATTGATGGGCATATGAAGTTAAAAGTTCTCCCCAGTGTCTATACTTTTCGTTTTCTTTTGCTTTGTGAATATCTCCTTCCTGCAGGAACTTTTTTTTGTATGATTTGTCCAGCAAGCTTTTTATGTTGCGGGAAAGATTGGTTTTGACAGATTCTAATTTCAGCTTGTTAATCTTATCCTTATAATAACAGTCACAGGCAGCATTCATGGAAGAGAACTGGACATATTTAGACGACATGGAAGGAATACAATTATAAAAGGGGCTGAATTCTACTGCTTCGTTGTTTATATATAAAATTACCGGTTTCACTTCCCCTCTGGCGATTTCCTCTAACAAATTTTTTATACAAGTATAGAGCCGGCCTAATTCATACTCTCCCGCTTGTTCAACTGGCATGTCTGGATCAAGCCCGCTGGTAATGCACGATTCTCTGGCGGAAAAAGGGCTTATACCCGAATATACATTGAACAGAGAGGAAGCGAGTGTTTGGTTTTCACCTTGGTCCCACATGGCCCGGACAAAATCATCGAAATGAGCTTCCAAGGGGTTGAGTTTTCCTTGGTGGGGAGGATGTTTATATCTTTTGCCCGGCAGAACTTCTCTATAGGAACTGAGGTCACTGCCGTATTTTTTTATGGCATCAATGATTAAGCCGTTTTCAGGATTTACCAGTATTATATTAGAATGTCGGCCCATGAACTCGCAGATAAGCAGTTTATCTTTCCATTCCCGAAAATCATCGAGAGCTTCAATCCTAATGTGCACTATGCGTTCAAAATCGACCTGTTTGATTTCCTTGATTTTCCCGCCTTCCAGGTATTTGCGCAATAGCATGCAAAAGCTGGGAGGAGTAGCGGGATTTTCTTTTTTGCTGGTAGTCGTATGAATTCTTGCCCACCTGGCATTGGCAGAAATCAGCAGCTTTATGGACCCTACTCCCTGTTGTCTTATGGAAAGAATGATTTCGTCTTTTTCAGGCTGGTGAATCTTATCTATCCGGGCATTAACCAGTTCCGAATGGAGCTCTTTTGTTACTGCCCTGATAGTAATGCCGTCGAAGGGCATGGAACCTCACTCCTTTAACACAGAAAGTATAGCATTCAAATTATAGCATTACAATGATGTCGATCTTAAAACCGTTACAGAATTGCGAATTCTGTTGCATCTGTGCGAAAACTATTTTTAACCTTAGTTTAAGGCTTAACCAAACATCCGTTTTTATATTGGGGGTTATAAAATTGCACTTTTGAAGAATAAGCTGGAAAATACCGGAAACTCATCCTAGTAAAAAACAAATTATAGGATACCGGCTGTTGCTGCTGTTAGCGGTAGAACAGTTTTATTATTCATTAAAATCCTATCTCTACTTAAAGATTGGCATAGATTTTGCTTAATTTATTTCAGTAAACCGGTTAACATTGTTTTTTTTAGAAAAATAGTATTATGGGCTGTCCCGTGGGGAGGTGAATTGTTTAGAGAAATACTGTGCTGGATGTGAAGATTGCAGGTGCTTGCCTAAAAGGCTTAATAAAGAAAGTATGAGAGAGGAGGGTTAGCTTGCAGGTAACTTATCAAACCATTCTCCTGAAGAAGGAAGCAGGGGTGGCATTTATAACCATTAATCGTCCTGAGGTTCTTAATGCCATAAATAAAACTGTGGTTGAAGAGCTTTCTGATGTTATCGACACGGTTGCTACGGATGATGACGTTAAAGTTGTTATTATCACTGGAGCAGGAGATAAAGCCTTTATGTCTGGTGGGGATATCAATTATATAGTAAAGATGACTCCTATGGAAGCAAGGGAATTTAGTCTTTTCGGCATGGGAGTTCTAAGAAAAATAGAATTGCTACCTAAACCTGTAATTGCTGCGGTCAATGGCTTTTGCCTTGGAGGTGGGTGCGAACTTGCTATGGCCTGTGACTTCCGAATTGCATCTAAAAATGCCAAATTTGGGCAGCCAGAGGTAGGGCTTGGGGTAACCGCAGGATTTGGGGGGACGCAGCGTTTGCCTCGGCTGGTAGGTATTGGTATGGCTAAACAGCTACATTATACCGGAGATATTATCGATGCAGAAGAAGCGCTGCGTATAGGACTGGTTAATGCAGTTGTGCCAGCGAATAATCTCATAAATCATGTAAAGGAAATAGCCGGTAGGATCATGTCGAAAGGCCAGTTGGCAGTACGATTTTGTAAGACGGCAATAAATGAAGGAATGCAAACTGATATAGATAGGGCTATGACGATAGAGGCAGATGTTTTTAGCCTCTGCTTTAGTACTGAAGACCAAAAAGAAGGTATGAAAGCCTTTATTGAAAAGAGGAAACCACAGTTTAAAGAGAAATAGAAACGAAGCTTTTTTAAAAGGAAACTGCTTTTGGAGATCGTGTGGTTTATATAAAAGCTAGCTTACAATTTATTAGCCAGGGAAATTTTCTCTAGGATGGGGAGAGAGTATATAGTGGATCGAATTTTACCTTTTACTACGGAACATAAAATGTTTCAAGAATCATTTTCCAGATTTGTGGCAGCTGAGATAGTGCCATATTACGATGAATGGGAAGAAAATGGAATAGTTCCCCGGGAAATCTACAAAAAAATGGGGGATCATGGCTTTTTATGTCCCTGGGTAGAAAGGAAAGAAGTATTTTTGATAAGCCTTTAAGTAAATTCCAGAATACCCAGTTCACCCTGGCCGAAATAGCTAGCGAGATTCAGGTGGGCAGGAGCTTCATGGATCAATTAGTACTTCAGCATATGCAGGGTAAAAATTTAGTCCAGGAAGTCAGCATGGCTAAGTATTGGGTTTGTGAAATGGAAAACAGGGTGGCATCCCGGTGCCTGCAATTATTTGGCGGTTACGGATACTGTAAAGAGTATGAGATTTCCAGGATGTGGACCGATGCGAGGGTTCAAACCATATATGCTGGCACATCCGAAGTAATGAAACTGGTCATCAGCAGGGGTTTAGGGCTTTAAGTTTATCCCGATCATACTAGAACAAGGAAGGAGGAAAGATTTTTATGGAAATAAAAGGTAAAACTGCTATTGTTTCAGGTGGAGCTTCAGGTCTTGGAGAAGCTACTGCCATTAGGTTGGTTAAAGAAGGGGCAAGGGTTGTCATTCTGGACCTTGACGAAGAAAAAGGAGCAGCGGTTGCTGAAGAACTGAAAGAGAACGCCGCATTCATCAAAACAAATATCACCATACCCCGAGAAGTGCAGACGGCAGTTGACTTCGCTGTAGATAAATTTGGCGGTATAGATATTGTTGTTAACTGTGTGGGGATAGCTACCGCAATGAAAATAGTAGGGAAAAAGGGCCCCCATGATCTTGACCTCTTTAAACGAACGATTGAGGTTAATTTAATTGGGATTTTTGATGTAATGCGACTGGCTGCAGAAAGAATGCTCCAGAATGAGCCTGATGACGATGGAGAAAGGGGGGTAATTATAAACACGGCTTCTATCGCAGCGTTTGACGGGCAGGTTGGGCAGGTAGCATATGCAGCAAGCAAGGCGGCGCTGGTAGGAATGACTCTGCCTGCGGCCCGGGATCTTTCTGGAGATGGTATAAGGGTTTGCACCATTGCTCCAGGAATTTTTGCAACTCCGATGATGACAGGTCTTCCCCAAAAAGTACAGGAGTCCTTAGGGGCAATGGTTCCTTTTCCCTCCAGATTGGGAAAACCTGATGAATTTGCCATGTTGGTACAGCAAATTATTGAAAATCCTATGCTGAATGGAGAAACTATTCGACTAGACGGGGCACTTCGCATGTCTGCCAAATAAATACAGTTTTGTTTTTTTAGGAGTTTTTTTGAAACCTGGTTATATGAAAAGGAGGAGTGGAGAATGAGAAGAGTAGCTGTGGTAGGTTTAGGGCATACCAAGTTTTGTTTCAACTCGCCGCTTACCGAAGTGGAAATGCTAGCTGAAGCGGCTATGGATGCCATCAATGAACCTAATATAAAGCCTAAAGATATACAGGCCGCCTTCATCGGTAATGTTTTAGGGGATTTCTCTGAAGGGCAGGGTATGGTGCAATCATATTTTATAAATGACATCGGCTGCGACCAGATCCCTGCTAGCAGGCTCGAAGGTGCTTGTGCCTCGGCAACTATGGCTATAAGAGATGCCTATATGTGGGTGGCCTCAGGTTATTACGATATTGTTTTAGCCGGTGGAACAGAGAGAGCTACTGCGATGGGGGTCCCGCTAGCGACAAGGACGTTTGCCATGTTTGGCGACAGCCGCTACGAATACCCGGCCGGTTTTACTTTTCCTGCAGCTTTTGGCTTGTTGGCGCATCTTTATTCTGATAGGTATGGAATACCTCTGGAAAAACTTAAGGAACAGATGGCAGCTGTATCGGTGCAATCCCATTTCTATGGCATGAAGAATCCGAACGCTCAGTTCCACCAAGAAATAACAGTAGACGATGTTTTGAGCAGTCCCATGATTTGCAGCCCCTTGCAGTTACATGACTGCTGTCCATTTTCAGATGGTGCGGCTGCGGTTGTTTTGGCTTCCGAAGAAATTGCCAAGAAGCTGGTTGATAAGCCTGTATATATTATTGGGATTGGTCAAGCCTCATCTCCTAATCTTGCCAGGCAGCGCAAATATCTACCCCGGCTCAGGGCGAGGGAACTGGCTGCAGAACAGTCTTACCGGATGGCGGGTTTAAAACCGAAAGACATTGATGTTTGTGAGCTGCATGATTGTTTTAGTATAGCTTCTTTAATTGCTGCAGAGAGCCTCGGTTTTTTTGAATTTGGCACTGCAGGCAATGCATGGGAAAAGGGTGAGACCAGAATCGGAGGTAAGATCCCCATAAATATTTCCGGGGGATTGAAGGCTAAAGGGCATCCAATCGGAGCTACAGGCGCTTCCCAGGTGTGCGAAATAGCCCGCCAACTGCGAGGGCAGATGGTTGACGAGGGGAGGCAGGTAGAAGGAGCTAAAGTGGGAATGGTGGATACGTTGGGGGGCGATGGCGTAATCCTCAACCTGATTCTGTCAGTTGAATAAAGGGGGGATATAAATATGGAATATAAACTTCCATTTAAAGATTATAACAAGGCTCTTAAAAAGAACCAATTAATGGGCTTAAAGTGCAACAATTGCGAGGCTATTACCTGTCCGCCGATGATGGTGTGCAGCGAATGTGCCAGCACAGACTTAAGCATAATTGAACTGAGCGGTAAGGGCAAAATAGTTACATTTACGACGACCTACGTGGCTCCTGAAGGGCGGCAGAATGAGGTTCCTTATACTATTGTCATAGTAGAGCTTGACGAAGGTCCGTGGATAATGGGGAACTTAATTGATATAGACCCCGGAAAAGTCGGCATGGAATTAATAGGGAAAAGGGTAAAGATGGGGAACAGAGTATTTCCAGGAGATAAGTATTCTGCTGGAAGTGCGGCTCGACCAGTGTTCAGCTTTATTTAAAATTTAAAGAGTGGAATATAAATAGGAGGAGGATTAAAGATGGGTAAAATAATGTCTTTAGAAGAGGCAGTAAAAACCCATATACGTGATGGTGTAAGCATAGCTATGGGTGGTTTTACGGGATTCAACAGAAATCCGGTTGCCTTTGCCTGGGAAATAGTGCGCCAGGGTTATAAAGATCTTCATTATATTGTGGGGCATCCGAGTTGCGCTACCTTTTTAATGCATGCAGGTGGGAATTTAGGGATACACGAGAATAGCTGGTGTGGTTTTGGTGAGGTTTTTGCCAAAGTGGACCTCGCTGGCGCAAGATTGCTCCGGGAAGGAAAAATGATTTTTGAAGACTGGTCTCACGGTCAGCAGGCTTTCAGAATGCTTGCTGGAGCCGTAGGAGCTCCATTTATAGCCTATTACGCTCCACTTGGTTCTGACATATTGAATCCAGAATATGATGCCATGAAAAAGGCTGGTCTCCGGGATGGAAGCAATCCCAGGATACCAAAGGAGAAATTTATCATAATGGATGACCCCTTTTATGGGGGAGGAAAAGTTATTGTAGTTCCGGCTGCTAAGCCGGAAGTCGGTGTTATCCACGCCCAGAAGGTTGGTGATATGGGAACTGTTAGAATACAGGGACTCACCTCAGAAGATAAAGAAATAGCATTCGCCTGTGATAGGTTGGTAGTTACCTGTGAAGAAATAGTCTCTGAGGAAGAACTGAGAAGAGATCCGGAAAACAATCTGGTGCCATTCATTAAAGTGGATACTATTGTTGAGGTTCCTTATGGAGCATATCCTTCAGGAGTGCCTTATTACTATGATTATGATAGTGAACTCATTAAGACATGGGATAAACTTCAAAGAGATGAAGAAGCGATTCGGAAATGGATGGAAGAGTGGGTCTATGGGCCCAAGGATTGGAATGACTTTTTAGGAAAAGTTGGAGTAGATAAACTGATTGCTCTGCGGGCCAGCAGATCAACTGGATACAGTGGGCATATGCAGAGAGGTAAGAATCCATCTCCACAGGTGTTCACCCCGTTTAGCTGGAGAAGAAAAGCCGAGGAGGTGTAATGAATGAAAAATATTGAGAATGTAATTGCCAAAATCAATCAGATACCTGACGAAGTTGCCAGAGTTGGGGATTTCCATTTAAATGAATTGATGGCTCTTGCTGCTTCCAGAGAAGTTAACAATGATGATGTTGTATTTGCTGGTACAGGGCTTCCCATGCTAGGTATTTTAACAGCACAGTGCCTTAATGCTCCCGATGCAGTACTAATTTATGAATCGGGTATTTTGGATGGCAGGTCTATGCATATTCCTGGATCGGTGGCTGATCAAAGGGCCAGCTTTATGAGTTCTCAACTCGGAGGGCTCATGGATACTTTTGGGTACTACCTGCAGCGTGGACTCGTTACCCTTGGATTTTTAAGTGGGGCTTCCATTGACAAATATGGTGGAGTAAATGTTACTTATCTAGGAGGAGATTACTATAATCCTAAGCACAGGTTTACTGGGAGCGGAGGAAATTCTGATATAGGAACCATGGCTAAAAGGACAGTCTTTATAATGCTTCAGGAAAAAAGAAGATTCATAGAAAGGAATCAATATACTACTACTCCTGGATGGTGGTGCTATGATTGGCCCAGTGGAGACTGGAAACCCAAGAAAGAAGTATGGAAAGGTACTCCTTTTGCAGAATGTGGCCCGGTAGGAGTAGTTTCGAATATGGGTGTATTCAGGTTTGATGATAATGGAGAAATGTATTTGGAAACCTGTCACCCGGGTGTAACTCCAGAACAAGTTAAAGAAAATTGCTCTTTTGATCTAAATATATCGAGGGTTACAGGAGAAACGCCCAAACCGACTTACAGACAGTTGTATGTTTTAAGAGAAATAGTTGACCCGGAACGTTTATTTCTCCCAGTTTCTTTACCGGAGTATCCTGCAGGGATAAAGGAGATTGTTGAAGCGTAATATAAACTCTTCGAAATTTAATCGGTTATTTTAAAAACTTTAGAAAAAGAGGAGATGAAATGGTATGGATTTTAGTTTAAGCGAAGAGTCGTTGATGATGCGTGATACGTTCCGGAAATTTGCCAAAAACGAAGTTGAACCAGTAGCAGCCAAACTTGATCAGGCTCACGAGTTCCCTATGGAGAATTTCAAAAAAATGGCTAACCTGGGGCTGACCGGGCTGCCTATTCCAGAAGAGTGGGGCGGTGCCGGAGCTACTTATCTGGACTTCGCTATATTCATAGAAGAGCTTGCCAAGTGCTGCGCTTCTCATGCAACAATCATGAGCGTGCACACGGGGATGGGATGCATGAGCATATACCTGTACGGGAGTGATTACCTCAAAGAGAAATACCTGAGGTCTTTGGCCACAGGAGAAATTATAGGCGCTTACGTCCTAACGGAACCGAATGCAGGTTCTGACGCTGCTTCACTAAAATGTAGGGCGGAAGATAAAGGCGATCATTTTCTTGTAAATGGGACTAAGATATTTATCACCAACGGCACGGTTGCTACCACGTTCTGCACCTTCGTAAAGAGCGACCCCACTCAACCGCCAGGCAGGGGTATTACGTGCCTTATCATTGAAAGGGACACTCCCGGATTTACTATTAGCAAACCGGTGGAAAAGATGGGCCAGCACGCCTCCCCGACGGTCGAGCTGTATTTTGAGAATGTCAAGGTGCCGAAGGAAAACGTGCTGGGAGAAGTGAACGACGGCTTCAAGGTTGCTATGGGTTTGCTGGCCGGCGGGCGTATTACGATTGGTGCCCAAGGGCTCGGTATCGGTGAAGGTGCCCTGGAATATACCGTCCAATATATCAAGGAAAGGCAGCAGTTTGGCAGACCGCTGGCGGCTAACCAGGGTGTTCAGTTTATGGTTGCAGATATGGCTACTGCTCTCGAGGCTGCTCAGATGCTGGTTTACCGGGCTGCGTGGCTGAAAGACCAGGGGCTTCCGCACAATAAGGAGGCATCGATGGCCAAGAAGTTTGCTACCGATACCGGTATGGAAGTTACTACCAACTGCGTCCAGCTGATGGGTGGCTACGGATACTGCAGAGAATTTCCTGTAGAGCGTATGATGAGAGATGTGAAGGTAACCCAGATTTATGAAGGTTCCAACCAGATTCAGAGGGTGATTATAGGCAGAGAAGTTATCGGCCGGTTTTAAAGTTTACGGCCCCGGAGGCTTTTAAAGTCTCCGGTGGCTGTAATTTTAACAATAAATTATTTTCAAAAAAGAGGAGGATTAAAGATGGGTAAGAGGAGATAAACTGATTGCTCTGCGGGCCAACAGATCAATGGGATACATGGAGAAATGTATTTGGAAACCTGCCACCCGGGTGTAACTCCAGAACAAGTTAAAGAAAATTGCTCTTTTGATCTAAATATATCGAGGGTTACAGGAGAAACGCCCAAACCAACTTATAGAGAGTTGTATGTTTTAAGAGAAATAGTTGACCCTGAACGTCTATTTCTCCCAGATTCTTTACCGGAGTATCCTGCAGGGATAAAGGAGATTGTTGAAGCGTAATATAAACTCTTCGGAATTTAACCGGTTATTTTAAAAACTTTAGAAATAAGGAGGGAATGCAAATGGCTTTACCACTAGAAGGAATTAGGGTTTTGGATTTATCTATGTATCTTCCCGGTCCACTTTGTTCACAGTTTCTGGCTGATTTTGGAGCTGAAGTAATTAAAGTAGAACCGCCCGGGGGAGAACCAGGACGCTGGGTGCAGCCCATCGTTGGTGGTGAAAGTGCAAGATTTTATACAGTTAATCGTAATAAGAAAAGCATAAGCATAAATCTCAAAACCGAAGAAGGAAAAAATATTTTTCGTCAACTAGTGGCAAAAGCTGACGTGGTTCTGGAGCAATTTCGACCAGGAGTTATGGAAAACCTGGGCCTGGGTTATAACGAATTGAAAAAAATAAATGAGGGTCTTATTCACTGTGCTATTACTGGATATGGCTTTACTGGCCCATGGAAATACGTTGCTGGTCATGATTTGAACTATTTGAGCATTGCGGGTGTTACCGGTTTAACAGGAACGTATAAAGGTATGCCGGCTATGTCTGGGGTGCAGATAGCCGATATTGGTGGAGGCGCTGAGTTGGCGATTAGCGCTATTCTTCTAGCACTGATCAGCCGGGAAAAAACAGGCAAAGGCCAGTTTTGTGATGTAGCTATGTTAGATGGGGCTATTAGTATGTTGTCTTATACCTTGGGTGAATGGTTTGGCTGGGGACGGTTACCGGAAAGAGGTAACGAGGTCTTAACTGGCGGTTATGCATGTTACAATATTTATGAAACCAGTGACCATAAATTTGTCAGCCTGGGAGCAATAGAAGATAAGTTCTGGGCAGAATTCTGTAACAAGATAGGAAAACCGGAGTATATTGAAATTCAATGGGATAAAGAAAAGCAAGCAGATTGTATAGCTGAAATAAGGTCAATAATGGCTCAAAAGACCCAGCAAGAATGGGTTGAATTTTTTGCTGATAGTGATATATGCTTTACACCAATCTTAACTCTGGAAGAAATGAGTGAACATCCACAGGTGAAAGATAGGAATATGATTCTAAAACTAAAAAATTTTAAGGATCTGGGTAAAGATTTGGTATTGACAGGTGTACCTGTCAAATTATCTGAAACCCCAGGAGTAGCTAAACCTGTTTTTCCTGCTGTGGGAGAACATAATGAAGAAATATTAAAAGAAATTAACTATACTGAAAAGGAAATTGAAGAGTTAAAAAATAAAGGAATCATTTAATTAATTACCTGAATCCGTGAACTAAATATTAGAGAACCGCACATAACGGGTAAAATATTTAGTATAATAAAAATACGCTAAGATAATTAAGATACTAATATTTCACCTGTGGGGTGCACCCATGAAATTTGCTATCAAACAATCTAGCGAATACCTTATTACTCATTCCGGATTTACATTTGTAGGTGCTCTTATTGCTAAAACCGACCTAAAAAAACGACTTGATAAATCAAGAATACCAGGTGTATATACACCAAACATATCACATGGTGATGTGGCTATTTCATGCCAGGGAAAAAGCGACTTCGATCACATTGAGCCGTTTAGAGAAAACGGCTTTTTTGTTATATCTCTAAATGTTACTAAGGCACCTTCCAGCCCAACTTTATGGCAACGCTTGGATATGGCCGGTAAAAACGAACAATGGAAGCAAATTATTTTAGAAGAATTAGCTAAGTTATTGAGCAATGATCTTGTTCAGATTACACAAATATTTCTTGGCGCAAATAAAGAACGCCAGTATGTTCCTTTAGATATTGATATATCACCTTTCGATAATTCCAGCACTAAAAAACAGGTAGTGTCCCGTACTTACAAGGGATACGACGGTTATGCCCCTATTTTTGCTTATCTTGATATAGCTACCTCTTTGCCGCTATTAATCTACATGAACAGCGGCAATGATAGTAAGGACAATATAAAGATTTGCCTGGATCCCGAAACAAAAGTTGATTTCATTATTAAGCGCAACCTGCGCAAAGAAAGCCCTGAGGACTGGCTTGAAATTGCGGAAAAAGAAGGCATTGGATGCCAGGAACGTAAAGGCAAAACGGTCTACATGGGGGTGAGAGCATAGTTTACACGTTAAGGGTATCGAAATACCGGTAAGATTGGTGTACAAGGTAAAAAAGCGAACCATCAACAAAGCAGATGGGCAGGTATTGCTTAATTTTATGCAATGAAGTTAATGACATACAGCAAATATTTATTGATATGTTATGGCAGTTAATTCCATTATTTTGCTGTTATTGTTGCTAATTATGATATTTTTCACGGATTCAGGTAGAAATAGATATTCAGGCAACATTTTTTGGCGGATAACTAGTTAGGGGGGGGTAATTTTATGTGTTTGGAAAGGCAGTTTGATACTATCATCAATTCTATATACAACGGAGTGATAGTTATTGACCGCGAGGGAATAATTACGGTTTTCAACTCTAGGGCCGGACAGATTCTGGGGGTGAGTCCTCCTGATGCTCTGGGAAGGCATATTAGAGATGTTATTCCCGATTCTGAACTTTATAAGATTCTAGAAGGTAGCTGCTGTGAAGTCAACAAAAAAGAAAAAATAGGAGATGCGATAGTAGTTGTTAACTGGACACCGATAGTGGACGGTGGAGAAACAATAGGAGCGATTAGTGTTTTTCAGGATATCACTGAATTGGAAAATATTGCTGAGGAATTAGAACGGGTCAAGGAACTGAAAAATACTCTCGAGGATGTGATAGAAAACCCGTATGAAGGAATAATAGTAGTAGACAAGGAAGGCATTGTTACTATGATAAACGAAACA
>JACIYB010000090.1 GCA_014360155.1 Syntrophomonadaceae bacterium
GGTTGCCGGAGACACAGCAGTTTCTTCTGAAGAGAGCAAGGGTGCTGCTTTTTTCAAAAAAAAACAACGTGAATTCTTGCTGGGGAAAAGAGTTACTCAGGATATAAAAGATTCGGCTGGGAATGTAATTATTGCTGCAGGGACCAAGGTCACGGAAGATATTTTGGATTTAACCGAGAAATACAATAAATTCATAGAAATTTCGCAGTTTACTGAATAGGTTCGGCGGTCTGGGAGTTATAATATGGCAGACTCTGTAAGGGTTTTGTTGAAGATTATGTCGACTGTAGTGGCAGGGATTGTTATTACTCTCCTTATTGTGTCGTTTGCTTTATTCCAGCGAGATGTCCGTGTTTATCCGTCTAACGTTTTTGTATCAGGCATATCGCTTGCCGGGTTAAGCAGGGAGGAGGCATACGAGGTACTGAATAATAATTTCTCTTCCAAACAGGAAGAGAAAATGCTGCTGGAGTTCTCCGACAGTTTGATATCTGTTCCTCTGCATGAGTGTGGAATAAGCTATGATATTGAAAGTACTCTGAAAAAAGCAGATAGCTTGTTTTATGGTGAAAATGCAGTTATTGCTTTATTAAGACACAGCATAATAAGGGGGAAAAGACAAGATGTAGCTCCTGTTTTTAGTTATGATGAGAACAGGCTGTATGACAAAATTATTGAGATTAAAAAGGAGTTCGATAAATCTTCTGTTGATGCCCGGATTTTGTACAATGGAGGTTATCTTGAATATTTGCCCCATGAATATGGCCGTATAATAGATGTGGCCGGCAGCATGGAAAATATCTCTGCTGCCCTTGGAAAAGGTCTTATAGGGTCCATAGAGCTTGCAATTACTGAGGTTTCCCCTCGGATAAAACTTAATGATATAAAAAAAGTGCAAGATACATTAGGTGCCTATGTCGGTTTATTTGATGTTAACGGGTTGGACAGTGTAAGATGTTTTGTCAGCGGTTTAAACGGCCTGATCATAATGCCGGGTGAAACCATTTCCTTGAACAAATTTGCCGGACAGCAGGGAGAAACTATAATAAAAGGCGATAGTGGGAATGAAACAGTCAGCGAGGTGAAGAATGCCTTCTGCCAAACATGCTTGCAGGCGGGACTTGAAATAGAAGAGGATTCTTTTATAGTTACAAATAACCATACCCAGCCTATTCTGCTAACGGCTGTTATTGAAGGAGAAAAATTAACGATTAAAATTTTTGGCTGCCAACTGGAGAAAGGAAAAAAAATAAGTATTATAACCGAAGAGGAAGAGATCCTTCCTAAAGTCAGGATGAAAGTTGATTCGAGGCTGTTGCCTCAGCAGCAGATCATAGAACAGGAAGGTAAAAACGGCTTAATAGTAAGAACATACAGGGTAGTTAGCAAGTACGGGGAAGAAACAGAGAAGACTCTTTTAACAGAGGAAATTTTTCCCGCTGTCGATACTATAATATCAGTAGGCCCCGAGAGTATGAGGAAATAGAATAGAGCTATACCTGCTGGGTGACAGCGATAAAAATCCCTTCATCAACCTGTTAAAAAACTGCCCGCGGGTAACAGGGTTCACGTTATTATTTCAAAGTTGTAACTTTTTAGTTTTTTTAGATCTTTATCGCTTAGGGCATAGCTGCGTTCGAGAGGTTTCCGAGTGATTGTGCTGCCGCACAGCTCTGTTGAAAGGTAACGCAGTCCGTTGTCATTAACCAAGGTAACTATGCATTTTCTGTCCGGCTTCTTTTGCGCAACCTTCCGGGCAGCTGCAACGTTGCAGCCTGAAGATATGCCGCAGAAGATTCCTTCTTTACGTGCTATTTGGCGCGCCATTTCTATTGATTCGTCAGAGCTTACCAGTACTATACCGTCGATGTATTGTAGATCCAGGATTTCAGGTATTAGACCGTCGGCTATCCCCTGTACTTTATGTTTGCCGATCTTGCCGTACGAAAGTATCGGCGATTCTTCAGGTTCTGATATATATACTTTAATATCGGGATTTTTTTCTTTCAGATACCGAGCAGTTCCGGTGACAGTACCTCCTGTGCCCTGACACATAATAAATGCGTCCACTTTACCGTCGGTTTGCTCCCATATTTCAGGGGCTGTATTGTCGAAATGGGCAATTGCATTTTCCTCGCGATAAAATTGCCCTATTTCAAATATTTTGTCACCGTATTTTTTCTTTATCTTTTCTACTTCTTCCAGTACCAGGTCAACGTCGGTTTCGGCTCCCGGTGTGAGGATCAGTTCTGCTCCATAGGCCTGTATAATCTTTTTTCTCTCTTCACTCATTCCTTCCGGCATAACGATTATAACCCGGTAATCTTTAACAGCTCCTACCATAGCAGTAGCTATACCGGTATTGCCGGTAGTGCCTTCGAGCAGTATCATTCCCGGTTTAAGTTCGCCCCTTTGTTCGGCTTTTTCGACTATCGTGCGAACAACCCGATCTTTAAGGCTGCCGCTTGGATTTGTGTATTCCAGTTTGATACATATATCGCCCTTGAGATCAGCCGAGATTTTATTTAATCTGATCAAGGCAGTGTGGCCTATTGCTTCGAGTACATTGTCCAGTACTTTGCTGTTAATATTCCAATTCATTATCTTACTACCTCCCCAAAATAGTACAAGAATAATTGATTTTTTAAGATAATTTTTTATATGGGTGCTTCTTGAAACTGCATTGCGGCTCAGAGGGGCCAGTCTTTCCCATATTTTATTTCACATACGAGTTTTTTTGCTTCATATTTTGGGTAGCGGGAAAAAAAAGCTGGCAAACAGTGGGTTTTCTTATCATAAAGCTGCAGCAGCTCCTTAAATAACTCTTCGCGTTTATTTTCATTTCTCAGGCTGAGCCCTTTTTGCTGTAAAATAGAAGCGATACAGTTGTTAAGAGATATTTCAAAATCGGATAGTTTAGTAAAAAAATCTTTCCAATTCTGTAATGTTTTTTCTTGTTCCCATTTAATACCGGGACACACGAAATGGCGGCAGACAGATTCTCTAAGGTCCTGCGGGAGAAGACAGCCTTTGTCTTTGCTGTGAAAGTGACAGCGGTAGCTGCTGCCGTCAATGCTGTTGTTTACTGTTATGGACGCATCCAATATGGTAATGTCTTCGAGACCTAAGATATATTCTAATAAATCCGGCTTGTTTTTTAGAATATAGGCGAGGTCGCTGGAATAAAAAACCGGCGAATAATAACCGCAACAGCCTTTATTATCGTTGCGGGGGCATTCGCTGCATAAATCGATTTCAATATAGCTCCGCAAACCTTTGTTATAAAATGTAATTTGGATTTCTTTTTGCATAGACAATTCCTCAAATTTTGTTTTATTTGCAGTAAATACTTTCTCTATTATATATAGTATAGAGCTTTTATTAAAGAGGCGAAAAGGCTAAACAATAGAAATATAATAACCTCGATTGCATTTTGCTGGAAGTACAGGTATTATTAGCTTAGAACTTTTAGCTTTTTTCGACAGGGATAGATACTCTTGTGCGCCTTACGCCAGGTCTTTGAGTTTTAGATGGATAAGTGCAGGAGGATAGTATTGAAACAAGTAAAATTGCTAGGAATTTTTGGGGGCACGTTTGACCCGATACACTACGGCCATCTTATAGCTGCACAGTACGCCAGTGATGAATTTAATCTCGATAAGGTTTTAATTGTACCTACAGCTCGCCCGCCTCATAAAGAGATCGAAAATGTCGAAGATGAGCTCCATCGTTATAATATGGTGTTATTAGCTGTTCAAGATAACCCTGTTTTTGAGGTTTCCACCTTGGAGATGGACAGAAAGGGTTATTCTTATACCGTAGATACGATTGCCTATTGTTGTGAAAAGCATCCTGAATCCCAGCTTTTCTTGATCATAGGTGCCGATTGCCTTTTGCAGATGTATACGTGGAAAGATGTTGAAAGCCTTGTAACCATGTGCAATTTTATTGTTGTCACACGTCCGGGTTATGCTGTAAAGCCGAGTGATAAGGCCTTAACTAGGTTGCCGGCGGCTATATGGAGTCGCCTTAAATATCTGGAGGTGCCTGGATTTGACATTTCGTCCAGTACGATAAGGGAGAGAGTTGCCCGGGGTAAGACCATAAAATATCTGGTACCCCCTGAAGTTGAAAATTATATTTTTGAGAAGGGGCTATACCGGCAGGAGGAGAAAGCTGATGATTAGTGAGCAGGATGCAATTAATATTATCCGGTTCAGGTTATCCAAAAACCGCTTCAAACATTCTATGCAGGTGGCTCAGATAGCAAGGGAGATGGCAGAACATTATGGAGTTTGTGCCGAAAAAGCTTATATTACCGGTCTTTTGCACGATTACGCCAAAGGAATATCTGGCGAAGAGCTTATTTCTATTGCTGAAGAAAACAATCTGATTGAAGATCAGATAGAGCGGCAGGTGCCTGATTTACTTCATGCTCCGGTAGGAGCTTGCCTTTTAAAAAAAGAGTTGGGAATAGAGGACGAAGAATTGCTCAGGGCAGTAAGTCTTCACACCCTTGGCGGTATAGAAATGAACGATTTGGATAAAATCATTTACCTTGCTGATATGATTGAACCGGGCCGCGATTTTCCCGGAATTGAGAGGCTCAAATGTGTGGCCTGGAGAAACCTTGACGAGGGAATGCTCTTTGGGCTAGAATCTACCATTAAATACTGCATTTATCGGAGAAGACTGCTCCACCCCCGGACGGTAGCTGTGAGGAACCATTTTTTAAAAATGCTGGATAAAGGTGAAAGGCTTAAACCATTGAGTTAATAGTTTTTTCCGTTATAATAAATACCATATAGACTTGCCTGCATTCTGAGGAGGGAAGTGTTTGCTTAAAGAAGATAAACTGGTTCGGTTGATTGCTGATGCTTGTCTGGAAGAGAAGGCAATAGATGTGGTGGTTTTAGATGTTAAAGAGCTTACTATAATAACAGACTATTTCGTTATTGCAGGCGGTAAAAGCGTCATTCAGGTAAAGAGCATCGCGGACAATGTCGAAAAAAAACTTAAGGAAAACGGGATATTGCCTATCCGTAAGGAAGGATACCAGCATGGAGTATGGGTAGTTCTTGACTACAATTCAACTATTCTGCATATTTTCCGGCAGGAAGAACGCGAATATTACGAACTGGAAAATCTATGGGGGGATGCTCGGGAAATAGAAGTCCAGAAGGCAGAGTAAAAAATTTTGTTATTACTGAGGAAGAAGGACATTATTAGGCAGTTTCTTACGCTTATTATAAAATTCCATCAAAAGCATTTTTTGCTTCATTTTTATTCCTCCTGGTGACGAGAACCCGCCCAGCCCGTTTTTGGCGATGACCCGGTGGCAGGGGATTATGAGCGGAAGCGGATTGGTACTCATAATTCGTCCAACAGCCCGGGCTGCATTGATGTTGCCAGCAGCCTGTGCTACTTCGCTATAGGTGCGAGTTTGTCCATAGGGAATTGAAGCTACATATTTTAAGACTTCTCTAGAGAAAGCGGGGAAACGTGTAAAATCGATTTCAACATTCCAATCGTCTATTACCTCACCTCTAAAGTAAGCCCGAAATTTATCAACAATTGGAATTGAATGGTTGTGGATGGGAACAAAAGAAATAAACTGGGGATTATACCCAGTTTTATCTAATTTATACAAAAATTTGTTGAGGGGGGAGGGGATGGGCAAGACCGTGGCACTTACTTTTTGCTGGTTGCCAAAAAGAGCTGCCCAACCCCAGGGGGTATAAAAAACAAACCAAAACATGTAATTGGTGCCTCTTTACTTTACCACAATATTGACGAGTTTTTGAGGAACAACTATTATTTTGACTATTTTTTTGCCTTTTGTCAAATCCTGAATTTTGACGTTTTGTAGCGAAATTTGTCGTATTTGTTCGTCTGATGAATTTGCAGGCACTTTTATTCGTTCTTTTACCTTTCCGCTTATTTGTACAGCAATTTCTATTTCGTCCTGTACCAGTGCTTCGGGGTTGTAACGAGGCCAAGGCTGCAGGTAAATGCTTTTATTGTTACCTGTGATCTGCCACAATTCCTCACATATGTGGGGACAGAAAGGACTTAGGAGTAACAATAAATTGTTTATGGCTTCTTTTACTACTCCAAGATCTTGCTCTGACTGATCTTTATAGCTGTTTAAAGCATTGAAAAGTTCCATTATTGCGCTTATGGCTGTGTTAAAATTAAAACGTTCTTCTATATCTGATGTTACTTTTTTTATAGCAAAATGGGTCTTGAAATGCAGTTCTTTAGTTGCTTGGTTTAGTTCTTCGAAACCAGGGGGGACTTTAGCCGCTTTAATTTTTTCAGCATATTCTGTTACCAGCCTCCATACCCGGTTGAGAAAACGATATGCGCCTTCAACTCCTTGTTCGCTCCATTCCAGGTCGCGTTCAGGAGGTGAAGCAAAAAGGATAAACAGTCGTGCAGTATCAGCTCCGTAAGTTTTTATAATTTCTTCCGGGCTCACCACATTTCCTTTTGATTTAGACATCTTCGCTCCATCTTTGAGTACCATTCCCTGGGTAAGCAGGTTGGTGAATGGCTCTTCGCAGGAGAGCATATCGATATCATAAAGAAATTTGGTGAAGAAACGGGCATACATCAGGTGTAATATGGCATGTTCGATACCGCCGATATATTGATCGACAGGCATCCAATAGTCGGTTGTTTCCTTAGTAAAAGGCATATCATCATTATGGGGGCTGCAGTAACGATCGAAGTACCAGGAAGAACAGACGAAGGTATCCATTGTGTCAGTTTCACGTCTGGCCTCTTTACCGCATATAGGACAGCTGGTCTTATAAAACTTTTCGATATATTTAAGGGGAGATTCGCCTGAAGGCTTGAATTCTACATCTTCGGGCAGTAATACCGGGAGATCTTCTTCAGGTACCGGTACAGTTTTACAATCTTCACAATAGATTATAGGTATTGGAGCCCCCCAATAACGCTGCCGTGATATAAGCCAGTCACGCAGGCGGTAGTTTACCGCTCCTTTGCCAATACGATTTTTTTCCATGTATTTTATTATTGCTTTTTTGCCTTCTTCTACAGTCAAGCCGTTAAATTCTCCGGAATTGACCATCTTTCCGTCACCTGTGTAGGCCTCAGTAAGGTTGTCAGCATCCAGAGGGGTATTTTCACCTTGAATTACTATTTTTATAGGGAGATTGTATTTTTTAGCGAAATCGAAGTCCCTCTGATCGTGGGCAGGAACAGCCATTATTGCTCCTGTACCGTATTCCATGAGTACGTAGTCAGCAATCCAGATGGGAACTTTTTCACCGTTCATAGGGTTAATAGCGTGTGCTCCGGTAAATACGCCTTCTTTTTCTATTTCAGCCGAGGTGCGATCAATTTCGCTTATGTATTTTACTTTGTTAACAAAGTCTTTGACTTGGGCTTCCTGAGGTTTACCCCGGCAGATTTTTTCTACTAATGGGTGTTCGGGGGCTAAAACCATGTAAGTTACACCGAATACGGTATCGGGACGGGTAGTAAACACGTTGATAGTTTCATCGGCGCCGTCTACGTGCATGGAAAATTCACAGCCTTCGCTGCGCCCAATCCAATTTTTCTGCATTATCTTGACTTTTTCCGGCCATCCAGGTAATTTTTCCAGATCATCCAACAGCCTCTGAGCGTAGTTGGTTATTTTAAAAAACCATTGTTCTAACTGTTTTTTTTCCACTGTGGTTTCACATCGCTCACAGGCCCCATTTATTACCTGTTCGTTGGCTAAAACGGTTTGACATGACGGACACCAGTTTACAGTTGCCTTTTCTTTATAAGCGAGGTTGTTTTCATAGAGTTTTAAAAACATCCACTGGGTAAATTTATAGTAATCTGGTTTACAAGTAGCTATTTCACGGTCCCAGTCATAGCTGATACCCATGCTTTTAAGCTGTGTTCGCATTTTTTCTATGTTATCATTAGTCCATTTTGCCGGGTGAATACCATGTTTTATTGCGGCATTTTCCGCGGGGAGTCCAAATGCGTCCCATCCCATTGGATGTAACACGTTGAAACCTTTCATATGCTTAAAGCGAGCGATCACGTCGCCTATAGCGTAATTGCGGACATGTCCCATGTGCAAGTTCCCAGAAGGATAAGGGAACATTTCTAAGCAGTAATATTTGGGTTTTTGCGGGTTTTCATCCACTTTAAAAAGTTTGTTCTCTTCCCAATACTTCTGCCATTTGGCTTCAATGGATTTAAAATCATATTTTTTACCCATAAAAACCTCCTTGAATATTTTTAAAACGTTGTTGTTATTTAAATAAAATAGAAAAACTCTCGTCCCGACTAGGGACGAGAGTTGACTCCCGCGGTCCCA
>JACIYB010000091.1 GCA_014360155.1 Syntrophomonadaceae bacterium
GTTTCGTCCTCTCAAATTTTGCCTTCGCCATCTTCTCTCTCACCTTTCCCCTATTAATATACTTGATTATTGAGATTCCCTCATAATCTTACCATTAGCCATACTGTACTGCATCCGACAAGCCTGACCTCGCCAAAAGCAGTCCCTTACAAGAAGAAGAATAATAAATCACGAAAGCTTTGTTTATATAATATTTAATATTAACCATTAAACTATATTTTACCCAATTAAATTAAAAAATAAAAGAAGTGAGCTAAAAATTCTCACCTCTTTAACTTCTATGGTAGCGGCGAAGGGATTCGAACCCCTGACACTACGGGTATGAACCGTATGCTCTAGCCAACTGAGCTACGCCGCCTTATGGAGCCCATAACCGGACTTGAACCGGTGACCTTATCCTTACCAAGGATACGCTCTGCCGACTGAGCTATATGGGCTTATTATCATATGGTTGCGGGAGCCGGATTTGAACCGACAACCTTCGGGTTATGAGCCCGACGAGCTACCAACTGCTCCATCCCGCGCTATAAAATGGTGGAGGGAGAAGGATTCGAACCTTCGAAGGCTGTGCCAACAGATTTACAGTCTGCCCCCTTTGGCCGCTTGGGTATCCCTCCATAAACACACTGCAATTATATTATCTGCATCTGGAGCCGAGCACAGGACTTGAACCCGCAACCTGCTGATTACAAATCAGCTGCTCTACCGGTTGAGCTAGCTCGGCTCAGCAAATACTATTTTATACGCTGTATATACTAAAGTCAATACTTGCGTTAGTAAAAAGACACAGCTTCTTCACTGCTTACCGGTGTAGAAAAAAATAAAAAGCGAAAACAGCAACGGCAGCTTAAGCCGCTTCGCTTTTTGAATGCTTTTTTCAATTGAGCCGATACTGCATTACGCTGGATAGTTCCCGCAACTTACAAAGTGCCTGGTATCAAAAGTCATTCCTGTCTTCCAAATATTTTTCCAATTTCCTTTTCACTCTCTGCAGAGCGTTGTCAATTGATTTTACATGCCTTTTAAGCTCAACTGATATTTCCTGATAAGATTTGCCTTCCAAATAAGCCATAAGAACTTTCCATTCCAGTGAACTGAGGATTTCCCCCATTTTTTTCTCAATAAAAATAAATTCTTCTCTGCTGATAACGATCTCCTCTGGATTAGTAATCTTAGCGGTAGATAAGACATCCATTAAAGTTCGATCTGATTCTTCGTCATAAATGGGCTTATTTAATGAAACATAGGAATTGAGAGGGATGTGTTTTTGCCTAGTAGCAGTCTTAATAGCAGTTATAATCTGTCGGGTGATGCACAATTCTGCAAATGCTCTGAAAGATGTAAGCTTATCCAGTTTATAATCCCTGATAGCCTTGAATAAGCCTATCATTCCTTCCTGTATGATATCTTCCTTGTCAGCTCCAATTAGAAAATAGGACCTTGCCTTTGCTCTAACAAAGTTCTTATATTTATCAACTAGAAATTCCGTTGCATATCTATTGCCCTCTTGAGCCAACTCTACGATTTCTTCATCACACATTTCCATATATATGTCATCACTTTTCTGAGCAGCGACAGAACTAATCATTCAATCGCCTCCATAAGCTGTTTATTCATTGCTGTATCTCTAAGAGCTTGTACACGCACATCCTTAATTATAGCCGACAGCTGTCATCTCGTCAAGATGCCTTAACTACAGTATATCTAAGAATAATACAATTTAATAATAGCCACTACCGCATGCACTTATAATTATTTTTTCTCTGTCATCTGCTGCTTTTTACCTTAACAACGCAATTATTGAGGCCCGCTAAGGTTTCTCTGACGAATTGCTTCATAAATAAACAGAGCTGCTGCAATCGCCGCATTCAAAGAATTCACCTTCCCCTGCATGGGTATTCTGGCTAAAAGGTCGCAGTTCTCTCTTACCAGCCTTCTAATACCTCTGCCCTCTCCACCTATTATTATTGCAGTAGGGCTGGGAATACCTACGGAAAAATAGTCATTTTCCCCTTTCATATCCGCCCCTATTATCCAGAGTCCTCTTTCTTTCAATAATTTTATTGCATTTACAAGATTGGTTTCCCTAACTATAAGCATGTGCTCCACCGCTCCGGCTGATGCCCTGGCCACAGCAGGAGTTATTTTCACTGAATTATGTCGGGGTATTATTACACCGTGCACACCTGCAGCTTCAGCACATCTGATTACAGATCCCAGGTTCTGGGGATCTTCCAAACCGTCAAGAATAACAATTAAAGGTCTTTGCCCTCTCAGCGCAGCCAGTTCAAATATATCATCTATACCTGCATATCGATAACTGCCCACTTCGGCAATTATACCCTGGTGATTGCCGGGTCTATACATCTGGTCAAGAAGTTGCCTGGCGGTATACTGGATATGCACTCCCTTTTCGCGAGCCAACTGCAGCAATTCCTCTATTCTCTTGCTCTTTTTGCGACTTTCCTGCACAAAAATCTTATAGACTTCGCGCTGTCCTTTAAGAGCTTCCATTACGCTGTTGACCCCGGTTATTTTTTCCTGCATACGGCTGCTAAACCTCCATATGATAAAAGGTGCCTAATAAGACGTGCAATCCTTCGTATCCTGCTTTTTTCATACTCACATGGTAAACTTGATAATCTCAATATTAGCCGGCACATTTTTACTAAAACCAGCATCGCCCCCTATACCCTTTTATGCTACACCTTGCCCTGTATACACTACAGAACAGCTAATAACCCGGGTTAAACAAGTCATCAGTAATCAGCACCCGGGCATAATGCTGTTTAGGAAAGTTTTTGTCATATTCGATATCGTCAAATAAAACAGAAAGCTTTTCCCTAAATAACAGCAACAAAGGTATGGTAACCTGCCTCATCTGAGGATGGGCGGCAGGATCACAGCGCAGACGGAAAAAATGCCTCCATTCGCGTAAGTTGTAGGTCACAACAATTTCAGTTTTTAGAGAATTTGGGAGTACCGAGCGGGCCTCCTGAGCTGAAAAACCATTCTCTAACAAAGCCATATAACTTTTTTCTGCTGCAAGACAAGCTTCTTCCCAGCGCCTATAAGCTTCTTCGTTGTCAATAAAAAAGTAAGGCTCAATAACTGTGATTTCGCTGCCAAACTTGTCTTTACTGTAGTTGCAGTACCTGGTTGATTCCTGACTGTAGGCAGCAATCCGGTGCCTAACCAATTCATGAGAAACTCCCCTGTCCACGACAAACAAAACCGTTATCTTTTCGTGTTCAATAATCGACTCATGGCCGCGTTTAATCAGGCTTTTTAAAAAATTGGGGTTTCCCTGGTTTTCCATCTTGTCTTCTGACTTGTAACACACTCTGGCATAACGTTCTAATTTCTGTAAAATACTGTTATCCGCCCTTATTTCCGGCACCAGCACACAGGGTTTTTGAACAATCACAATTATACCTTCCTCCATATATCATATTGTTTAATGTGCTCCCAAGACCTTGTTTACCAGATAATACAGCCTTTCTTCATCACCTTTGAGGTAAAGATAACCAAGAAGAGCTTCAAATCCCGTACTCATCCTGTAGTCCTCCGGGGCAGCATTTCTGGGGAGATGGGTTTTAGCATTCCTTCCTCGCCTAGCAATATCTCGCTCTTCTTCACTCAGTTCAGCAGCAATCTGACACATAAACTTGGCCTGGCTTTCCGCCTTTACCAGCTTGACCGCGTCTTGGTGAATATCTTTTACCTTCCGGTTGCCAGTTAAAACGATGCTGCTCCTAACAATCAGCTCGAATACGGCATCGCCTACGTAGGCAAGAACTGTAGCTGAATATTCCTGCAAAACGCCCTCATCAACCGCATCATAGATCAGCAAACTTCCATCTTACTCCTTCCCTGGTATCTTCCAGAATTATTCCTCTTTTCCGCAGACTGTCTCTTATAAAATCAGCTTTTTGGTACTCTTTTTTCTGCCTCAGAATCGATCTTATTTCGATCAGCTTTTTTACTACAACGTTAATATCGGGGTAACGGCTGGAATAAAGTACACACTTCCCTTCTCCGTCTTCGATATTGACTTTAATTTCTTTGAGAAAATCTCTTATATTATTAACAAATTCGTAATTTCCTTCTGTCTCCGCATCGCTGCTCAATTCCGCAAGTATAGGCAAAATCCCCTCTACTATTTGCATTTCATTATGCCTGCCTTCCATAAAAATACCCAGGACATTGCCCAATTCAGTAAAAACACGGACAGCCCTGCCAACTGCAGCCTGATTTACAGCACTATCCCTATTGCTAGCAGCTATATAGGCATTTATCTGATGAGACATCTCAAATAAGAAACCCAAAGCTTTAGCAGTATTAAAATCATCATCCATGGCTTCTATGAAATCGTTCTCCAATTTTTCTATTGATTGCCAGAAATCAGACGCCTTACCTTCCAAGTCAATGCCGATTTCAATATTACTTTTTTTAAATTCTTTACACAGGTCAAGGGTGTTCTTTAATCTTCCCAATGCTTTACGGGCTTCTTCCAATTTACTGTCATCGAAGTCCAAAGGGCTCCGGTAATGAGTTGCAATCAAATAAAAGCGCACTGCATCCGCGGGGTATTTTTCTAGAATATCGCGCAAAATAAAGAAGTTCCCTAAAGATTTGGACATTTTTTCTTTATTTACCGTTATAAAACCGTTGTGCATCCAGTAATTGGCAAAAGGCTTGCCGGTAATAGCTTCCGACTGTGCTATCTCATTTTCGTGGTGAGGAAATATCAAGTCATTGCCGCCACCGTGTATATCGATAGTTTCTCCCAAGTACTTTATTGCCATCACTGAACATTCAATGTGCCATCCTGGTCTGCCCCTCCCCCAGGGGCTGTCCCAGCAAAGTTCACCTTCTTTCGCTGACTTCCATAGAGCAAAATCTACCGGTTCTTCTTTACGTTCATCGACCTCTACCCTAGCACCTGCCAGCATGTCCTTTAAAGAACGTCCGGAAAGTTTTCCGTAATCCGAAAAAGCCCTTACCCGGAAAAAAACGTCTCCCTGAACTTCATAGGCATATCCTTTAGCCATAAGCAGTTTTACGGCTTCTATTATCTCCGGTATGTTTTCACTTACCCGGGGATGCACATCAGCTCTCCTTACATTCAGAGCATCGGCATCCTTAAAATATTCGTTAATATACCTTTCTGCCAGACTCATAGGGTCCTGTCCTTCGTCCCTGGCTCGGTTTATTATTTTATCATCGACATCGGTGAAATTCTGGACATAATTTACTTCATATCCCCGGAACTGGAGATACCGGCGAAAAGCGTCGAACACAACCAGAGGCCGAGCGTTTCCGAGGTGAATATAGTTGTAGGTTGTAGGCCCACATACATACATCTTAACTTTATAAGGACTTAATGTTCGCAGTTCTTCTTTTTTTCCAGTCAGAGTATTGAATATCTTCATTTTGACCATCGTTCCTTTCAAAGAATTCCAATCGTTTTTCCAATTCCTCGATTTTTCTCTGCATAGCTTCCAGGGCATCCGATACCGGATCGGGAAGCATATGATGTTCCAGGTCAACTTCTATTTTGCCATCTTCAACCTTCGCGCCATCACGCACTACTATTTTACCTGGAACTCCTACTACAGTACAATTCGGCGGAACACTCTTGAGAACTACAGATCCCCCGCCTATTTTTACATTGTCCCCGACAGTGAAAGAACCTAAAACCTTGGCACCTGCACTTATGGTAACATTGTTGCCCACAGTAGGATGACGCTTGCCTTTCTCTTTCCCTGTCCCACCTAAAGTAACCCCTTGGTACAGTGTCACATTATCCCCTATTTCCGCAGTTTCTCCTATAACTATACCACTCCCGTGGTCGATAAAGAAACCTTTGCCTATTCTCGCTCCTGGATGTATTTCTATCCCGGTAAAAAAACGACTTATATGCGAAATCAACCGGGCAAGAAAATAGAATTTTCTCTCGTATAAGAAATGCGCTATGCGATGACTCAGAATCGCATGAAACCCTGGATAACAGAAAATAACTTCCAGGACACTGCGTGCCGCAGGGTCTCGCTCAAATACCACTTTAACATCTTCCTTCAAAGTTGAAAACGCATTTTTAAGTGCAGAGAACATTTTTTCTCCCTCCATTTTATTGGCAATAAATTAAATATAAAAGCCTTTCATCCCTTTGGTTTAAGAGACGAAAGGCTGAACTTCCGCGGTTCCACTCTAGTTGAGTGTCATACTGCAACTGCAGCAATAACACCCCGCTCTTGCAAGCTAACGGTCCTTACCGGGCACACCTAATAAACTTCAGCATGCCTGCTCCCAGGCGCACTTCAACGGCTTCATACTACAAAAAGGCTCTCAGCCGGTGACCTTTTCTCTCTGTTAGCGATCGCCGCCTACTCTTCCTGTTCACAGCAGTTATATATCTTGTTTATTGAAATTATAAGCCCCGCAATTCAAAGGTGTCAACCGTGTATCCGCGATCTGCCATTATTTACTACCAACAAATCATCCATTTATCTATGGCTATTTAAAATAACCTCAGCAATCAAATGGTATTTTAACACCAAGTCTATCCCTGCTTTTTCTCAATTATTGAAACAGTCTGATTTATTCTGCGCAGAGATTCTTCTCTGCCCCATATGCTTATCAGGTAGGGCAGCTCAGGTCCGTGGGTTTTCCCGCTTAAAGCACAGCGCAGAGGCATGAATACGTCTTTAGGCTTCAATTTTAGCCTTTTTCTTATGCTTTTGATGAGATCCTGTATTTTTTCAAGATCACTTTCATCGGGGAACTCATTAACAAAAATCTGCAGGACAGACATAACTTTTTCTCCTTCAAGCACATCCAGGGCGTCCTGTTCATATTCGAGGTCAGCAAAAAACACCTGTACTTCTTTCTTGATATCATCCAAACATACAAGGCGGTCTCTTACTGCCTTAACCAGAAGTTCATATTTTTCATCATCCAGTTCTTTAATCTTTCCTGCAAATTCCGACTCCTCCAGGTAAGGCCTCAACATACTTTTGAGTTCCTCGAGCTCTGTCTGTTTGATATACTGCTGATTAAGCCAGTTTAATTTATCCAGGTCGAAAATTGCAGGGCTCCTAGAAACTCTCTCTAAAGAAAAACTCGCCACAATCTCATCACCAGAGAGTATCTCTTTTTCTCCCTCTGGGGACCACCCTAAAAGGGCGAGAAAATTGAACATGGCTTCGGGCAGATACCCCATCTTCCGGTATTCCATCAGCGACGTTGCTCCATGGCGCTTGCTCATCTTCTTTTTATCACTGCCCAATATAAGCGATATATGAGCAAATTCGGGTCTTTTAAAATTCAAGGCATCATAAAGCATCAACTGCCGAGGAGTGTTTGACAGGTGCTCTTCCGCCCTTATCACATGAGTTATTCCCATGAGCGTATCGTCTATAACGACAGCAAAGTTATAAGTCGGTATACCGTCTGATTTGATGATAATAAAATCGCCGATTTCATTGCTGTCAAAACTGACTCTGCCTCTTACTAAATCATCTACTATATAAATCTTATTGTTAGGAACTTTAAAACGAACAGCAGGTTTCAGCCCTTTGTTCAGCTTTTCCTGTATTTCTTCCTCGTTTAGATAACGGCATTTCCCCGAATACCTTACCAATTGCCCACTCGCGAGCAAAGACTGCCTTTCCTCTTCCAGCTCTTTTTCCGTACAAAAACAATAATAAGCACGATCTGAATCTATAAGTCTCCGCCCATATTCTTCGTATATAGGAAGGCGTTCCGTTTGCCTGTAAGGCCCGTTTTCTCCTGAGACATCAACACCCTCTTCCCACTTTATCCCTAACCACCTGAGCGATTCTATGATTTCCTCCTCATATTCCCTGCTGGAGCGCTCTAAATCCGTATCTTCAATGCGCAACACCATGGTCCCGCCGTAGTGAGCAGCAAACAAATAGTTAAACAAAGCCGAACGGGCTCCGCCGATGTGCAGCGGCCCAGTAGGACTAGGTGCAAACCTGACTTTAACTTGGCCCACAATTTCCCCTCCCTTATATACTGGTAATTATATCATTTAGATTAATATCCAACCAAGAAGCTTTTAAATCCCGCTTTTGACAAATCGGGAACCGCAAAAGCCATACAAATAAAGTGCAAGCCAGATAAAACTGAACTGGATGGAACCTCATTC
>JACIYB010000092.1 GCA_014360155.1 Syntrophomonadaceae bacterium
AGAAAAAGCACTGGATACAACCAGCCGCATTTATTACAAATATGAAGGAGTGAGTCCGGTTGGCAGCCATAAGCTCAATACAGCTTTACCCCAGGCTTATTACAATAAACAGCAGGGGATAAAGCGCATAACCACAGAGACCGGAGCAGGCCAATGGGGTACAGCTTTATCTTTAGCCTGTAAGTATTTTGGTATTGAAGCTATGGTATATATGGTAAAGGTTAGTTTTTACCAGAAGCCCTATCGCCGTATATTCATGGAGGTGTATGGCGCCAAGTGTGTACCTAGTCCCAGCCAGTATACTGAAAGTGGGCGAATGGCGCTGGAAAAAGATCCTGACACCCCTGGCACACTAGGGCTGGCAATAAGCGAAGCAGTGGAGGATGCTATAAGCAGGGAGGATACAAATTATTCGCTAGGCAGCGTATTAAACCATGTATGTTTACACCAAACTGTTATTGGGCAGGAAGTTAAGGCGCAGATGGAGATGGTTGACGATTATCCCGATATTGTTATAGGATGCTGCGGAGGAGGCAGTAATTTTGCGGGTATTGCCCTGCCGTTTATACCGGACAAGCTAGCAGGGAAAAAAGTTCGGCTGCTTGCTGTTGAGCCGGCCGCTTGTCCGACTCTAACTAAGGGGGTATTTGCGTATGATTACGGGGATACGGTTGGACTGACTCCTATGTTGAAGATGTATACCCTGGGACATGATTTTACACCGCCGGGAATTCATGCCGGGGGGTTAAGATACCACGGTGAGGCTCCTATTGTCAGCCAGCTTTATCACGATGGTCTGATAGAGGCAAAAGCTGTCTTCCAGAATGGGGTTTTTGAGGCTGCGGTAATTTTTGCTCAGACTGAAGGCATACTGCCTGCACCGGAGTCAGCACACGCGCTCCGTGCGGCTATTGATGAAGCGGTCAAAGCAAAAGAAGAAGGGGTTTCGAAGAGCATTGTGATAAACCTGAGCGGACATGGGCACCTTGATCTGAGTGCTTATGATAATTATCTTTCCGGCAATACAGAAGATGTCGAGTTTTCTGAAGAAGCCCTGCAAAAAAGTATAAAAAATTTGCCCCAGGTTTAGATTTATTAATAATTGCTGCGAATCCTGGCCCAATGCGGCCAGGATTTTTTAATATAAAAAAGAAAATTTCTTAAGAAAGGCTGTATAACATGCCTAAAATTAGCAAGCGTTTGCTCGCTATCGCTGGTATGGTGATCAGAGGTGAGCCAACAGCGGATATAGGGGCTGATCACGCTTTATTGTCTATATATTTGGTGAAAAATAATATTGTTCCCAGGGTTATCATAGGCGAATTGGCTGATGGCCCCTATCGGAGGGCCGCTGCTGCTGTACAGGAGAGTTCTTGTGGAGATAAAATTGAAATAAGAAAGGGTAATGGGCTCGATGTTCTTAAACCAGGAGAGGTTGTAAATATTATAATAGCAGGGATGGGAGGAGAAACTATAGTTGATATTCTGTCCCATGACTGGCAAAAGTCAGCGAGCTATTGCAGGTATGTTTTTCAGCCCATGAGCCGTCCGGATGCACTGCGGCGGGAGCTGTCTCTCCGGGGGTGGCCTATACTGGATGAATGTTTGGTTGAAGAGAACAAAAAGCACTTTGTTATTATCAGCAGTTGTCCCGGCAATTTGCCTTATAAACTTTCTCCGCTGGAAATGGAATTAGGTCCTGTTCTTTTGCAGAAGGGCAATTTGAAAAAGGATTATCTGCTTAGCTATCTTAAAAAATACAGGGCTATTAATGATGGTTTCATGCAGTCTCTAAGCGTGCAAAAACAAGAATTGATTGAAGATTATGATAAACGGATTAGAGAATTGGAGGCGATGCTTCGTGAAACTGAAGGTTAAAGATATTATAAGTGTTATAGAGCAACATTTTCCTCCTCATATCGCGGAAACATGGGATAATGTGGGTTTGCAGATTGGTTCCGTTTATAAGCCTGTGGAGAAGGCAATTGTAGCTCTGGATTTGGATGAGGAGGTCCTTCAGCAGGCTCTAAGGCAGGGTGCAGATATGGTGATAACCCATCATCCTTTGTTTTTTAACCCCGTAAAAAAGATTGATTACGGACAACCGTTGGGGAGATTGATAAGGGAAGTAATAAGGGCAGATATATGTGTTTATTCTGTACATACCAATTTAGATGCGGCTGACAGCAGCCTAAGTCAGCAAATAGCTGAATTGCTTGAGCTGCGTAACATAGAGCCTCTAAATGTATATAAAAAAGAGGAGTTGTATAAGCTAGTTGTTTTTGTCCCCCATACCCACATTAATGAAGTCAGAAAAGCAGTTAACGAGGCAGGAGCGGGTTATATAGGGAAATATTCGGACTGCAGCTTTCGCACTCGTGGAATCGGTACTTTTTGTCCCGAAGAAGGCACTGTTCCTTATATAGGAGAACAGGGTATTTTGGAAGAAGTGGAAGAGTATCGCCTGGAAACCGTTGTGTACCAAAGAGACCTTGGCAGAGTATTACGGGCGATGAATGCAGCTCATCCCTATGAAGAGGTGGCTTACGATATTTACCGTTTGGAAAACGCAGGGAGGGTTTTCAGCATGGGAAGAAAAGGTGTTTTGGGTGAGGAGATGAGCCTCAAACTGTATGCTGAGAAAGTAAAGAAAAGCCTGGGAGTTTCAACGGTCAGGGTAGTTGGCAGCCTGGATCGAATAATAAAAAAGGTTGCGGTTGTGAGCGGTGCAGGTGCCGGTTTAATTGACAAAGCGCTTGCTGAGGGGGCTGATCTTCTGATTACTGGGGATTTAAAGTACCACGAGGCCAAAAATGCAGAAGCCTGGGGTTTAGCCGTTATTGATGCTGGGCACCAGGGAACCGAAGAAATTGCAGCTTCTTACCTTTGCAGGCTTTTAGCCGAGGAGTGCCGGGCAAGGGGTTTTATGGTTGAATTTATTCCAGCCTATTCGAGTTCTTGTTTTAAGTACGTTTAGGCGGCAGATGGAGGATTTTGTTGAATCTATGTAGAAAGTATGGAAAATCAGGTCTACTGCAAACTGGGTGCCTATGTGACTGAAATATCCTGGCTCTATGTATATCATTTTATTGGAGTATTGGAGTTGAAATTATCGCAGATTAAAGACAATTTTTTACAGGGGATTTGCTATGTTGAAAATAAGCGTTAACAGTTTAAAACCAGGAACCAGACTAGGAAAAGATATCTATTCCAAGGACTCTAAATTGTTGCTGCGCAGGGGTACGTTTATTACTCAGGCGCACTTAAATGTTTTTGCGAAAAGAAGAATAAGAGAAGTTTATATTTTAGAAAGTGATCTTCCGGTTAAAGTGCTTCCTGACTTCGAGTGCGTATATAATAATTGTCTAAATACGGTAAAATCATTCATGCTGAGAGCTAAACTGGGTGAAGGCCTTGATTTTGAGGAAATCGGCGAAACCATTGATTCGCTTTTTGAGCAGGTATTAAACCAGGCAGATATTCTTAAAAAAATGCGGTTAATAAAAAAGAGAGGCGAATATCTCTTCAGTCATTCTGTTAATGTAGCTTTGCTCTGCATGCTTCTGGGCAAATGGCTGGATTGTGAGCCGGTTACAATAAAAGAGTTGGGCTTGGCAGGCCTCTTCCACGATATAGGTAAAGTCTATGTCGATGAAGCTATTTTGAATAAACCTGGGAGATTGACTGCTGCTGAATTTGAACACATAAAAAAACATACTTTGCTGGGCTATATCTTTTTGAACGATAACAGTTGGATAAATAAAAGTATTTCCAGTGCAGTTTTAATGCACCATGAGAGGGCTGACGGCTCGGGTTATCCTTTAGGCAAAAAGGGTTATGATGTGAATTTTTATGCTGCTGTTGTTGCGGTAGCGGATATCTATGATGCCATTACATCTGACCGGGTGTACTCTCCCAAAAGGTCTCCTTGTGTTGCGATAGAAACGATATGGGATGAGTCTTTCGGGAGGCTCAATCCCAAAATTACAAAGGTGTTTTTCGACCGGATGACCAGTTTTTTTATGGGCAAAAGGGTGCTGCTCTCAAATAACCAAGAGGGGACGGTCGTTTATGTGGATCCTGGCGAGCCGACTAAGCCCACAGTTATGGCAGGGAACAGGCTGTATAATCTGAGAGTCGATCGTTCGATATCGATTAAGAGAGTAATTGACTAAATATTTTAAATACCGATAAATAGGAGTTTTATGAATAAAATAGTACTAAAATGGCAGAATGTTAATAATAGAATAAAGTGCAATAAACCAAAAAATTTTCACAAAAATTTATTTTCACAGCAGGATTTGCCTGTTTTTTGAGGAATGTAGTAAAATATGTAAATATAATAAAAAAAGGAGGCCTCTAACAGTGAACAAATCGGAACTTATTAAATCTTTAGCAGAAAAAGCAAAGATGACACAAAAAGATGCTGCTAAGGTATTGGATGCAGTGATCGATACAATCAAGCAGACATTGGCCAGCGGGGACAAAGTCCAGATTATAGGTTTCGGCAGTTTTGAAGTGCGCAGCCGGAAGGAGAGAAAGGTTATCAGCCCGGCAACCGGTGAAGAGATTACAGTGCCTGCAACGAAAGTCCCTGCTTTTAAACCCGGTAAGTCATTGAAGGAAGCTGTTGCGGTAGAGAAAAAAGAAGTCTCTCCTAAAGGCGGAAAAAAGAAGGCTAGGAAAAAGTAAGTTATAAAATAAAATAACAATGAAGCATATGATATTCATCAACTAGATGGAGCTGCAGCGGTAAGCAGGTGCAGAAGCCTGTAGCTGCCGTTCTGTGTAAAGTGTGGGTGAAGACAGTGTATTTTAAAAAGAGATATACGTCAATCGGTATATCTCTTTTTTTGTGGTTTTATTCCAGAACCTCTGCAACGTTTATGGAAATTAATGAAGAAGTTCTCCGGAGTTGAGCAGTTTTTTCGCCAACAAATAGAGGTAAGCAAATCTATAAGCGGAGTTCTGTTTTAGATAGTCATCTATCTGGGATGCCAGTTGCCTGACATCTCTAGCGACCTAACCCGGAAACGAAGCGGGCCACTTCATTGTTTCCCTATTTGGTCTTGCTCCAGGTGGGGTTTACCGAGCCGCTTAGTCACCTAAGCGCTGGTGAGCTCTTACCTCACCTTTCCACCCTTACCTGGCACTCAGTGTGCTGCGAATATACATATTCGCAGCACACTGAGTGCCAGGCGGTTTGTTTCTGTGGCACTTTCCTTAGGGTCACCCCCACTGGACGTTATCCAGCACCCTGCCCTGTGGAGCTCCGACTTTCCTCAGGTATCCAAGTAATAGGTACCTGCGACTATCCGATTTACTTACCTGCAGATATTGTTTTCAGATGCAGGAACATTATACTTTAATTAGGCGGTGTTTGTAAAGGTGCAATCCTTAACTGCTTCCTTTCTAAAAAATTTATTTACAAAGCAGGAAATAACAATCCTTTTGGAGAATATCCTATTTAAGAAAGCAAAACGGGGATACAAGGGGTTTCGTTATGTTATAATAATATAATAGTTGCGGAATTCCTTGGCAAAGTGGTTTCCGAGTGCTGGAACAATCTAGTAACAATTAAGAGGGGGTGAGAAGTTGTCAGCGATGTTTGGAACGGCTGCTGCAGGGCATGGGAGTTTATTTTCTAATCCACTTATAGTATTTTTGGCCGTTGTGTTGTCAATTTTTATATTTTTAAAGTTCTGTGCGTGGGCGAAAAAATTTCAGTTATCGCGCGGAGTGAAAAAATTTATTTTTATCTTTACTGGCTTGGGTTTGGTAGTATTTAACGTTCTTTATAGTATAGGGAATAAAACGATAGAAGCTGGTGGAGATTGGGGGATGGCTACAACTGCTCTGCTGGCGTCATTAATCTGGGTATTTGTGTTTGCTCTTGCTCTGATGTCTGAAACCAAACCGGAATAGGCAAAGGTATTCTGAGGCGGCTGTTAGCCGCCTTTTTTAGTGTTTACCTGTTCGAGATGTTAATGCGCCAATGATTTCTTGAGAATGAAGGCTTAAGGTCGGCGCTGGGGTGACAATGGGCAGCAAGCGCTTAAAGGATATGCTCTGCTTGTTAGAACTTTTCGCACTTCATTTTTTTGGACTCATAAACAAAAAATAAGACCAGCCCCGAGTGTTTTTAAGTCTTTACCTTCTTATTCCAATTAAAGCGATGGCTGTGTCCCGCGGGCAGAGGGTGTCAGTGGTAATATTCATATTTGTCGGTTATGCTAGAAGAAAACAAAAAAATTTTTCTAACACGAAAAATTTTATATTTTAAACCAGATGCAGAATTTGAAAATCGCCGAATTTTCCAAAATAGAAGTGTATGGGATGTTTTTTGGGGGTAAAATTTTTAAATATTCAGTTTCAGGAGGAAGAGGAAGCTTGGAAAAAGAATTGACTTGTCATATAATTAACCGGTACTCGGCAGCTAAAGGGATTGAAGAATTCGAAGATATATTAATAACAGAAAAGCGTTTCGCTGTGTATGTTAATGGTGAGTATCATAAAACAATATTGTGTACTCCCTCCAATATAGACGATCTCCTAATTGCCCAGCTGGTTTTGGAAGGGTTGATTTGTGACTATGGTGACATTAGGGAGATGGATATACAGGATGAAAACATTTATGTTGCCGTTGATTTAAAAGACGGTCCGGAAATGAGGGGAGGGCACGAAGGTGATTACCAGCGGGGAGTATATCTTGCCGAAGATGTTATTAGGCTGATGCGGGAGCATCTCCAGAGTTCCAGGTTGCACCGGCTGACTGGAGGTGTTCATATAATGAGCATTGCTTCCAAAGACCAGTTGCTGCTCACCCGAGAAGATGTAGGCAGGCATAACGCAATAGATAAGATATACGGGTTTTGTCTAAAAAACAACTGGGATTGCAGTGATAAAATTTTTTTAAGCAGTGGTCGAATCACACATGAAATTGTCCAGAAAATCAAACGCTTGGGAGTGGGTATAGCTGCTTCACGGGCAGCAGTTACTAGTCTTGCTAAGGAAACCGCGGAAAAAGCGGGACTTACATTAATTGGCTTTGCTCGCGGTGATAGGTTTAATATCTATTCCCATCCCCAGAGAATACAAGTAAAAGGCAGTAGATGATTGATGTCAGGAAAGGTAAAGATCAAACTGGTAACTCATGACGGGAAAGAACATTTTTGCTGGACCCTGAAAGGCAAAAATCTCTGGGAATCGATCATTGTTAACGGTTGGGCTCTAGAAGGAACATGCGGAGGAAGAGGAACATGCGGCAAATGCAGGGTCCGTATAGAAGGAGATGTTACTCCGGTAACTGAAAATGAACGTGCCTTGCTCCTTCCCGAAGAAATAAAGGAGGGGGAGAGGCTCGCGTGTTTTTGCTTTGTTAATGGACCGCTTACAGTGTATCTGAATCGCGGCTATACTGATTTGGCGGCGAAGACCAGGTTGTATAGGGAAAATATAAGTGTTAAAGAGGATACTCCAGTACATAATTATAAGTTTTTTATACCCGGTATTTATAAAGAAAATCCTGTGACTTTATATAGACGTTTAACAGAGTCCCTCTCATCTTATAGGTTGGAACTGAGTATTGACAATCTCAATGAGATTGCTAAATTGGATAGAGTTGGACGCCCTTCTCTAGAGCTTTATGCCTTAATATTTGAAAATAAAACAGTCAGACGAATAGGACGCCGGGAGGAAAAGGCTTACGGGATAGCATTGGATTTGGGGACTACTAGTTTATTTGCTGCTTTAGTAGATATGCAGGAGGGACAGGTTGTTTCTCTGGCTTCTAGAGGCAATATGCAGAGGGTCTACGGCGCCGACATTATGTCAAGGGTCAGTTATTGCCTTGAAAACAAGGAAGGTCTTACAAAATTAAACCGGATTTTAATAAATAATATAAACGGTATGATAGAAGAAATGCTGCAGGAACTTCGGGCATCATACCACAATATTTACTGCTTTAGCGTTGTAGGGAATCCTGTAATGCTGCACTTTTTCATGGGTTTAAATATAAACGGTTTTGCTTCTTTTCCTTACGCCGGTATTTTTTCTGACGAACTGAATTACCGAGCTGCGGACTTGGGGCTTAATTCTAACAGCAGCGCGTGGGTAACAGTGCTTCCCCAAGTCGGGGGGTTT
>JACIYB010000093.1 GCA_014360155.1 Syntrophomonadaceae bacterium
GTTCAGAAAGTTCGCTGTACTCTACTTTGTCCCTGTTGGGGTCAAAGTCAAAAAGATTCCCCAATATAAACCGGCATGTATTCCTTATCTTGCGATAAGCCTCCGCCGCCTGCCGTATTATATTAGCAGAAACCGCCACATCGGCCCTGTAATCGGCTGAAGATACCCACAAACGAAGTATATCTGCGCCCATTTCTTCGATCATTGCAAGCGGATCAACCACATTCCCCAATGACTTTGACATCTTCCGGCCCTGCTCGTCTACTACAAAACCGTGGGTCAGCACGCTTTTATATGGAGCATCCCCCTTTACCGCAACAGCAGTGGAAAGAGAAGAATTAAACCATCCCCTGTGCTGGTCGCTCCCCTCTAAGTACATGTCAGCCGGCCACCTCAAATCCACGCGAGTTTCCAGGACCGCCATGTGACTGGACCCCGAATCAAACCACACGTCCATTGTGTCGCTCTCTTTACGAAATTCATCGCCGCCGCAGTTTGGGCACTTAAAGCCCTCCGGCAGCAGATCCTTTGCCTCTTTGACAAACCAGACATCAGAACCGTACTCAGCAAACAGGCTGCTCACCCTGTCAATAGTCTCGTTGGTTACAATACTTTCCCCGCATAATTCGCAGTAGAAAATAGGAATAGGTACACCCCATGTCCGCTGGCGGGAAATACACCAGTCGCTGCGATCCCTAACCATATTATATATACGGTCACGCCCCCACGAAGGGATCCATTTAACCCTGTCTATAGCGTCCAGAGCTGCCTGGCGGAAATTATCAATCGATGCAAACCACTGCTCAGTAGCCCTATATATTATGGGGTTTTTACACCTCCAGCAGTAGGGATACTGATGTCTGTATTCAGATGCCTTAAGAAGCATCCCCCGATGATCTAATTCTTCTATTATGTAACCGTTAGCATCATGCACGTATAAACCGCTAAATTTTCCCGCCTCACTGGTAAATTTGCCGCTGTTGTCAACCGGAGATATTACTTCAAGGCCATATTTTTTACTCATGTCGAAATCTTCTTCACCGTGTCCTGGCGCCGTATGAACACATCCGGTCCCGGCTTCCAAAGTCACGTGACAGCCTAGAACGACTAGGGAATCACGTTCGAAGAACGGGTGTCTGCACACTGCTCTTTCAAGCTCTTCTCCTTTAAATTCCTTTAAAATCCCATACTCTTCCCACCCGAGCTCTTGGGCAACTTTTTCTTGCATCCCTTTAGCAATTACATATTTTTCGCCTGCTGCCTCAACCAATATATAATAAAAGTCGGGATGCAAAGCGATCCCTGTATTAGCAGGCAATGTCCAGGGCGTAGTAGTCCATATAATCACAAAAGCATCCTCCGGCACAACTCCTTTACCGTCTTTTACAGGAAACTTTACATATATCGAAGGGGATCCTTTGTCACCATACTCCACTTCCGCCTCTGCCAGAGCAGTCTCGCAACTGCCGCACCAGTATACCGGCTTTAATCCCTTGTAGATATAGCCTTTTCTTGCCATTTCTCCAAAAACTTTTATTTGTACTGCTTCAAACTCGGGGTTTAAGGTAATATATGGGTTGTCCCAATCACCTCGGACCCCCAGCCGCTTAAACTGTTCTCTCTGAATATCTACATACTTTAGAGCGTAGTCCCTACAGTGTTTTCTAAATTCAATAACATCGGTTTTGTGGCGATCTATTCCCAAACTCTTTATGGCCTGCTGTTCAATGGGCAGCCCATGGGTATCCCATCCCGGAACATAAGGAGCATTATAACCGGCCATAGACGCGTGTTTTACGATAATATCCTTTAAAACCTTGTTCAATGTATGTCCAAGATGGATATCGCCGTTGGCGTAAGGAGGACCGTCATGCAAGATAAACAACGGTTTGCCTGCATTTTTTTCCTGCACTTTCTCATATATCCTGTTTTGCTCCCAAAATTTAAGAATTTCTGGTTCCCTACGGGGCAGATTTGCTCTCATGGGAAAATCAGTTCTGGGGAGATTCAATGTCCCGTCATATTTGCCCTTGGCCATTTAAAAAAACCACCTCACCACTTTATATTTTAATTTCACAGTTTCAACCCCGAATATTAACCTCCATACCCCGAGGACACAACCATTGATGAAAACTTCTTGGGGAGAAGGCTTAAGAACACTCGGGTCTGGAAGCGTATATCTCCAAGAAGCCGTTTTCGTATTAATATTAAGACTGCCTATAAACTAAAAAATACCTTCATCCCTAGGGACGAAAGGTATCTTCCGCGGTACCACCCTAATAGCATCTTCCCCGGTACGGAGATGCCTCTTTACGTCTATAACGCGACCAGCGTTCAAACCTAATAATCTTTTCAAAAGACTTTCGGAATGAAAGGCTCCCGGGTGATCTTCGCACAAAAAGCAGTGTCCGGCTCCCACCAATCCAAACTCGCTGTTAACTGCTGTTTTTGCCTACTGTCCCGCTCACAGCCTGAAGACAAAATATCTAAAATATTTTGCAAATTTTTATCTCATTGTAGCACATGGCTTGCTGCAAGACAACTCTGCCCGTGAATTATTCCCGTTTCCGGTTGTTTTTATCTAAAAAACATACATTGTGAATAATGTATTCATATCCGTTATTTAAGACTGCCTTCGTTTTACGGCAAAACTGTTTTTTGCCGGCATAAGTTTCTCACGACACATTTACTACAGTCCGGCTTCCTGGCTTTACAGACTTTTCGCCCATGAAATATAAAAAGATGGTGGGCTTTGCCCCACATTTCCTCAGGTATGAGTTTTTTAAGCTCCATCTCGGTTTTTGCCGGGTTTTTTCCGCACACAAGCCCCATACGGTTTGCCACTCTGTGTACATGCCTGTCTACACCTAACCCCGGCTGGTTAAAGGCAACCGCAAGTATTACATTGGCAGATTTTCTTCCTATACCGGGAAGCTGCAGCAGGGAACTGAAATCCCGGGGCACCTTCCCCCCGAATTTGTCCAAAATCATGTTGGACATTTTTTTTATGTTTTTCGCTTTACTCCTGTACAGCCCGACACCTTTGATCAGTTCTTCGAGTTCCGACAAGCCTATCTGGACAAAATCAGCCGGTTCTTTATATTTCTCAAAAAGTTTCCCAGTAACTCTGTTAACCTGCCCGTCTGTGCTCTGGGCCGAAAGCAAAACCGCTACTGCCAATTCAAATTCCGAATTATACCTGAGCATAGTACCAGCATCCGGGTATTCGTCCTGCAGCATCATTAATATATTAAGAACCTGCTTTTCCGGGCTCATACTGCACACTCCCTTCAAACTGTATATCCTGACCAATGGTTGCACAGAATTCTATTGGGAATAATAATTAAAGACTTCCCGGTAATATAACAATATGGGGTTAGTATTTATGCTTAATTTGAATAAACGTATGCAGGCTGATTTAAGCATGCTGGTCGTAGCATTTATCTGGGGCATCACTTTTGTGGTCGTAAAAAGCGCCTTAAACGATATCGGGCCTTATCTCTTTTTAGGTATTCGCTTTATTATCGCTTTTTTGGTGCTGTTTCTGTTATCCTTCCAGCATATGAAACAGCTGAAGTTCTCCACTATCTCATCCGGCTGTTTGCTGGGTCTATTTTTATTTATCGGGTATACCTTCCAAACAGTAGGTTTGAAATACACCACTTCCTCTAAAGCCGGGTTTATAACTGGTTTGAGCGTAGTACTGGTACCAGTTATTTATTCATTGATTAACAGGAAACTTCCGAATATACATATTATTTATACGGTTATGCTGGCTACTATAGGTTTGTATCTTTTGTCTATTCCTGGGAATAACCTGGAAGGTTTAGGTTACGGCGATTTTCTCGTCCTGATCTGTGCTTTTGGCTTTGCGTTCCACATTGTATTTGTGGACCGCTATTCACATAAACATAACCCGGTAGCCATTACCAGCATCCAGATACTCTTTGTAGGGGTATTCTGTCTGGTCATTGGACTGATAACAGAGACTTGGCCCCCGCAATTCACTTTAAATGTGATTAACAGTATCGTTATAACTTCGGTTTTCGCGACATCACTAGCGTTCCTGTTGATGAATGCGCTGCAGAAATACAGTACCCCAACTCGCTTTGCAGTCATTTTAACCACCGAACCAGTTTTTGCTGCCCTAGGCGGGTATCTCTGGGGCAACGAATTTTTATCCCCGAAATCTCTATTCGGAGCCGGTTTAATTTTTCTGTCAATGGTAGTATCAATTCTTACCAGGAGGAACAGAAATGTTGTAAAAACAAATGTATAAATACGACTCGCCATGAAAAAACGGTCAGCATTGACCGATTTTCTTCAGCAGTTCCTCCTTATTTATCCCTTTTACTATAACTGTTTTATTGCGTGAAGATTCGCCTTTGACCAACACAACATTTCTCTTGGGTATTGATAACAAATCGGCTAGAAATTTTATCAAGGCCTGATTCGCTTCCCCCTCAACCGGCGCTGCAGTCAGTTTAATCTTCAGCGCCCCCTCATATTCACCGATAATTTGGTTTTTCGAGGAACGCGGCTGAACTTTTACCTCTAGTTTAATACCATCTTCGATTTCCTTCAAATTCAGCATAAATCATTCTTCCTTCAGTTCTATCTTCCCCAAATTTTCCATGAGCTCTTTCAAGTCTTTGCTGTAAAAAAAACGCGAAAGTTCCTCTATTTTTTGCTGGTTTTTTTCCAGAAATTCCATTTCACCGCCCACTTGGGCTTTCAATTCAGCGGTAAGCATATTCAGCCGTTTAATTACTTCCTGGTATACCGCCAGGATTTCAGTAATACGTTGTTTTGCATTTTGCAGGATAAGATCAGCTTCCTTACGTGCATTTTCCTTTAACTCTTCGGCAGTTTGCTGGGCCAGTATTAAACTGTTATTCATAGTATCTTCCAGTTTATAGTACTTTCCCAATTCATACTGCAGTTTTTGCACATCCTCCTTCAACTGGGAATTTTCACCGTACAGGGTTTCATAATCTTCCGCCAGACGCAGCAAAAAGTTTTTAACCTCTTCCTCGTTATAGCCCCTAAAAGACTTTTTAAACTGCTGGTTTCGTATCTCTATAGCTGTAATCATTAACAACCCTCCTGTTTTTAAAAAATGAGAGATGGGAAATGAAGGGCAAAGGTAGAATCAAGTTTATCACAGGTTTACAAGCTGCAAAACACGTTTCTTGAATAAACCATGTCCCTTTTGCTTACGGTTTTGCCAACAGAGGCCCAGCAGTCAAACCTCGCGGAGATAGCTGCAAGAGTCTGTTAAAACTGCTCTCCTGCTCCCATTTTCCCTGCCCCAGTCCTTCTAAAGCTTCTTTGTAGATCTTAACTACCTCCGTTAAAGTTTCAGCATCATAATATTGGCCATCTATCCTCATATATTTAATTCCCGCGGCAGCCAAAACTGCTAAGTAGGGAAAGAGGCACAAATCATAAGGATAAAAGATATAGTTTCTGCAGTTCCGATCCGTGCGGATTAGATATTCTTGGTCAAACTCGTCACGCAGAGCATAATCCCCGTAAAGGCAATATTTTGCACAATCACCCTCACGTCTGCCGTTTAAAGCCCCCGCAATACAAAAATCGGTTATAATGCCGCAAAGAGGACCGTGAATCATCACTTCTATTTCAGTACCGGATTTCAACATGGATTCCAGGTTTTCCATTTGTATCTCCTGCGAAGCTGTTATGCGTTCTACCCCGTTTGCAGCGAGAAATTCCACAGCCAGGGAGTTGGTTACATTAAACCCATACCCTCCTCGTAATGATAATCCTTTCTCCCTAATCAGACGCAAACTCCCGTAATCATTAACTATAATTCCATGTAAATTTATTTTACCAGCAATTTCTGCAATATCATTTACTAAGCCCATCTCACCCTGCAGCATAATACGCGGAGTTTCTAAAAAAACTTTAATCCCATTTTTTTCCGCGATCTCCACTGCCCGGGCAATATCCTGTTTTCTCCATATATTATCCTTACGCCAGGTATCTTCACATCCTACTATGAGGTTGTCAACCCCTAAGGAGCACAGCTTGGCAAAGCTTTCTATATCACCGACCTTCACACTCAGCTCGGTATTATAATTACCGTAAGCGGTGTCGTCAGCTAATCCCTGATAATCTTCTGCCGTAAGCGACGTAAGTTTGACGGCAGAAGTAGGGAAAAACGGTTCCCTTTCCCCTGACAGCCCTATTGACTCAATTCCCGGCTTCCCCAGTAAATTCCCGGCGGTAAAATCCCTCACTCTCTGGTCGTATAATTCCTGAAGACCATCAGTATCCGGTTTATAGGTGAGCGGGTCGGCAGCAATTTCATCAAGGGCCTTGCGGTATTTACTTACGAGATGAGATATGTAATCAGCACTCCTCATCCTTCCTTCAATTTTAAACGAACTCACGCCGGCTTCTATCAAATCCAACAGATGCGAATATAAACACAGGTCATTGTGAGCCAGGTAGTATTTTGGTGCCTCATCATTTAAAAATCCGTCTCTGAGGCGGTAACTCCAGCGGCATGGTTTGATGCACTGCCCGCGGTTGCTGCTTTTGCCAGCGACGAAACTGCTCATATAGCACTGACCGGTATGAGAAATACACAAATCACCGTGCACAAAGTACTCTATATCTAAATTAGTCTTTTTATAAATATCTTCTATCTCTTGCAAAGATAAATTTTTTGAGAGTATCACCCGGGAAAAGCCATTGTCTTCTAAAAATTTTACCGCATCTGCACTGCCTATGCCCATCTGCACACTAGCATGCAGCGGCAGCTTAAGCTGCAAGTCCCGGCAAAGTTCAAGGACAGCCGTATCCTGTATTATCAAAGCATCGACGTCAATGTCTTGCAAAAACATCAGGTAGTCCTTCAACTGTTCAATTTCCCAATCGAAGTAAAGATTGTTAACTGTTACAAAGAGCTTTTTGCCGTTTTGGTGAAGAAATTCAACCGCGTCCTTCAGTTCTTTGTCGGTAAAATTAAACTCAGACCTCAAGAGACGCATGTTGAATTTTTTCCCACCTACATAAATCGCATCTGCACCTGCTTCGGCTGCTTTTTGCAGAACATCCCATTTTCCTGCCGGGGCCAAAAGCTCTGTTTTATGGTTTAATGACATCTGCAAACTCCCCTATAACAATAGAGCAGATAGCAGGTCAACAACCAGCCTCTGCACCAGAGTAACTGCAAGCACTGCAATGATCGGTGAAAAATCAATACCCCCGGCAGCGGGAATCAATCTTCTGAAAGGTGCCATAACCGGTTCGGTAACATCATAAATAAATTTTATTACCGGATTATAGGGATCATGCCTAATAAACGACAAAATACAACGACCTATTATCAACCATACCAGCACGTCAAAAGCGATATTTACCAACTGGATTATCTGCAATCCCACTTTATGTTTTCCTCCCTATTAAGCTTCTTTTAGTTTTTTCCCAGTTCTATAGATCTCTGAAAAGCTTTTTCAATTGCTTGGAAGAAGGCGTTTCTTATCCCGTTTTCTTCCAACTGCTTCACCCCAGCAATCGTAGTGCCGCCAGGTGAACAAACCTGGTCCCGCAAAACGGCAGGATGTTCTCCAGTTTGTTGAAGCATGCCTATACTTCCCCTCAAGGTATTAAGCACCAGGTTGCGACTCAAGTTGCTGTCAAGCCCTACCAAAACACCGGCATTAATCATCGCTTCCGCCACCAGAAAAGCAAAAGCAGGCCCGCTGCCTGAAATAGCTGTAACCGCATCCATGTATTTCTCTTCCACCACTACAGCCAAGCCTAGCTCGCTGAACATCTCTCTTACCAGCTCAACATCAGCAGGTGATGCATGACTGCCGCCAGCAACAGCCGCTACTCCCTCTCCAATCAAGCATGGGGTATTGGGCATCACCCTTATAACGGGAAGATTAAAACCGATTTCTTTTTCTATGGTCGAAGTAGTAATTCCGGCAGCAATGGAAACCAGCAGCCTTTTTGCATCCCAAGAACTCCCGGTGGATCTCAGAACCTGTCTTACCTGGTGCGGCTTTACCGCTATGATTATAATATCGCATGTGCTCACAAGCTTATCCTGTTCCGCAACCACAGTTTTAAATTCACGGCTAA
>JACIYB010000094.1 GCA_014360155.1 Syntrophomonadaceae bacterium
GGGCTGGCCGCGACTGGTAAATAATCTCGCTACCACCAGCTTGATTTACGGCTGCCAGAAGGGCCTCAAGTATATTGATGAGGAGGCCGTGAGACAAGCTGCTTTCGAGATGGGTATGTAATTTATGGCCGGAAAGTATCCGGCCTCTTCTTTTTTGATAATATGCTGTCTAGTTTACAAAACATGGATTTTGCTAATGTACAAAAGTTCCAACCTATACAATCTGCAAATCTTGCAATTTAGATGGTAAACCTCAGCCTATTTATCGTGCAAACGGGGTGGAGATTTAGTGTGCTAATCAACACCCACGCGACAAAAAGGATCGGTGGCTTTATGACAAAGCTGAAATATGGAACCTGGAAAAAGGGAAAATACTGAAACGCATATCTTAAAGAGAGAAAAAAACAAAAAATATAGCAGGCACTGTAAAATTCAAGTAGGAAAAAAGGGGTCAAGAAGCGAAATGAGACCTCAAAAAGGATGTTCCAAAGAACGTCCACTCCCGCTCAAAGGAGGATGAGGTTTTGTGTATAGGATTCAACAGTTGGTGTCAATGTTCCTGCTACTAGTTATAGGTGGTGGCTGGAGTACAACCGGAGCCGACAATATGGCTCGTTTGCTGGCAGCGAAGGCTGATAAAGAATTATCCAGGTATGTAGGTGTTTCACAGAGTATAAAAAAAGAGATTAAACAACTTATGCCAACGGCACTAGTAAAACCAGATTGCAAACCAACTAGAGAAGATATGAGCAGATGGTTGGCAGCATCAGTACCTTTACTAGGAAGTCAAGCGCCTGGTAAAATGTGGGTCAAATATGTTTTGCGGCCATTAACCTCGGCATGAGGTTGGTAATATATAAAGGGCGGGAGCTTTCCTACTTAATCTTGACAGTAACGAGAGAAAACACTTTATTGTTATAAAATGGATACTGAGGTAAAATGTTTATAAGTAATTATCCCATATGAGAAATATGGAGGTACTGTATGGCCAGGTTAATGCGTCAAAGCAGAGAAATTAAAGAGCTATTTAGAAATAAAATCTTGGAAAAAGTTTCAAAAGAAAAACAAAATATTCAACAAAAAGTATCTGAAGAATTTCCCTCCTGGTTAACCTGGGCTACAAAACCTCTTGCAGGCTTTGCATTTGATATGAAACATAATCGTGATTGCGAAAAAGGAGACTCAGGTGAAGGCAAAGCTATTCTAGGTTTTTGGACCATACTTCCCAAAGAATGGATAATGATTAATGATGTTGTGCTTGAGCCATCACCTGAAGATTTCATACAAATTGACCACGTTTTAATAGGACCACCTGGTATATTTTTGATTGAGACAAAAGCATGGGAAGGTGCTTTTACTGGGTATAAAGATCAGTGGAAGCGAAAACAAGGTAATATATGGGTACGTTGCGGTAGTCCGACTCAACAAAATAAAAGGCATGTAAAACTATTTAAAAAGTGGATGGCAGATAAAGAATTATATACATGCCAGCCTGAAATTGAACAAGTATTATTCCCTATTGTACTGTTCACCAAAGCAAGATGGCTTAAGGTTCAAGAGTGTTCAATGCCAGTATTTGACAGTGTAATTGCTCTTTCTCTATATATTCGTAGCAAAACCAAAAATAATGTTTTATCTAATGAACAGATTAATAAGATAGCTGAAGCTATTGTTAATGCAAAGCCATTTGAACCGACTAATTATCAGCAAGAGAATAACAATGCTTTGTTACAAACAAAACAAAACAATTCTAAAACACAGGTGCAAATGGGACGTGCTAAAAATGGGCGGTCTTATGTAAAAATATTGGGATCTAAAGAAGATGCACAGAAGTTTTGGGGAAAATATGAGGGCAAAAAGCTTAGTGAGCTTAAAGCGGATAAATATTCCACAAATGCCTGGTATTTTTATGTCGAAGATTAAACAGAGAGGTAGAAGCATGAAAAAAGAATGTATAGTTTGATGAGAAGAGGTGGAAACCCCACCATTTTTTATATCTATAGCCTTGCAACGCAAAAGCTATATGAATGTTTAGAGGAATGGCTATGTTTTCGCGGGCGAGGGGAGAAAAAAGGGAATTATAGATACGCAAATGATTTAGGCATGATTTGGGAAACCAAAGGAGAAATCTTTATTTCAGCTAAGTCAAATTAATAAAGAGGTGCAAGCAATGCCGTCAATCAATAATGAAATCGAAAAAAAGCTATGGTCTGCTGCAGACCAGCTGAGAGCCAATTCCAAACTCAAAGCTTCAGAGTATTCGGTGCCTGTCCTCGGGCTTATTTTCCTCAGATTTGCCGACCAAAGATTTAGTGTGGTCGAAAAGGAGCTGGCCGATAAATCAAGGGCGGCAGGTTCCAGGCGTTTTATCGGCAAGGCCGACTATCAGGCCAGAGGGGTTATGTACCTGCCCGAGCAGGCAAGGTATTTTTATCTTTTAAAGCTGCCGGAAGGAGAGAATATCGGCAAGGCCGTCAATGAGGCCATGAAAGCCATTGAAGCGGAAAACGAAGACTTAAAGGACGTCCTTCCCAAAACCTATACCCGGCTGGACAATGATACACTGATTGCGCTGCTTAAAATATTCTCTGAAATCCCCATGGATGTGGAAGGGGATGTCTTTGGCAATGTCTATGAATACTTTCTCGGTGAGTTTGCCCGTTCGGAAGGACAGCGCGGTGGTGAGTTCTATACGCCCACCTCGCTGGTTAAACTCATTGTCGAGGTGATTGAGCCGTACAAGGGACGTATCCTGGACCCGGCCTGCGGGTCGGGCGGCATGTTTGTCCAGTCGGCCCGGTTTGTTCAGAATCACAAGAAAAACCCCAGCAGTGAGATATCCATCTACGGCCAGGAGAAGGTTGCCGAAACCGTAAGGCTTTGTAAAATGAACCTAGCGGTGCATGGTCTTTCGGGCGACATCCGGCAGGCCAACACCTATTACGAGAATGTACATAACTGTATAGGACGTTTTGATTTTGTCATGGCCAATCCGCCTTTCAATGTGGATGGGGTGGACAAAGAAAAGATCAAGGACGATCCGCGTTACCCTTTTGGACTTCCCACTGTCGACAATGCCAACTACATCTGGATCCAGGAGTTTTACAGCGCTTTAAATGATAACGGGCGTGCCGGCTTCGTCATGGCTAATTCTGCCAGTGATGCACGGGGCTCGGAACTGGAGATAAGAAAGAAGCTCATCCAGGACAAAGTTGTCGACGTGATGATCGCTGTCGGGCCCAACTTCTTCTACACCGTTACCCTGCCCTGTACCCTTTGGTTCTTCGACAAGGGCAAGCGGCAGACCGACCGGGGGAACAAGGTGCTGTTCATCGACGCTCGGAATATCTACCGCCAGGTGGACCGGGCCCACCGGGAGTTCACGCCGGAGCAGATTGAATTCATCGCTGATATCGTTCGCTTGTACCGCGGTCAACCAGTGGAAAACATTAATGGTTCTGAGGGAATGCTGAAGGAACATTTCCCAGAGGGCAAGTATGCAGACATTCCCGGCCTGTGCAAGGTGGCGACCATAGAGGAAATTGAGGCCCAGGGCTGGAGCCTCAACCCTGGCCGGTATGTGGGAGTAGCCCAAAAGGATGAAGAAGATTTTGACTTCATGGAGAGGCTGCAGGAGCTGCATGAGGAATTGGAGCAGCTAAACGCCGAGGCAGCGGAGCTGGAGGAGAGGATAAGGGAGAATGTGGAGTTACTACTCAATGAAAGATTATGGCGGAATTGATGAGGGGTAAACAAAATGGTAAAAGGAAAACATTCAACATGGGAATATAAGGCACTTAATGAATTGGGGTTTATTGGCAGAGGAAAGTCGCGACATCGACCTCGCAATGACCCCTCCCTATATGGTGGTAATTACCCGTTTATACAAACAGGTGATGTTAAAGCAAACGATTTTTATATAAACCAATACGAGCAGACATACAATGAAAAGGGGCTTGCTCAAAGTAAACTTTGGCCAAAAGGAACTTTGTGTATCACCATTGCTGCAAATATTGCAGAAACAGCAGTATTAGGAATTGATGCATGTTTTCCAGATAGTATTGTTGGGTTTATAGCAGATAAAAGTAAGGCTGATATTAGATTTGTAAAGTACTATATAGATACTATCAAACTTAATATGCAACTAATATCAAAAGGAACAACCCAGGACAATTTGAGTCTTAATAAGCTGCTTACATTCAAAATATTAACTCCTCCTCTCCCCACCCAACGCAAAATTGCCGCCATCCTCTCCGCCTACGACGACTTGATTGAAAACAACACCCGCCGCATCAAAATCCTGGAGGAAATGGCGCAGCTCATTTACCGGGAGTGGTTTGTGAAGTTCAGGTTTCCGGGCCATGAGAAGGTCAGGATGGTGGATTCGGAGCTGGGGCTAATACCCGAGGGGTGGGAGGTGAAAAGGCTGGGAGATATACTTTTTACGATTGAATCGGGTTCACGGCCCAAAGGTGGAATTAGGCATAAGGACAAGGATGTACCAAGCATTGGAGCCGAAAATATACTTGGGTTAGGTCAATATGACTATTCTAAAGATAAGTTTGTATCAAGAGAATTCTTTAACAACATGAAACGCGGTATTATAAAAAGCGAGGACGTTCTCTTATATAAAGATGGTGCAAAACTTGGCAGAAAATCAATGTTTAGAGATGGCTTTCCTCATAGGGAATGTTGCATTAATGAACATGTCTTTATATTGAGGACAAATGGTGAATGTAGCCAATCATATTTATTCTTCTGGCTTGACCAGAGAGAAATTACGCAGAAAATCATAAATCTTAACACTAATGCTGCACAACCGGGGATTAACCAAGAAGGAGTAAAAAGTTTACCTATTTTAATTCCTGAACGATATATTCATAATTTATTTAATGAGATATGTGAGCCAATATTAGCCCAACTATTCAACTTGGCAAAGAAAAACCTCATCCTCCGCCGCACCCGCGACCTGCTCCTGCCCAAGCTTATCTCCGGCGAACTGGATGTGGAGGATCTGGATATTGCCGAAGGGGGCGATTAAATGAGTCAATATGGCGAAGATGTATTGATAGAGCAGCCGGCCATCGATCTGTTTGACCAGCTCGGCTGGGATACCGTCCACTGCTTTCATGAAACCCTGGGGACAAATGGAACCCTTGGCCGGGAGACCACTGCCGAGGTGGTGCTGACCCGGTATCTCCGTAATGCTCTGGAAAAGCTCAACCCCGGCATGGACAGCGAGGTCATCAACCTGGCAATAGAGGAAATTATTAAGGATCGCAGCAGCCTAAGCCCCGTCCAGGCCAACCAGGAAGTTTACAAACTCCTAAAAGACGGGGTGAAAGTTACATATAAAAATGATGAAGGGGAAGAAACCGACGAGGTAGTAAGGGTCATCGACTGGAACAATCCTGAAAACAATCACTTCCTCCTTGCATCCCAGCTCTGGATATCCGGTGAAATCTATAAGCGCCGCGCTGACCTTGTCGGCTTTGTAAACGGCATCCCCCTTGTTTTTATCGAGCTCAAATCCACCGCCCGCAGGCTGGAACACGCCTATTACGACAACCTGCGGGATTACAAAAATACTATCCCCCAACTGTTCTGGTATAATGCCTTCATCATCCTGTCAAACGGCAGTCAGAGCCGCATCGGCAGCATGAGCGCCTCTTGGGAGCACTTTGCCGAATGGAAGAAAATAAACAGTGAAGGCGAGAAAGGTGTTGTTTCCCTGGAAACCATGATCCGCGGCACCTGTGCTAAGACCAAACTTTTGGACATCGTGGAAAATTTTACCCTTTTCAGCGATGCAGGCGGAGCATTAGTCAAATTAATTGCTAAAAACCACCAGTACCTCGGGGTCAATAACGCCATCGAAGCGGTGAAGAAGATACAGGAAAACCAGGGACGCCTGGGAGTGTTCTGGCACACCCAGGGTTCTGGCAAGTCCTATTCCATGATTTTCTTCTGCCAGAAGATCCTGCGCAAAATACCCGGCAACTGGACATTTGTCATTGTCACTGACCGGACAGAACTTGACGATCAGATTTACAAGAACTTTGTAGCCGCCGGCGCGGTTATCGAACAGAGAATACAGGCTGAAAGCCGTGAACACTTGAAAAGCCTTTTAGCAGAGAATCACCGCCTGGTGTTCACTCTCATCCAAAAGTTTCAAAGCGAAAGCGATGGCAAATACCCGAAGATAACCGACCGCGACGACATTATTGTTCTGGTTGATGAAGCTCACCGCAGCCAGTATGACATCCTTGCTGCCAATATGCGCTCTGCCATGCCTAATGCTTCTTTCATCGCCTTTACGGGAACCCCACTAATGGCCGGCGAGGAAAAAACCAGAGAAGTATTTGGCGACTATGTTTCCATCTACAACTTCCGCCAATCTATTGAAGATCGAGCCACCGTCCCCCTTTATTATGAAAACCGGATTCCGGAACTTCAGCTCATCAATGAAAACCTCAACGATGACATCCAAGATATCATCGATAACGCCGATTTAAGCGACGAAGAGGAAAAGAAGCTAGAACGCGAGTTTGCTCGGGAATATCACCTAATCACCCGTGACGACCGGCTGGAGACCATTGCCGAAGACATCGTCAAGCATTTCATGAACCGGGGCGAGATGGGCAAGGCCATGGTCGTAAGTATCGACAGGTACACTGCTGTCAGGATGTATGACAAAGTTCAGAAATACTGGCAGAAGTACATGGATGAACTGCAGAAGCAGCTTGCTAAATGCGAAGCTGCAGAAGCTGCTAATAAAATAAGAAAGAAATTAGACTATATGAAAGAAACCGATATGGCTGTGGTCGTATCTTCCAGCCAGAATGAGATTGAAGCCTTTCAGAAAAAAGGGCTGGACATCCTGCCCCACCGCAAGCGCATGGTAACCGAAGACCTGGATACAAAGTTCAAAGACCCCGATGACCCTTTGAGAATTGTATTTGTTTGTGCCATGTGGCTGACGGGTTTTGATGCACCTGCCGTCAATACAATTTATCTGGATAAGCTCATGAAGAATCATACCCTGATGCAGACCATCGCCAGGGCAAACCGGGTATTCAAGGATAAAACCTGTGGCACCATCGTCGACTATATTGGCGTATTCCGTAACCTGCAAAAAGCTCTAGCAATTTATGCCACTCCCGCAGCAGGCGGTTCAGTGGATACACCGGTTAAAGACAAGTTAGCGCTGATTAACGAGCTTGAGAAAGTTCTTGCCGAAACAACTGCTTTTTGTAATGAAAAAGGTATTGACGCAGATCGACTCCTGAGCACATCAGGTTTTGAACTTGTCGGTCTTTTGGATGATGCCGTGGAGTGCCTGGTAGTCAATGACGAAACCAAACAGCGGTTTCAATCCTTGGCGGTGAATATAGTGAAACTCTATAAAGCTGTCTTGCCTGACTCCAAAGCTTCTGAATATGCCAGGCAGAAGAACCTTTTTACCTGTATCTCCGATAAAATTAGGGCCCTGACACCTCCTGCCGATATCTCGGGTATTATGGGCGATATCGAGGAAGTTCTTGACTGGTCTATTGCCAGTGAAGGTTATATTATCCACGAGGCTTCTGCTGAATACAATACAAAAGTTGATTTGAGCCAGATTGATTTTGAAGCTTTACGAAAACTTTTCGATAAGTCCAGGAAACATACAGAAGTCGAAAAACTGAAAGGTTTAATCAACACCAAATTAAACAAGCTCGTACGCCTTAACAAGAGTAGAATTGATTTTGCCGAGAGGTTCCAGAAACTGATAGACGAGTACAATAGCGGCGCCTATAATGTGGAACTGATGTTTGATAAACTGCTTGCCTTTGCCAAAGAGCTCACCGTAGAAGAAAAGCGCGGCATGGTGGAACAGCTCACAGAGGAAGAGCTTGCCCTGTTCGATATCCTTACTAAACCTGAACCAAAATTGACTGCCAAGGATAAGGCCCAGGTGAAGAAAGTAGTCAGAGAACTTTTGGATACGCTAAAAAGAGAAAAGCTAGTTCTCGATTGGAGAAAACGTCAACAGACCAGGGCAGCGGTACTGATTACGATACAAGATTCTCTTGACCGGGAACTGCCGAGAGCATATATCCCAGAAATATTT
>JACIYB010000095.1 GCA_014360155.1 Syntrophomonadaceae bacterium
TACTGTGTTTCCTGCGGCGGGGAACTGGAATACAGGCGGTACCACTATGCCCAGCTGGGAAAATTCTATTGTCCTCAATGCGGCAATTGTAATCCCAGGCCAGATTTTACTGCCCAGAGATTGGAAATGACCCCGGAAATAAAATTTCAGGCAGGCAATATTACTATAAAAAGCTCATACCTGGGATTTCATAATGCTTACAACATGCTTGCTGCTGTCTCTCTTTCCAAGCTGCTGGCAATTGAAGATGAAGTAATTGAGAAGGCCATCGCATCCTATGAGCCGCAGGCAGGGAGGATGGAACGCTTCATTATAGACGGCAAAAAAACCGTACTTGTCCTGGTCAAAAACCCTACAGGGCTAAACCAGACTCTTTCCACCCTGGCAAACGACCCGGCAGGCAAGAACATATTCTTTGCCCTGAACGATAACGCTGCTGATGGCCGTGATATATCCTGGATATGGGATGCTGACGTCGAAATCCTTAACAAACCTTCCGCAGGTATTAGGGGCATAGTATGTTCAGGGTTAAGAAGCGGGGATATTGCTGTGCGTATAAAATACTGCGGGTTTGATATTAATAATATGATGATTGAAACCGACTTAAAAAAAGGTATCGAGGCAGCTGTTAAATGCGAAGGGGAAGTAAATTATATTTTGTGTACCTATACTGCCTTATTTGAGTGCCAGAAAATCCTGCGGAGAATGGAACGGGAAAAGTTTCCGCGAACCGGACGGGAGAGGCAGATGCAGGTATAACTTTCAATTGCAATGATACTGAAACAGGGGTGGACTAATGGCTGATTTTACTATAGCCCACATGTATCCGGACCTGCTGAACCTTTACGGGGACAGGGGCAATCTCCTGTGCCTGCAAAAACGGCTGGAATGGTACGGGCACGGTTGTGTAATTAAAGATATAAGCTTAGGAGAAAACCTTGACTACACCGGCATAGACATGATTTTTATGGGAGGGGGTTCTGACCGCGAACAGGGGCTTGTTTATCAGGACCTAGCAGATAAGGCGGACAGGCTGAAGGCGGAGATAAGGGCGGGACTGCCTGTGCTGTGCATATGCGGTGCTTACCAGCTGCTCGGCATGTACTACAGGTCTCATGACGGCAAAATCATGCAAGGGTTGGGGTTCTTTAATTTCTATACCCAGGGGAAAAAGAGGCGACTTATCGGCAATATCTTGGTGCAGTCTACGGTCGCCGGGAGACCTGTTACTGTAGTGGGTTTTGAAAATCACGGGGGGCGGACGTATTTTCAGGATGACGGCCTGCAGCCTTTTGGAAAAGTCATTAAAGGTTACGGCAACAACGGGGAGGACGGGACAGAAGGCGTAACATACAAAAACCTGGTCGGCACTTACCTGCACGGGCCTCTTCTTCCTAAAAACCCGGCAGTAGCTGATTTTTTTATCCAGGCCATGTGCAGCAGGAAAGGAGTAACTAATGATAAAACATTGGACGATTCAATTGAAAACTTCGCCCATGAGCAGGTTAAAGAGAAGCTTTTGGGGAAATCGGCAGTGCAGGCTGGTTGCAGTATGAAAAAAATTACAGGCTGTGTTAGGCGGCCTGTGGGGTTATTATGATGTTTAGGTGATAGCGTCTGTTATTTTTGGATATTTTTTGGGTTATTACTATGGTATAAAAATAAATAAAAGGATGGTGGTAAAATGGCAGATGTTATAGATTATAAAATATTCGGCGATGACATGCAGATTGTCGAAATAGAGCTGGACCCGGCTGAAGGGGTCCGGGCGGAAGCCGGGGCGATGATGTATATGGACCAGGGCATAGAAATGCAGACATCTACAGGCGGGGGAATATTTAAAGGGTTTAAACGGATGCTGACAGGCGAGAGCTTCTTTATAACCACATTTTTAAACACAGCCAGCAAACAGCAGCGTGTTGCCTTTGGCGCGCCTTACCCCGGGAAAATAATTGCCCTTGATCTAAAAAAGTTTGGGGGAGCATTTTTATGCCAGAAGGATTCCTTCCTCTGCGCTGCCCGGGGAGTAGAAGTCGAGATCGCCTTTACCAAACGGCTTGGCGCCGGGTTGTTTGGCGGAGAAGGTTTTATCCTGCAAAGGCTTGAAGGCGATGGGATGGCATTTGTCCATGCCGGGGGCACCCTTATAGAAAAAGACCTGGCTCCAGGTGAAATATTGAGGGTTGATACCGGCTGCCTGGCTGCTTTTGCCACTTCGGTTGACTATGACATTCAATTTATAGGCGGCTTCAGGAATGCCCTATTTGGCGGGGAAGGTGTGTTCCTGGCCCGCTTGACCGGCCCAGGGAAAGTATATCTCCAGAGCCTCCCCTTATCTCGCCTCGCTGACCGGATCTATGCTGCGGGACGTTTTCAAAGCAAAGGTGAAGATAAAGGGATTGCCGGCCTGGGGGGCAGGGGACTGCTGGGTGATATCCTGAGCGGTGACAGGGATTAAATTAAGCTTTTATGAGGCATCTTTCAGCCATTTTTGCTTTTTTATCGCAAACAGGAAAGCGGCTGTCCTGAGCAGCCAATCTACCACGAATAGTGCCCAGGTATAGCTGATTGGCAATGAAAAGACACGAATAAAAAGGCACATGAGAGGGAGGCGGAAGAACCAGGTGAAAAATGCGTTTATAAACATGGGAGTCCTGGTGTCTCCGCTTCCCTTCAATATTCCTCCTAAGACCATGCTGAGGGCGATAGTTACCTGCTCCAGGGAGGCGATGCGGATAAGAATCCCGGTAAGGACAATGATTTCCGGGTCACTTGTAAACACTGCAGCTATTGGATGAGGTACTAGTGCAAACAGGAGTCCCAGAAAACCCATAAACAAGAGGGCTACTTCCGCACAGCCCCGGGCTGTATCCAATGCAAGCTGCTTGTTCTTTGCTCCTACAGCCTGTCCCACCAGAGTAGTAGCAGCTATAGAGACTCCGAAACCTGGCATGAATGAAAGGGATTCCACTGTTAGTGTGACCTGGTGGGAAGCGAGGGACAAGGTGCCGAGCAATGTGACCAGGATATAAGATATCCAGCCGGCGGCGCTGAAAAATGCCTCTTCAGCAAAACTAGGCAGTCCCAGGCGGACGATTTTTTTTATGATATCAAATTGAAAGAACAGCATTTCCTTGAGTTTTATCTTTAACTCAGTCCACCCGCCTATCAAAGCCCAAAGGGCGATAATAAAAGCTGCTGTATGGGCTATAACAGTAGCCCACGCAGCTCCGGCGACTCCTAGTGCTGGGAAAAAAGACACCCCGTATACCAGTACATAGTCTCCTACGCAATTAATAATATTCTGAATGACGGCGATTTTCATAGGGATATCTGTTCGCGCCAGACCCCGGAAAACGGAATTTATTAAATACAGGGCTATGGCCACAGGGGCCACCTTAAAAGTGATCTGCAGGTAAGAAAGAGCCTGGGTGTGAACGTCTTTTGTTACTGGGAAAAGTTCCAGTATAGAGCCTGCATAAACGACTCCCAGAAAGGCAAGGGGTATTCCTATCAGCAGGGCCAGAGTTAAAGTCTGGGCAGTTACCTGCTGAGCGTGCTCCATTTTGCCTGCGCCTTTCGCCTGGGCTACCAGGATGGATGCTCCTATCCCCAGTGCTTCCGCGGAAATGATAATTGAAAAAAACACCTGAGCCCCCAGGCCTACTGCAGCCAGGGGTACTGCTCCCAGGTGTCCCACTACGGCGACATCTACAACCCCTATCAGCATATACAAGGCCATTTCCAACATAGCAGGTGCGGAGGTTTTAAAGATGCGTTTCCTGAGTTCTGGTTTTCGCATTATCAGCATATGTCTTGCTCCTCTTTTATTCGTTGAATGCAGGGGTTGCCGGCAGTTATATTTTTAACAATTTATTTTAACAGGTTGCGGATACAGTGTAAATTGAACACTGTTTTGCCGTTTATGTCTCTAAAGCGGCCTCTTGTTCCTGATTAGCGGTCAGTTGTGACTGGATACAGGAATTTTTCAACAATTAGACAAATTTCTTTTATAAACTATAAATTTTTAGGAAACACAGAAAATCTCTAAAATTTCATAAAAAACTTGCGTATGGTATAATTTAACAAATAAAAATCGGAAGTGATGATATGAGGATTACGGTTGAGTTTCTAGCTGATAAAGAAATCAGGCTGCCTATTCATTACAATTATATCCTTCAGGGCTTTCTGTACAAAAACCTTTCCGATAAAGATTACCGCAACTTTTTGCATAAAACCGGCTATTTTGCAGGAAGCAGGCAGTTTAAACTGTTTACTTATTCCAGACTGTTGGGCAGGTTCAAAATACACAAAGAGGAATGCGAAATAAGCTTTTTCCCGCCGTTTAAACTTGTTATCTCTTCTGCTGTTGAACAGTTTATTACAGACCTAGCTGAAACTCTTATCAGATCGGATTTCAGTTTTATGGGCAAACATCGTGCAGAAGTGGCAAGCATTAATGTTCATAAAGATTTTGTCTTCTCAGACAATATTCAAATTAAAATGCTTTCTCCAATGGTAGCTTACTCTACTGTTATTGAGGATGGAAGAAAGAGGACAGAGTACTATTCGCCCTGGAATGAGAAGTTTACTGAAATTGCGAAGAACAACCTATTGGCTAAACACGAAATCATATACGGCTTTCGCCCTGCTAATGATGAATTTAGAATTGTCCCCAATGGCAACCAGGAACATAAATTCGCAAGAATTATTAACTATAAAGGCACTTATATAAAAGCATATGCCGGTATTTACTGGCTTGCGGGAAATCCTGACCTGATAAAGATAGCCTATGACACCGGCTTAGGTTCCAAAAACAGCCAGGGCTTCGGCTGCTGGGAGGTGACAAAATTTTAGAGAGAAACAGTTAGTTAGTTGACAAGTAAAAGTTTGAAAATATTTAGTACTATAGCTATTTGCTAATTAGCAGGGTTTTTAAGGTTAGGGAGTGAGATAGATGTTAGAAAGTGTAATTGAGCTGGGGAATTCAGTATTAGAAAAGAAAGACAAGTTAAGTGCACTTATCAAGGAAGTATCCACAGTCAAAAATAAAAAGCAGCAGCATGTATGTAAGTTTATATTTGATACTAAAAAACTAGAGTTTACAGTTGATGTAAATGAAGAAATAGATGACGATACTGCGCGGAAGTACTTATATATAGGATCGGCAGATAGTTCGGGTTTACCTCAATGGTATGTTACTGGCACTAGCAGTAATTATATTTTAAGTGAATTTTTTCCCAATATAGTTAACTTAGGAATTATGCAAGATGAGGCTGATAATATACTGAAAAACTTTTATTACAAAAATAATTTAGAAGATATAGGAAACAAAAAATACCAATATATGCTTAATATAGAAAAACTGAAAATTACTCAAAAGAGTATGCAGGGGCTGTTAGAAGAAGCTAAAAAAGAAAGTAAGCCAGGTAAAAAAATGTTGGAATTAGTTAAGAAAGAGTTTGAGAATTGGCTTAAGCAAAAATATAACATAAATCCTAATAGAGAAATAAGTTTATATACGGTTATTATAGATGGCGAACTGGTATCAGATAATGAAGGCTATAGACAGGCTGTGTTGGAATCTAAGAAGGCACAGACCAGAGATAAAAAAGAGGCTGGTATAATAAAATCCCAGTTAGAATGTAACATCTGTGGCAGCCGCAAAGGAATAAGTAAAGGTTTAGACAAGATGCAAATTAAATATTTTACCACTAATCAGCTGATTTTTAAAGGACAATTTGATAGTTATGAAAAAAACCTTAACCTTTGCAGTAATTGTGTTGAAAAGATGCAAGCAGGGGAAGTCTTTTTACAAAAAAATATGGCTACGCGAATTGCAGGTTTTGAAGTATATGTAATACCTGACCTTATATATGGTAGCCAGATTGATGCTGAAATAATGGAAAACTTAAGTTCTAAAATTATGGCCACAGTAAATACGTCTAAAAGTATAAAAGGGTTAGAAGATTTTCGTAATCGAGTAGAAGAGTTAAAAGAATTCAATGATATTTATTATCTTTTGGATTTTGTTTTTATTCGCAGGGCCAATGCTGCTACTAAAATACTCAGACTGATAAAAGATGTTAAACCTTCATTTTTTGAGAAATTAGCCGAAGTTGAAACTGATCTTAATAGAAAAGTAGAAACTTATTTTTCAGGAAGATATAAATATAAAAAAGGTTTAGAAAAAATATATTATCTGACTCCGATAAGACTTAAACGGGGCAACTATTCTAGTTTTCGTGATTTATTATCATTATATGATGCTCTTTTTACCGGGCATATGGTGGAAAAAAGGCGTATTATTGGGAGTTTAACAAAGTGTTTTGCTATAGTATTTTATGAGCATGAGGGATTTAATATTAGGGATAAAAAAGAAAATTTGCACTATAAAGTATTAGATGGGATGTTTTTCTTAGAATTTCTGCAAAAAATGGGATGTCTGGAAGGGGGTGGAGAAGTGAATTACGGCGGTTTGGATTTGAAGGAAGAACTGTGTAGTTTTATGGAAAACATGGGATATGATGAAATGCATGCCGCTATGTTTCTTTTAGGCTATCTAGTAGGTGAAGTAGGAAATGCCCAGTATAGGAGATTAAAAAACAGCGGAGGTGAAGGTAACTACAAGCCGGTTCTCAATAAAATAAACTTTAATGGCATTGACAAGAGCAAGCTTATGCGTTTGCGTTCTGAAATCTTCAACAAACTGCGTCAAGAAAAAATATTACCTTATAATGAACGCGTATTTGCTGTTTGTAGCCAGCTTATGGACAAAAATATAAACAATTGGAAGCTTAACAAAGATGAGAATTTATTTTACCTGCTCTCTGGCTATGCTTATGCTACTGCTGCCCCTATAAAAAAGAAAGAGGAGGAAGAGAATAATGAATAATAGCCTCATATTTTACCTTTACGATGCTAAAATGACTAATCCTAATGGAGATCCAGATGAAGAAAACCGTCCACGCATGGATTACGAAAGAAATATAAATCTAGTTTCTGACTTACGGTTAAAGCGTTACATACGAGATTATCTTCTAGATAAAGGTTATGAGCTCTATGTGCAGAAAATTGATGACAAGCCTGTAACAGCAGAAGAGAGAGTCAAAGATTTAAAAGATGCCAGTAATGAAGCTATATTTGACCGTTTTATAGATATCAGAATGTTCGGAGCCACTGTTCCAGCTAAAGGAAACAATAAGTCTTTTATTGGGCCAGTGCAGTTTAACTGGGGATATTCGTTGAATAGGGTAGAGCTTTTAGAATCGAGTATAACTTCTCATTTTGCTAGTGACACCAAAAACAGGCAAGGAGCAATAGGTAAGGATTATAGGGTAAAATATTCTTTCATCGCTTTTGCGGGGGTGATAAGCGGTAAAAGGGCGGAATTTACTGGTCTTAGTGAAAAAGATATCGCCTTATTAGATGAAGCTATGAAAAAAGCTATCCCGCTTCAGGCTACACGCAGTAAAATAGGACAAACTCCACGCCTGTACATGCGAATAGAATTTAAAAATAATGAAACTATGCTTAATGATTTGCGGAACTATGTTGATTTAATTTCCTATGAAGAAAGTTTACGTTCTATCAATGAATGTGCTTTAGAATTCGGTAGGTTGAAAGATTATTTGGATAGCAAAAAAGAAATGATAGCCAAGATTTATCTTTTTCAGGATGAAGAACTTAAAGTTATGGAAAATGGCGAAAATAAGCTGCTTAAAGATATATTTAAGTCCTTTATAATTATAGAAATATAGACAAGGGATGATCATATGAAGGTGCTTATTTTTGATATCAAGGGAAGGTTTGCTCACTTTCGAAAAATATATACTAACTCTTCTTCCCTCAGCTATACCCTTCCGCCTCGCACTACAGTCATGGGGATGATTGCGGCCATTTTAGGAAGAGAACGGGATACCTATTATGAAGAATTTAATTCACAAAATATGGATATTGCCGTGCAAAAAATTAATCCTACTCGTAAGATTATGCAAAGCCTAAA
>JACIYB010000096.1 GCA_014360155.1 Syntrophomonadaceae bacterium
TTTACCTGCAGCGATGCCCGGGTACCGGGAACCATGGTTGGGAAATTGTTTAACCGGGTTTTTTGTGTTGAAAATATAGGCAACCAGTTTAAAACCAGTGAAGGCTCTATTTTATACGGATTGCTCCATTTGAGGACTCCCCTCATGTTGGTGGCGGGGCACAGTGACTGCGGTGCCATAAAAGCAGCTGCAACTGACTTTAGTTCCGAACCGCTGCCTTTAAGAAAAGAGCTAGAAATAGTCAAAGCTTCTATTGATGAAGTGACCCGCGAGGTCCAGTTGGGCGGTGTAGAAAATTCGCCGCACTGGCATACGGAGTTGGCAGAACTTAACGTAGACCAGCAGATCGCTTACCTGCTGGACAACAGTTTCGTAGCTGATAAGGTGAACAGGGGAGAATTGCTCATAATAGGCATTATCCTGGACCTGCATAATGTTTACAATGGTGGTTATGGGCGCATTTATGCCATTAATGTTAACGGTAATTTCAATCCCGTTTCCGACAGCGATTATCGGGGAAAAGAGCTTATCATTAGGCGAAGCCAGCGTATAAGCCGGATTTGAGTTAAAAGCGAATTATATCACATATCAAATATAAGCCGGAGATGTGAGATATCAGCTCACATCTCCGGCGGGGCAGAGGATTACGTTGATTAACCTTTCATGCTTGTAGTAGTGCTGACCTGCTGTTTAGCCGGCCTAAGATATATAAAGTAATAGAAACCTGCTACAAACAATCCACCACCAACAATATTCCCTAAAGTTACAGGGATTAAATTGTTCATAATAAAGTTCCCATAAGTAAAGAAGTTTACAACTGCATCGGGGTTCATGCTTAACTGCTGAGCAACAGCTTCTGGCGCCGATTGGGCGATAGTAATGCCCATAGGCACAAAGTACATATTTGCGACACAGTGTTCAAAACCGCTGGTAACGAAAGCCATGATGGGGAAAAAGCAAGAAAAGATTTTGCCCACTACGTCCTTGGAAGCTAGAGCCAGCCATACAGCCATACAGACCAGCCAGTTACACCCGATACCGCGGAAAAAGGCTTGACCCCAGTCCAGTCCTATTTTACCTTTAGCTATTGCGACTGCCTTAGTGCCTATGGCACTGAGAGCAGTTACGTTGCCTGCTGCATCGGTACTGCCTACATAATACAGGCCGAAAAAGACAATGTAGACCAGCAATACTGAACCGACAAAGTTGGAAATATAAACAACTGCCCAGTTATACAGCAGTCCTCCCCAACTTGCCTCACCGTTCCAGCAGGAGATAGGAAGGAACATATTGTTGCCGGTAAAAAGTTCTGCACCGCCGATTACGACCAGCATCAGGCCTACGGAGAAGACGGCTCCAAAGAAGAACTTTGACAAACCAGCCAGATCTGCTGGCCAGACAGAGCCTACTACTGTGGCAAGGTTAGCTCCGAACCCTATATAAACTCCAGCCAAAATACCGAGGGCAAACATAACACCAAATGGAAGCTTCGCTTTTGTAGCTCCTGCTTTGCTTGCAGCTTGAGCAACTTCTGCAGGTGTTAGAAAATTCATTTGCTATTCACGCTCCTTACTTTAGAAAAAATTTAGCTATTTTTTCTTTACCCCTTTTTATACTTAAAATGATTATTTAATGATCGTTAAATCCTCTACCCCTTTTAGATTGCCCCAATGTTTAAATGATTTTTTCCAAGCGGGCAGCACAGACTTTATATTCTGGTATTCCCGCTACTGGATCTAGTGCATCGGCGTTTGTAAGGGTATTTGCTGCTGCTTCTGCAAAATGGAACAAAGTAAACACGACGTTTTCAGCAATTCCGTCTGTCACCAAAGCTTTTAACTCAATACTTCCTCGTCTGGTTGCCAGCTTGACACGTTCACCGTCAGCAATCTTTAATTTCTCAGCCAGTACGGGACTGATCTCCACCCAGTTTTCAGGAACATGTTTATCTAGGGCTGCAGAGCGCCTGGTCATGGTTCCGGTGTGGTAATGATACAGGCTTCTGCCAGTAGTCAAAATCAGAGGATATTCTTCATCTGGATTTTCAGCAGGGGCAATGAATTCTACCGGTGAAAACAGTCCTTTGCCGCGGGTGAATTTGCCATCCTTGTGCAGGTAAGGTGTACCCGGGTGGTCTTCGGCAGGACACGGCCACACAAGTCCTCTGCCTTCGAGACGTTTATAATTCATTCCGGCGTACGAAGGAGTGAGCTGGCGTATTTCTTCAAAGATTTCCTCGCTGGAGCTGTATTTCATAGGATAACCCATGCGGCTTGCAAGGTCGCCTATAATCTTCCAGTCTTCGCGAGCCTGTCCCGGGGGATCGACTGCTTTGCGCACTCTCTGCACGCGGCGTTCGGTATTGGTAAATGTGCCTTCTTTTTCAGCAAAACTTGCTGCAGGTAAAACAACATCGGCAAATTTTGCAGTTTCAGTTAGGAAAATGTCCTGCACTACCAAGAACTCCAGGTTTTGCAAGGCTTCTTCCACATGAGCCAGGTCAGGGTCGCTGACCATCGGGTTCTCACCCATTACATACAGGGCCTTGATTTCTCCTTCATGAGCTTTGTTAATGGCTGCCGTGAGGGTAAGACCGTTTTTATCAGGCAGTTTGACTCCCCAGGCAGCTTCGAATTTGCTGCGCGGTGCTTCATCTATTACCTTCTGGTAGGCGGTAAAAACAACCGGCAACGCACCCATATCACATGCTCCCTGTACATTGTTCTGCCCGCGCAGGGGGTTTACCCCGGTTCCGGGACGTCCAATATTGCCGGTGAGCATAGCCAGGTTGCAGCAGGACTTAACATTGTCTGTACCTGTGCTGTGTTGAGTAAGCCCCATTGCGTAGCACAGTGAAGCTGCATCAGCTTTGGCATACAATCTCGCTGCTTTTATAATATCTTCAGCCGGTACTCCCGTTATCTGCGAAGCATATTCAGGTGTATATTTCTCTACCACCTGTTTCATTTCTTCGTATCCCTCAGTGTTGTTTTCAATAAATTCACGATCCATGAGGTTTTCATTTATAATGACATTCATCATACCGTTTAACAGCGCCACATCGGTACCCGGTTTGTGTTGCATGTAAACATCGGCGTAGTCAGCCAAATCGATGTTACGGGGATCGGCTACGATGAGTTTAGCTTTGTTATACAGCACATTTTTTTTGATTTTCATCCCGATTACCGGATGGTTTTCTGTAGTATTGGTACCTATCAGGAAAATACAGTCCGCGTCTTTTTCCAGCTCAGCGATTGAGTTGGTCATAGCTCCGCTTCCGAATGCTGTCCCCAGACCGGCGACAGTAACGGAATGTCAGAGACGGGCACAGTGGTCGATATTGTTTGTGCCCATAACTGCCCGGGTAAATTTTTGTGCTAGGTAGTTTTCTTCGTTAGTGGCACGGGCAGAGCTGAAGAAAGCAAAGGCATCTGGCCCGTATGCGGTTTTTATATTTGCAAGCTTTTCAGCGATATAATCGAGGGCTTCATCCCAGCTTGCTTCCCTGAACTCACCATTGTCCTTGATTAAGGGGGCAGTTAAACGTTCAGGAGAATTGACAAAATCCCAGCCAAATCGTCCTTTAACACACAGTGCACCTTTATTCACCGGGCTCCACTCTTCATCGCGGTTGGAACTTACGCCTACTACCCGGTTGTTCTTAACGTTAAGCTCCAGGGTGCAGCCCGTTCCGCAGTAGGTACAGGTAGTGAGCACACGCTTGTCAATATCAGAGGGCCTGCCTATGCCGGCACTTACTTTGCTGCTGAGCGCTCCTACCGGACACACCATTACGCACTGGCCGCAGAATACACAGGGGGAATCAGCCAAATTTCCATCAAATACAGTAGCAATTTTGGCGTTATGCCCGCGACCCTGCACATTTATTGCCCTGGCTACAGTAATCTCCTCACATGCTCTTACACAGCGAGTACACATGATGCATTTTTCGTAGTCCCTTTCTATAAAAGGGTTGGGGTCAGTAATGGGATATTTCGGTGAGCCGCCTTCGGCAAAACGAGAATCTTTAACACCGTATTTATAGCAATAATCCTGTAAACGGCAGTCGCCGTTCTTTTCACAGGTATGGCACTCAAGTTTATGCCGGGCCAGCAGGAGTTCAAGGATTACTTTCCTGGCTTCGACAACTGCAGGGCTTTCAGTTTCAATTTCCATACCTTGTTCAGCCGGAGTTACACAGGAAGCCACAAGCAGGGGCCTGCCTTTTGCCTCAACTATGCACATGCGGCAGGAACCGGCGAGCCTTAAATCCTCATCATGGCAGAGAGTTGGTATTTCAATTCCATTCATTTTACAGGCTTCGAGTATGGTTGTGCCAGGAGGCACCTGGATTTCCCGGCCGTTTATCGTTAAAGTTACCACAATTTATCCTCCTTTCATTTAAGATAAGAAGAGCTTGCGCTCATACTCATGTCTAAAATGCTGAAGGGTTGTAAGAATAGGGCCTGGAGCTGCCTGTCCTAAGCCGCACAGGCAGGCCTTGCTCATGACTCTTCCCAACAGCTGGAGTTTTTCAAGATCATCTGATGATGCGCGGCCTTGATTGATTTTTTTCATAATCTCATAGCACCGGAAAGTACCTTCACGGCAGGGGTTGCATTTTCCGCAGGACTCGTGCTCAAAGAATTTTGCTATTCGGGTAACTACATCAACAATGTCGCGGGTTTCATCCATAACAAACACAGCACCGGTTCCCAAGGTGAATCCTGCGTTCCTCATGGAGTCAAAATCTATAGGGATGTCTATCATTGATGCAGGTATGAAGGCCCCGGAAGTTCCTCCAATTTGCACTGCTTTGAGCTTTTTCCCGCCCCTGATGCCGCCGCCAAATTCATAAATTACTTCCCTGATGGTGGTATCTGTGGGAACTTCTATACATATCTTGTTAACTATATCGCCGGACAAAGTCAGAACCTTTGTGCCGGGATAGGTGGATGAACCGATACTGCTGTACCATTCAGCTCCCCTGGTGATTATTTCGGGCAGGTTGGCTAGTGTTTCTACATTGTTTACCACAGTAGGTTTTTGCCACAGGCCTTCAACTCCGGGAAAAGGAGGCTTAAACCTCGGTTCTCCCCTGTGGCCTTCAATGGACTCAATCAGGGCAGTTTCTTCTCCGCATACATATGCGCCGCCGCCCATGCGGACTTCGATATCGAATTCTCCTAGCACGCCTTCTTCTTTAGCCTGTGCTATAGCATGATTAAGGTGCTCAACTATATACGGATATTCGCCCCGGCAATATATAAAACCTTTGTTGGAGCCAATTGCATGACCGCAGATGGCCATGCCTTCGAGCAGGGTGTGCGGGTCTTTTTCCACTATGGTCCTGTCTTTATAAGTCCCTGGTTCACCTTCATCAAGGTTGCAGACTACATATTTTGTTTCACTTTGAGGAACAAAACTCCACTTGAGGCCGGCATTAAAACCGGCTCCACCGCGTCCCCTGAGATTTGATTTTTTTACTTCGCTAATGATATCTTCTGGTTTCATGTTCCGGGCTTTTTCCAGCGCTTTATAGCCTCCAGCAGCTATGTAGTCACTGATATTTTGGGGATCTATTTTATCAGCATTACGCAGGACAATGCGCATTTCCTTAATCATTTCTTGCCCTCCTTTCGTTGTTGTTAAGGCAGAGTTAGGCAATTAGCTGTATTCAGCTAAAATAGCCGGCACTTTTTCGGGAGTAACATCGAGGTAAGGACGGCCATTTATAGTTACTACAACCGATCCCTGGCACTGGCCGACACATTCTGTGAGTTCAAAAGTAAACTTGCCGTCCGGGGTTGTTTCCCCTGTTTTAATCCCCAATTCGCTTTCGAAGGCCTTAATGACTTCGTCAGCACCTGCGATATGACAGGGGGCGCTTTCACATATCCTTATTATGTATTTGCCCCGTGGTTTTACGGAAAGGTAGGAGTAAAAGGTTGCCACACCGTAGGCTTGAGCTTCGGAAACTCCGAAGATCTTAGCCGCTTCTTTGATAGCTTCGGCAGGGATATAATTGTATTTTTTTTGCAGAGCGTGATATGCTTCTATCAGTCCTCCCGGCTTTTCGCTGAAGCGGGCAATAATGTCTTTGATATTTGCCAATATATTCACCTCCTTGCATCTTGTTAAACCCGTCTCAGGAAACACACCTTATCATTATTCGCCAAAATTAACGGGATTGCCTTTAATTACAGTGTTGTTTTCATCAACTATATAAAAATATTATATTAGGCATAAAAAAATATTAATGGGGCAATTGAGAATATTTAACGGCAAGCATGATGATACAACGGCTGAAAAAGCGGAAGGAACACCAAGAAAACAAGGTTATCCGGGATACGGCAACGGGCCGCATCGATATGGTTCGCAGGTGATAAGTTTGTTTTATTATAAAGTATTCACTATAAAATACGAGGAAAATTCTCCTTCAGTGAGCTGGGTGACCGGGTCAGGTCCAGGGAAAAGCTGCTGGTCGATTTCTCGATCTGAGAATCCTTCATACCTTAGATTTCTAACCTGTTTTTGCAGTTGCAGCAGGTAATTGAGTTTTTGGCCAAATAACTCCCGCCCGTTTTCTAGGATACCTGTATGGGGACAGAATACGGTATGAAAATTAAGGGTCAGTATCTTCTTGATGGAGCGAATAAGTTCGGTCATATTTTCTTCGCAGAAAACACTTTTAGGTTTCAGGGTAGTTATGAGATCACCGGAGAACAGCCATCCTTTTCTTTCTTCGTATAGTATCTTGTGATGACGGCAGTGACCTGGCGAATCAATAACCTGGAATGTATACCTGCTGGTATTCATGGTATCTGGTACCGGTTCAGCCTCAAACTTTTGCCTCTTCCCCCATATTTCCAGCCTGTACTGCTTCAGCTCAGGTTCCAGGGAAGCATGCTCTATAGAGCAGGGGTGCAGGTATATGGGGACCTTTTTGTTTTCCTGCAGCCAGTACGCCATTCCGGCATGGTCTTCGTGGATGTGAGTCAGAAATACCTGTTCGATTGGATTGGTGTCAAAAAATTTCACTGCCTGTTCTTTTAAAGAAAAAGGCCCAGTATCTATTAAAAGGTTGTCTATGAGATAATAATAAACATGCATTTTAGATGAGCGATTCCAGGGCATTGTCCTGCTGCCCCGGGCACAGATAATATCTCCGTATTTCCAAATCTCGAACATATTATGCTTCCCCTGTGCGGTCATATTGTTGCAGCTGCATTGTTATAGAATGACGGGAAAACCGATTTATTAAAGAAAACGCTGGAAAAGTTTTTCTGTTCTGTAAAATGTCTGCTTGTATAGTATAACATTGGTGTCATCTGCAGTGCAATTTACTTGTTTTTGTAGAGAACAATAGAGCAGAGAGGAAAATAGTATTTTAGCTTTTGAGCCATAATATACTTTAGGAGGGATGTTCTTATGACTAAAACCCAAGGAGCGTCCGGGCAAGCTGAAAATGAAATTAAACAGGCGTTGATGTTCATTCCCAATTTATTAAAGTTGGTTTACAGGCTCTTGCAGGACGAAAGGGTGTCAAAAACCGACAAAGCTTTACTGGTAGCTGCAATAGCCTATGTTATTTCTCCCTGGGATTTTTTGCCGGATTTTATGCCTTTCCTGGGGCAGGTAGATGATTTATTGCTTTTAGCCTTGGTTTTAAGGCGATTACTGGAGGGTGTCGATCGTGAGGTTATCGAGCAGCATTGGGATGGCAGCGCAGGCCTGCTGGATTTAGTGGAAAAAATTTTAAATTATGCTACATTTTATCTCCCGCCGGGTATCGTCCGCAAAATTGTTAATAAAACCGGTTCTGAACCATATGCCGAGGATTATTACAAAACCGACAGGCACAGAGAGACTGAATAATTAGGTCGTTGTATTTTTTTAACATTGTCAATTATGTATAAACTGATTGCATTGCTGAAAGTTATAATCTGCTGGTTTAAATGTATAAATATTCGTCGCCAGACTTCCGCATGGGCAAC
>JACIYB010000097.1 GCA_014360155.1 Syntrophomonadaceae bacterium
AGTTGATAATATCCAGGAGGAATATGAAAAAATTAATCAGGTTATAAACTCCAAGCTGGAAAAAGAAACCTATGATATAAAGATACAGGATGATGGAAACCGGAAATTGCAGGAATTTTCAGATCAGCTGCAGCCAGCTGTTTACGAGGCTTTAGCTCATAATCGTTATGTATGGCTGGAAGAGGAAATAGCTGAGAAATCTGCTGAGAATCAGTTAAATTATAGGATATTTGTGGACGAAAAACATCTGTACCTTCAACTGGAGGATGGGAGTAAATATATTTATAAAATTTTCAACAGGGATACGGAGAGCCTTACTGCTGGTTGATAGGAGGGTTTGTAATGAAAGAAATATTCGCGGGCTCCAGCTTGGCTTTTATAATTTTTTTGGCAGTTATAGGAATTAATATCACTCCTTTCCTTTTTGTGGCTATGGCAGGAGGGATATTATACTTTTTTTGGCAGACCCAAGGTCATATAAAGCTTAATGAAATCGGTACGGGAGAAAAGAAAAATTATCTCGTTACCTTTGAGGATATTGGGGGACAGGATGTTGCTGTTAACGAATTAAAAGAAGCCCTGCAGTTTATCATCAAATCAGACGAAATAAAAAAAATGGGGATTAGGCCGCTTAAAGGTGTCCTATTGGTCGGGCCGCCCGGAACCGGGAAAACGCTGCTGGCAAAAGCAGCTGCAAGCTACACCAGCTCAGTTTTCATAGCGGTTTCGGGCAGTGAGTTTATTGAAATGTATGCAGGCGTTGGAGCCAAAAGGATCAGGCAGTTGTTCAAGGATGCTAGGAAAAAGGCTGGCAGTGAACACAGCAGGAGTGCAATTATTTTTATTGATGAATTGGATATACTGGGAGCCAAGCGCGGGAGGCATACCAGCCATATGGAATATGATCAGACTTTAAACCAGTTATTGGTTGAAATGGACGGTATAAGCCACGATGATAATCCCAGAATTCTGCTTATTGGAGCCACGAACAGGGCGGATATGCTTGACCCCGCACTTCTCAGGCCTGGAAGGTTTGACCGTCATGTAGAGGTGGGGCTGCCTGATAAGACTGGAAGGATGAAAATATTAGATATTCATACACGGAATAAGCCGCTGGGCAAGGATGTAAGTCTGGAGGGTATTGCCAGGGACACTTTCGGGTTTTCCGGAGCCCACTTGGAGAGCCTGGCTAATGAGGCAGCCATTCTCGCTATGAGAGAAAATTCTGAAACGATTGAGACAAGGCATTTTGCTGAAGCTATGGACAAGGTAATAATGGGTGAAAAGCTCGAACGCAAGCCGTCTACAGCTGAAATTGAACGGGTGAGCATTCATGAGAGCGGACATGCTCTTATGAGTGAAATCCTGGAACCTGGGTCCGTTTCTTCCTTGACCATCGTACCACGGGGAAGGGCTTTAGGTTTTATGCGCCGATCTCCCCAAGATGATCAATACCTTTACACCCGTGAGGAGTTGGAAAATCAAATAATGGTTACCTTGGCTGGAGCAGCAGCCGAAGAAATCAATTTTGGCAACCGCAGCACGGGTGCTAAAAATGATTTTGATCAAGCCTGGAACGTTGCCAAACAGATAGTAGAAACAGGCTTATCCTCCTTGGGGGTAGTAAATGGTTCAGATATTCCCAGGGATGCGCTGTATAAAGAGTGTCAGAAAATAATAAGAGAGCTGGACAGAAAAACCAGCGAAATATTAAAAGAAAGACGGGGACAGCTTACTTCTATTGCGCAGTTGCTTCTCGAAGAAGAGACCATTAACAGGAACCGATTCATCCAGCTTCTCTAGGTATCTTAAAAAAAGCAAATAACTGGTGAAGCCGAGCTCAGCTCGGTTTTGTGGTGTTCGGCAATAAATGGGGAGAGTGATTTGTTCCTGCAAACGCAATTTTTTTCTAAAGATTTTGCAGAAGGGGTTATAATAATACAGGCGAAGAAATAGAATCAAGGAGATGAGGGCCGGTTGAAAAAAGCTTATATAATATCTACGGGGACTGAGCTTCTACTCGGATCTACCATCGACAGCAATTCGGTTTTTTTGGGAAAAAAATTAGAAGATATTGGGATAAGGGTTGTTGGAAAGATTATTGTAGGGGATAACAGGGATCAGATAGCACGTGCTTTTAAGCTGGGATTTGAGTCAGCGGATCTGGTAATTGCGAGTGGCGGGCTCGGACCAACAAAAGATGATCTTACGAAAGAAATTGCCTGTCAAGTGATGGGAGTCAAGCTGGAAATAGTAGAAGAAGAAGTAAGGCGCTTGCAGGATTTTTTTGCCAGACGCAGGCGTACTATGCCGGAGAGCAATATAAAACAGGCCATGTTTCCTCCTGAATCTGTTGTATTGAGAAATCCTTTGGGGACAGCCCCCGGAATGTATTTAAGCAAAGATGGTAAAGTTGCTGTACTGTTGCCCGGACCGCCCCGGGAAATGGAGAACATGTATATTAATGAAGTCGAACCGTTACTCAAGAAGGAATTTCAGCTGGAGACTCGTAAAGCTGTAAGCAGAATTATAAAAGTCTTGGGGCCTGGGGAATCGCAGGCAGAGGAGATGCTGGAGGATGTGATTGATGATCCCCGGGGCTGCAGTTTGGCGTTGTTGGCTGTTGATGGCGAGGTACATATAAAGGTTACGGCGGAAGGCAGGGATATAAACGATAGCCAGCGGATACTGGAGAGGGTCACGGAAAAAATAAAGGACAAAATGAGTGATAACGTAATTGGTTATGACAGAGAAAATTTATCGTCAGCGGTGGCGAAATTACTTATGAATAAAGGGAAAATTGTGGCAGTTGCCGAATCTTGTACTGGAGGCCTGTTAGCCAAACTGATTACTGATTTACCCGGGAGTTCTAGGTATTTTTGGGGGTCTATAACCTCTTACAGCAATGAGGCTAAAAAGATCCTGCTTGACGTAAAGGAAGAGACGCTCGCACGATACGGAGCTGTCAGTAAGGAGACAGCTGCTCAAATGGCTCAGGCTTTGATTCATAGGTATGGGGTTGATATCGGCTTGGCGACCACAGGCATTGCAGGACCTGATGGAGGTACTGCAGAAAAGCCAGTCGGGTTAGTCTATATTGCTCTTGCTGATAATAATTGCTGCAATGTAAAGGAACTGCACTTTACAGGAAATAGAGAAACTGTGCGCCTGTTGACAGCCAAAACAGCACTAGATTTACTTAGAAGACACCTTATATCTGGAGGTAAAGATTGATGAGGGTTTTCGTTGCCATACCTGTCCCGGAAGAATTAAAACAATATTCTTATAACATAAAAAAAGAATTAGATTCGGCTTCCCCTGATGTTAAGTGGGTTGAATATGAAAACTACCATATTACTCTTAAGTTTTTGGGCAATGTTGATCCCGCACTTGTCGATGATATAAAAGAGAAGCTGGCGTTAGCCGGAGAATCCTGTCCGCCATTTTACCTAAACCTGAAGGGCTTGGGGTTTTTTCCAAGCAAGACCCGGCCGAGAGTTATATGGCTGGGCATAGAGGGGCAGATGAAGAGGGCTTTCTTTTTAGGGGAAAGAATAGATGCCTATTTATCTGGTCTCGGTTTCGAGGAGGAGAAAAAACGCAGTTTTCATTTTACTCTGGGGAGAATTCGTTCCGATAAGAATATCGATAAACTCCTGGCGAAAGCAGCAGGGGTGAATGGACAAGTCGAATCTTCCCCGTTTTTAGTAAGCAGCTTTAATTTGATGGAAAGCCACCTATCTTCCAAGGGCGCAACTTATATAATCAAGGAAAAATTTGTTTTAAGTGGTTAAAGATTGACATTTTCTGATATGTATATTATATTTAAAACCGAACATATGTTTGAGGAGGGGCGATTGTGAAACATAATGAAATAAATCAGGGTAAAATTGAGGCCTTAAATGTGACTATTAACAATATTGAAAAACAGTTCGGCAAAGGAGCTATAATGAGGCTTGGCGAGGCTGTGGCTATGAATGTCGAAGTTATTTCTACCGGCTGTATTTCCTTGGATCTGGCGTTAGGAGTGGGGGGGCTGCCCCGAGGGAGGGTTGTTGAGATATTTGGGCCCGAATCTTCAGGTAAGACCACCGTTGCCTTGCATGCAATAGCTCAGGCTCAAAAGGAGGGCGGAATAGCTGCTTTTGTAGATGCAGAACACGCTCTTGATCCCCTGTATGCTAGAAAACTGGGGGTAGATGTTAATAACCTTCTGGTTGCCCAGCCGGACTGCGGCGAACAGGCGCTGGAAATAACAGAGGCCCTGGTTAGAAGCGGGGCTGTTGATATAGTAGTCATTGATTCAGTAGCTGCGCTTGTTCCTAAAGCGGAATTGGACGGGGAGATGGGTGATATTCATGTGGGATTGCAGGCTCGCCTCATGTCGCAGGCTTTGCGGAAATTGACGGCTCATATAAGTAAATCTAAGGCCTGTACCATATTTATTAACCAGATCAGGGATAAAGTAGGGGTTGTTTATGGCAGTCCTGAAACTACAACTGGAGGGAGAGCTTTAAAATTTTATTCTTCAATCAGGATAGAAGTGAAGAAAGGGGAGGCAATCAAGCAAGGGACGGAACAGATAGGTAACAGAACTAAAGTTAAGGTGGTTAAAAATAAGGTAGCTCCTCCATTCAAATTGGCTGAATTCGATATTATGTACGGAACGGGCATATCTAAAGAAGGTGATCTGCTGGATATCGCTGCTGTGATGGACATTATCCAGAAGAGCGGTTCATGGTATTCTTTCGAGGGTGAACGTTTAGGCCAAGGCCGGGAAAATGCTAAGGAATATATCAAGAACAACCCTGAGTTTTATGCTATGATTGAAAGTAAAATAAAGAGCATTTTGATGGAAAAGGCATCTAGAGCCAATAGTAAAGAGGAAGCTTGACACTAAACTGGAAACTTACTAAAATTTATTATAAGACTCTGGTTGGAATTCTCAGCCTAATTGACTTTGAGTATATAGATTGTTAGAATTTACAATTGTTTTTTAAATAGAAAATTTATATATGAAAGTATTTTAGGTATATTCTTCAATCGAGGTTTATCGTATATATATTGCTGTTTTTGGGGTTAATGGTCCCTGTATGTTATTGACCTTGAATGGAGACTTAATATATTGTTAAAATATAAGTATGTAAATTTTTCTTCGATATACTAGGCTGTGAAGTCAATAGGATAGAGAATTTCTCTTTAACCGAGTTTGAACTCGGTTTTTTTAATGAATTTTTATCAATAAAAAATTCAATATCAGTAAGGAGGTGAGGAAGAGATAAACAGCATAACTAGTTTTATTGTTATTATTCTTTCTCTGGTGATGGGCCTTATTGCAGGTTATTATATGAGGAGGTTCATTGCTGAGAGTAAGATAGGAACCGCCGAAGAAGAAGCAGCAAAAATACTGGATGAAGCTGTAAAAGAAGCTGAGGCTAGAAAAAAAGAAATACTGCTCGAAGGTAAAGACGAGGTTCACCGTTACAGGCAGGAAGCGGAGAAAGATATTCGCGACCGGCGTCGCGAACTGGATCGTATAGAACGGCGTATAATACAAAAAGAAGAGCAGTTGGACAAAAAAACGGAAAATGTTGAAAGAAAGGAACACAGCTTACAAGACAGGGAAAGGGAAATAGAAAAGACACAACAAGATTTGCAGTTGGTGCTTACGCAGCAGTTAAAGGAGCTTGAGCGTCTTTCAGGCTTAACTTCGGAAGAAGCTAAAGAATTGCTGCTGCATAATGTTGAACATCAGATAAGGCAAGAGACTGCTGTCATGATAAAGAATCTCGAGGCTGAGGCGCGGGAAGAAGCGGACAAGAAGGCAAAGACTATTGTTTCTCTTGCGATTCAAAAATGTGCGGCAGATGTTGCCTCGGAAACAACGGTTTCGGTAGTTGATTTGCCTAATGATGAAATGAAAGGGAGAATAATAGGTCGAGAAGGGCGTAATATACGTACTTTCGAAACCCTTACAGGAGTCGATTTGATTATCGATGATACTCCTGAGGCAGTAATACTCTCTTCTTTTGACCCTGTACGCAGGGAGGTCGCTAGGCTTGCTCTTAGCAATCTGGTATCAGATGGACGCATCCATCCAGCCCGGATAGAAGAAATGGTAGAAAAAGCTCAGAAAGAAATTGACCAGGAAATCAGGGAAGTGGGAGAGCAGGCTGCTTTTGACGTGGGCGTGCATGGCCTGCATCCGGAGTTGATAAAACTGCTGGGGAGGCTGAAATACCGCACCAGTTATGGGCAGAATGTGCTTAAGCACTCTATTGAAGTGGCTCACTTGGCAGGCGTTATTGCTTCCGAATTGGGTGTAGATGCAGAATTGGCTAAACGGGCAGGGTTGTTGCATGATATAGGCAAGGCAGTTGACCACGAGGTGACAGGGCCTCATGTTGAAATAGGTGTTAATCTTGCCCAAAAATATAATGAAAATGAAAATGTTATCCACGCAATAGCAGCCCACCATGGAGATGTGGAGCCACAGAGCGTTGAAGCTGTTCTCATTCAGGCAGCTGATGCCATATCAGCATCCAGGCCGGGTGCGCGAAGGGAAACATTGGAGACATATATCAAGCGGCTTAGTAAACTTGAATCCCTGGCTAATTCCTTTGAAGGAGTAGAAAAAGCTTATGCTATTCAGGCCGGAAGGGAAATAAGGATAATTGTAAAACCAGACGAAATTGATGATCTGGCAGCCATAAAGCTGAGTAAAGATATTGCCAGAAAGATTGAACAGGAGCTTGATTATCCTGGACAGATTAAAGTTGTTGTTATAAGGGAAACCAGGGCAGCTGAATATGCAAAATAATTGATGCCGATAATTTCAGTTTATCCTTGGATAGCCAAAAACCCGGGGAATTATCCCCGGGTTTTGATATTACAGAGCGTGTTGCAGCATTAACTTGCTATTTTTTACAAGTAATTGGCTGGGAGGACTTTTTAGCTGGCTGAAGAAAAGGTTTATAATACGTTTCAAAAGGGGAAGATGTTTAATGGTAAATAGTTCTAGCTTAGATATTTTTCTTGACGTGTCGCTTAAGTACGCTGAGTTGAATGCAGTAATATATCAAGCAGATAAAGACCGAATAATCCTTGAAGTTGCCCTGGAAGGGGAATTTGATAGCCAGCAGAAAACGGGTTTTGCTAAAAAAATCAGAGAGTGTTTGTCTTTTTTACATAAGTTATACGGGAAGAAACCTTTGTTTTTGGAACTGCTGTTCAAAGAGGCTTCGAATATGACATTTTTGCGTTTTTATAGAGATGTTAACAGCTTGACAGAGGAAGAGATAGAGCTGTTTATTATGCTTCTGAAAGAAAATTTTCCCGGACTGCTGCTTAGAGATGAAGGAAGTATTGTCACGGAAGACTCTTTTCAAAGAAAAATAAGGAAAGATTTATTACAAGAGATAACTAAGTCTCCTAGTTCAACTAAATTTTTTGCATTCCGCGAACAAGGAAGGGTTTTTTTATTTAACAAATAAGAGATAACATACTATATATTAGATATTGACGGGCGAACTTCGTGCTTCTTACTGGACAGCATTAACGGGTTGGAGGTATATTGTTTGAATATACTCGTAATAGGTGATATAGTGGGGAAACCGGGGAGGAGGGCGCTTAGAACTTTGCTTTCCGGTATACAGAGAGAATACGATATAGCGTTTACTATTGCCAATGCAGAAAACGCTGCTGGGGGAAAAGGGTTAACCAAGGATGTAATGGATGAAATATTTTCCTATGGTGTCAACGTGTTAACCATGGGGAACCATGTATGGGATAACAGGGATATTTTTTCTTTCATTGATGATGAATTTAGATTAATAAGGCCAATAAATTACCCTGGGTATTGTCCCGGACAAGGTTTTCATATATATACGGCTTCTTTTAATAAAA
>JACIYB010000098.1 GCA_014360155.1 Syntrophomonadaceae bacterium
TACTTTCCTTTGAAATCAGGTTTTCTTCGCTCAATAAATGCAGCCATTCCTTCTTTCTGGTCTTCGGTGGCAAATAGGTTGCAGAATTTTTCTACTTCTATCGTTAGTCCGGTGTTTATGTCCGTATTGAGACCGGCGTGAATAGCTTGTTTCAGCATTTTTATAGCGACCGGAGGTTTACTGCTCAGTTTTTTAGCCAGCCGCTTTGCAGAATCCATGAGTTCTTCCCGGGAGACAACCTGGTTTACCAGCCCTATAGAAAAGGCAGTACTGGCGTCTATAGTGTCACCGGTGAACATCAGCTCCTTTGCTTTTGTTGCTCCTACCAAGCGCGGCAGCCTCTGGCTGCCTCCGGCTGCAGGGAATATGCCTAAATTGATTTCCGGAAAACCGAATTTTGCGTTATCAGCGGCTAAGCGGAAATCACAGGTAAGGGCAAGTTCGACTCCTCCGCCAAAGGTAAAACCGGATATAGCAGCGATTGTAGGTTTGGGGAGTTCAGTGATTTTGTTGAAAACCGCGTGAATGGGAGTAATGTATTTTTTTACCTGGAGGGGATCCATGTTTATCATGGTTTTTATATCGCCGCCTGCACAAAAAGCTTTATCATTTCCAGTTATAATTAATACTCTTGTTTGTTCATCAGCAGAAACTATGTCGACTGCTCGGTGTAATTCATCGATCAGTTCATCATTAAGAGCGTTTAGAGCTTCTGGGCGGTTTAAAGTTATCATGCCGACAGATTCTTCTCTTGTAAGGATCACGGTCTTGAAATCCAAGTCCAAACACCTCCTTGTCGAGGGGACATTGTCCCATCTTAAATCCAGGTCCTGGAAAAGCAGACACCGTTTATTGCAGATATTGTGTTGGCTACAGGAACTGCTGAAAAGGCATTCATAAAATATCGGTTCTACATCAATAGGGCACATTTGGCTCGATGTAATCCTGTAGACAACCTTTATCGTCACCTTTTGAGAAATAATCGGGCATATCTTTTCTATAATGTGTTCTGCGGTGCCCATAGTCTACCCTGGTTCATTTCCAACGATGGCTACGGATACTACGCAGGAATAAGGCTGGCCTCCGAGATTATGAGCTAATCCCAATCGGGGATTTTCTAACTGGCGTTTGCCTGCTTTGCCGTGAAATTGCAGCCAGGACTCATACAACATGCGGAGCCCGCTGGCACCTATAGGATGGCCAAAAGATTTAAGCCCTCCATCAGGGTTTACCGGGAGTCCGCCGTCCAGGTCAAAGAAACCATCCAGTGCGTCCTTCCAGCCCTGGCCCCTTTCGCTAAACTGCAGGTCTTCATAGATGATCAGCTCCGTAGGAGTAAAACAGTCATGTACTTCGGCTAGGCTTATCTGTTTTCGGGGATTGTTAATACCTGCTTCGCGGTAGGCTGCTTGAGCTGCGTAATAACTTTCCCAGGCCGTGGTAAAATCATAACTCTGGTGTTTTTCGCTGTGGCCTGGTCCGGCTGCAATCTGAACGGCTTTGACGTACATCGGGTCTTTCCTGTATTTTTTGGCATCTTCACTGCGGGTTATAATGGCGCAGGCTGCTCCATCTGAAACCCCTGAGCAGTCCATCACTCCTAGAGGACTGGCTATCATCGGGGATTTAAGTATATTTTCCATAGGTACCTCTGCCCGGTACTGAGCTTTAGGATTAAGTGAGCCGTTTTTATGATTTTTCCAGGCAATGCGGGCCATGACCTGCTTCATCTGTTTCATATCGAGTCCATATTTGTGGGCGTATGCTGGCGCTATGACCGCGAACCTGGCCGGCGCTGTAAGATCAGGCAGGGTGCGGTCGGAGTCTTCGGCTGGCACTTCCAACCCGCTGTACCCTCCATCCTTGAGTTTTTCCGCTCCGATAGCCATAACCACGTCATATGCTCCCGACACTACTGCATAACAGGCATTACGAAAAGAATCCAATCCAGTGCAGCACATGTTTTCGATGCGGGTTACAGGCTTGTACTGGGATTTCATCCTGTTTGAGAAAGCCAGTCCGGCCATGCCGGAAGTGAAGGTGCCGAACCAGAAGGCATCAATATCGTTAAATTCTATTCCCGCGTCTTCCAGTGCTTCGTTAACAGCTTCTATCATCAGGTCTTCCAGGTTGCAATCGAAACGTTCGCCGAATTTTGTACACCCCATGCCTATTACGGCAGCCTTGTCTTTAATTCCTCTAGCCATTTCAGTACCTCCTCCTCATATAATTTTAGGAACAGCCTTCCAGAAATAGGTGTGGATTCCGTCAACTACGAACAAACGGCGAAAAGACATTTCTACTTCCATTTCCACCTTTACCTCTTCTGGTTCACAATCGACCAAGTAGCAGAACATGCGGCCCCCGCCCTCGAAGTCAACCACAGCTACAATGGTAGGAGGATCGAGGGATTCGGCCAGGTAATCCACAGTAAAGGTCGCTACTTTGGCTGGCTTGCCATAAAATCTGTAGTCTTCCATTTGGTCAATTGCTTGACACTGGATGCAGATTCGTGACGGGGGGAATTGGGGCGTTCCACATGCCAGGCATTTGACTCCGTAAAAAGGCAGGTTTTTTTTGTAATTGCGGTACATATCAGGGAGAGACGATCTTTTCTGGGGCGGCCTTCGGGCCGGCTCTGTCTGCAGCAGTTCGCGCCAGCGCAGGTATTTTTCGTAATTCATGGTTACTTTCTTATTCTCTAGATAGCTTTTTATGCCTCGTCTGGGGCCCAGGTCGCTGATGGCGTCTGTAACCTGAAAAACGATGGCATCGCTTCCTTCACCGTATGTTACACACAATATCCTGTCTCCCGGCTCGGCCTCTTCCAGAGCCGCTGCCAGCATCATCGGGACATTGGCTGTTCCCGCATTTCCAACAGCTGAAAACAGGCTGTCCTGGATTTGATCCGGGTTAAAGCCGAGTTTTCTGGCCAGTGCAGTCTGGTATCTAGGAGCAGCTCCGTAGAGAACAATTTTTGCAAAATCCTGGGGCTGCAGCTTGGTTTTTTTTAAAACCCCTGTTACGGCTTGGGTTACAAATTGGTTATAGCCCTGGCTGATACAAAATCTTTCCTCCCAGCTGCGGACGAATTTGTCATCTTCTGAGCGCCACAGGTCGTGAAAGTCTGCGGCAACACTGTGGCAGTCTATTAATTCGGCGATGACGTTCTCGTTTCCAAGTAAAAAGGCAGCCGCGCCGTCACCGAAGCTGGCTTCGTACGTACCAGCGGCAAAACCTAACCGGCAGTCGCTCATGGCTACTACGACATTTAGGCCGTTTTTGGCTGCATCAAGGCCGGCTAAAAGGGCTGCAGATCCTGAACGCAGAGAATTGCAGAAATCAGCTGTGCGCACGTCTTTTCTCGCATCCAGTACAGCAGCAATAGTGGCTGCACACTGTTTTTCCCTGTAAGGGGCAGTTGTAGTAGCAAAATATAAAGCATCAATTGTCTGGGGATTTATATTCCTGCAGCAGTCGAGTGCTGCGGCAGCTCCCATGGTGAGGCTGTCTTCGTCATAATTGGCGACAGCTTTTTCACCTTTAGGGACGGGGTTGCCGAAAGCTTCCTTCAGGTGCTTCCGGTCCAGGCGGTTGTACGGTATATATCCGCCGTAAGCGATAATTCCAGCCATTAATCCTACCTCCTTAAATTGGTTTTCAATTAGCCTTGTCTTTATAGCCCCCTTCGTACCAGGAAAACAGTTTTTAAGGGGGACAATTTGCCCCCTTAAAAACTGCAAAAGTACTATTTATTGGAATAATCGTAAAATCCTTTACCAGTCTTGATTCCCAGGTGACTGGCCCGAACCTTCTGTTTAAGGGCCAGAGATGGCCGGAATTTGGGATCGCCAAATTCCTTGTGGAAATACTCTACTACATTTAAGAGCACATCTATTCCCACCAGATCACACAGGGCTAAGGGGCCTATAGGCATGTTGGCTCCCAGTTTCATGGCTTCGTCAATTTCTTCTGCCGATGCTACTCCTTCCTGATAGGCAGTAGCGGCGTCATTCAAGTAAGGGACCAGAATCCGGTTGACAATAAAACCAGGAGATTCTTTGGCTTTAATACCTGTCTTGCCGATTATCTTGCAGGTTTCCAGAGCCAGGGCTGTTGTTTCTTCACTGGTTTCTACTCCCGGGATTACTTCTACTAGTCTCATGACCGGTACTGGATTAAAAAAGTGCATTCCCACTACTTTGTCCGGTCTCCCGCTGGCGGCTGCAATTTCGGTTATGCTGAAGCCGGAGGTATTGGTAGCTATTACGGTGTGCGGAGAACATGCCTGGTTCAGTTCCTGGAACGTTTTTTTCTTTATATCGATGTCTTCAATAATTGCTTCGATGACCAAGTCGCAGTCTTTAAAATCATTGAGACTGCTGCCGGCTTGGACGTTGTTTGCGTATTTGGCGGCATCTTCTTCGCCCAGCTTACCCTTTGCCACCGCTTTTTGCCAGTTTTTTTTCATTGCAGCAATGGCTCTATCTACGAATTCCTGGTCTATATCGACCAGAACCACTTTTAGCCCGGCTTGAGCTCCCACCTGGGCGATGCCGGTACCCATGGTGCCGGCGCCTAGTACTCCTAATTTTTTAACGGCCATTTGAGTTCCTCCTTTCCAGGTTCTTTATAAAATGCCTTTTTTCTTCATCAATTCGCTCATAGGCCAATAACTGTCTTCCATCATCTTCATAAAGGCTTCAAAGTCTCCGGTCAGTGTTTGTCTTCCAGTACCCAGGTAAACTTGGTAAGGATCGAGGGTGCGCATTATCATGACCTGTTCTTCGGTCGGAGGTTCTGTTTCGACCAGATTGGGAGATACTGCCAGATTCCATTTTACAGATGCTTTAACATCGTCTATTTTTATTCCGGGGTGGATTTTTTCCAGGTACATTTCGCAGGTATCTTTATCAAACCTGTACACACCCATGGTGGTAACCACGGCCTGGGGTCCTCCGCCTGGTAATCCGGCTTTTTCTCGAGCGCCGGGGCTGCCGTCCAGGTAACCCGGGGAAGTGATATAGTGAACTTTTTCCACGAAATTACGCCCGTCCTGGCGCATCATGATAATTGTCCTGGTAGCAGAAGATGCGATATCATTGGCTCCGCCGCTGCCGGCCAGCCGCACCTGGGGTTTGTAATAATCGCCGATGCAGGTTGAATTGACATTGCCGTATTTATCTATCTCTGCTCCGCTGATGCAGCCTACATCGACGAAACCGGCCTGCTGGGCTCCCACGACTTCCCTTAAGGTTCCTGTGTAATAAGCCCGTTCATTGTCTACTGCGCAATCGACACATAAAGGCAGCCGGCGGGGGGAAGGGCCTACAGCCCCAAATTCCACCATTATGTTGAAATTGGGCGCATGGGTAAACTTGGCTACCATTGCTGCTATCAGCGGCATGCCTACTCCAATAAAAGCCAGTTCGCCGTCCCGGAATTCGCGGGCTACCGTTGCTGCCATCAATTCAGGCATACTGTAATCCTTTGCATATTCAGACATTTTGTTCACCTCACCTCTCCAAATTGCTGGTATCTGCGTTCGTTTAGCATCAAGCGGTATAAACGGTCATATCCCACTAACTTGCAATATTCGTTCCAGTCTTGAGTACCGAGGACATATTTATCGATCCAGGCCTCAAAACCTTCTTGGGTTGCAAATTGACGATATGCATCCAGGCCGTAAGCCAAATCATGGTGGTAATAATAATTCGATTCCCTCCAGTGAGCTCCAAAGGGCGCATGGACGACTGCATCAACATAGTAATAGGGGATGGTGTTAAGATTGGGCATGCGGCGGATTTCTGCCTGGGAGACGATTTCTTCTACCGTTACTATGACGTGCCGGGACGCACGGGCCAGGACATCGGTATTGCCGTATAATCCGAAGCATTGGACATTACCTATTTCATCAGCGCGGGCACAGTGCATAATACCAACATCCGGGTTAGAGGCAAGGACAAGTGCTACCGGTTTACCTGTATAAGGGTCATCTATAACTTTTATTCTCGGATTGTATTTAACAACATCTGATCCCAGCTGGGATTTGGTGGGCATGAAGGATAACCCCATGGCTCCTGCCTGCCATCTCATGGCAGCGCCAAAATTGCTGTAGTCTTCTATCTCTATATTTTTGGGTATGCCCTTTTCTACTGCCCGGCGAAAAACTCTGTCTTCTCCTTCAATGCCTCCCCAGTTATACGCCATTTCAATCTTGTTTACCAATCCTGAACCTATAAGCACTGAACTCATTCCGATTTGGCTGGTTATAACCAGGTCCAGGGTCTTGATCCTGTCTTTTTGCCGGACGATTTCCCATATGAGGGCACTCGGGGCAGCACTTACGGACATTCCCAGGTAGCAGCCTTCTTTAATAAATCTGGAGACTGCTTCCTTGGCGGTCATTATCTTATAGGTAGGCTGTTTAGCCCTCCCCTCCTGAAGGGGAACAGGTTGATACTGCATATTATACTCCTCCTTCAATGAAACTTTTTAAAAATCTGGTCTGGCGGCTAAGACAAAACATTTCTGGCAATAATGATGCGCTGGATTTGAGAGGTTCCCTCAAAAATCTGCAGGATTTTGGCATCCCGCATCATTTTTTCCACCGGGTAATCGCGGCAGAAACCGTACCCTCCCAGGATTTGTACCGCATCGGTTGTGACCTTCATAGCTATATCCGCGGCATAGCATTTGCTTATAGCTGAAAGGTGAGCGGCGACCATGCCCTGATCCAGCAGCCAGGCTGCTTTTTGATACAGGAGGCGTGCAGCTTCAATCTCCATGGCCATATCTGCCAGCATGAACTGGATTGCTTGGAAATCGGCGATTGGTCTTCCGAAGGCTTTTCTTTCTTTAGCATAATCCCTGGCATATTCAAAAGCGCCGTTGGCTACTCCTACAGATGCTGCTGCTATGAAAGGACGCGAGGTGTTGAAAGCTGCCATTGCCAGTTTGAAGCCGTCTCCTTCCTCTCCCAGCCGGAATTTTTTATGGACTTTGACATTATCCAAAATCAGTTCTGAGGTATCAGAACAGCGCATCCCCATTTTTTTCTCGCTTTTTCCTATAGACAGGCCTTCGGTATTCCGGTCAACCAGGAAGAAACATTGGCCCCTGTGCCCCTTGCTCTTGTCGAGGGTAGTCAGTATCGTGTACTTGTCTGCATGACGGGCGTTGGTTATGAAACACTTAGTGCCGTTAAGAATGTAATAGTCTCCGTCCTTTTTAGCTGTAGTTGATATAGCGGCGACGTCTGAACCGGCTCCTGGCTCTGTGACAGCGTAGGAAGCAAGCTGCCCTTCACTGCAAATTCCTGAAAACCACCATTCTTTCTGCTCTTCAGTCCCCGCAAAAATGACGGGTTCAGAGGCCAGCATGTTCGCCAGGGGGGTAATAGCAATCCCGAGGCAGGCTTTACATATTTCTTCGGTTACCATGCATAGAGTCAGATTGTCAAACGCCACTCCGTTATACTTCTCAGGGGCGTTCATACAGTGAATGCCGAGTTCGTGCATTTTTTTAACCTCCGGCCAGGGGAATTCCTCTGATTCATCGTAGTCATGCCTGACCGGAACAATTTCATTTTCAGCGAATTTTCTAACTGTTTTTTGCAAAGCCAGCTGGTCCTCATTATAGGTAAAACCAAAACCCATTTTGATTTTTCCTCCTTTCCGTATGTTGTGAATGGAAAAGTTTGAAATATATCAGTACCCCCTTTCATGATTCTTGTTTTTTACGAAAGCAAATTTCATGCCATTCTTTTGGGCAGATTAAAATGCGTATTACAGGGGTTGATAAGGTGTGGAAAAACTTAGCAAATGCTTAGCTGTGGCAAAAAATCCAAAAAAAAATATGCCCCTCTTCACAGGGGCATTAACTTTATGGTAATAATGAAAAC
>JACIYB010000099.1 GCA_014360155.1 Syntrophomonadaceae bacterium
AACAAAAAATATGGACATATCCAAGGAAACCTTATATTAAAAGAGCTGGGCAATTTTTTAAAAAGCAATATACCGGAAGGGAGCTTTCTATGCAGGTTTGGAGGAGACGAATTCGTGCTTTTGACGCCTTATTACCTAGAACAGTGCAGCATCTTTACCAGGGATCTGCTGAACCGCATTTTAACCCATAAGTTTTGTCATACAGTACCCGTTTTCATTGCTGCCGGTCTTGCAGGAGGAAGAAGACTCAGCAAAAGGCCTGTTAAAGACCCGCTTAAAGTAATTTTGAACCTCATAAACATAGCCAGTCTTGAATCCACCAAAGCAAAAAAAGAAGACTCCTGCCTGTCAGTTGCTCAAACTGTATATATAAACGAGCCAGCTTAGGCGTTTTGCTGCTGGAAAAACACATCCAGCCCGGTGCGGCAGAATTGACGATACGGCCGAAAACTACCTTTGCAGTATCATTTATTGAGATAATACCGCAAAGGTAGCGAAGGTAATCTATACTTCTACGATGATAGGCAGTATCATGGGCCGCCTCCCTGTCTTTTCAAACAGGTATTTACCCAGCTTATCGCGGACCTCCGACTTGATGACAGCCCATTCGCTGATATTTTTCCCGCAAACACTCAGGGCTTCAGCCACTTTTTCTTTCGCTTCCTCAATAAGCTGTTCAGACTCCCGGACGTAGACAAAACCTCTAGTCACTATATCGGGCCGGACCCCGACTTCCCCGCTTTCTTTGTTTATCGTAACGACTACAATCATGATACCGTCCTGTGAAAGCTGTTTACGATCACGAAGAACGATATTACCGACATCGCCTACTCCGAGGCCATCGACCAGCACTTTGCCTGCCGCTACTTTTCCAGCTATACCGGCTTTTTTCTTGTCCACCTCTATTACCCAGCCGTTCTCAACGACGAAAATCCGCGCCCGCGGAATCCCAAGGCTCTCAGCAAGTTTAGCATGTTTCATGAGATGGCGGTATTCTCCGTGAATAGGAATGAAATATTTCGGCCTTATTAAATTAAGCAGAATTTTGAGCTCTTCCTGTGAAGCATGCCCTGATACATGCACTCCTGTGGTTTTTTCATAAATTACTTCAGCTCCCTGCCGGAACAGCAGGTCTACTGTCCTTGTTACCAGTTTTTCATTGCCTGGTATCGGGGTCGCCGAAATAATAACCGTATCCCCAGGTTCAATATTTACCCAGCGGTGATCTCCTGTAGCTATCCTGGTTAAAGCCGACATAGGCTCACCCTGAGAACCCGTGGTAACGATAACGATCTCTTTGGCGGAATATTTATTTATATCCTCCATTTCCACCAAAATCCCCTCAGGGATCTTTATATATCCTAATTCTTGCGCTATTTGCACGTTGTTAATCATACTCCGGCCGACTATAGCCGCTTTGCGCCCATATTTCTTCGCCGTGGAGATAACCTGCTGAATACGGGCAACATTGGAGGCGAAGGTCGTAACAATTATTCTCCCTTCACATTTGCCAAACAGTTCATCAAAAGTATTTCCCACCACTTTTTCGGACATGGTAAAGCCCGGTTTGTCAGCATTGGTGCTATCCCCGAGCATTACCAGAACCCCTTTTTCACTCAGTTCGGCCAATTTCCTGAAATCTACTACCTCACCGTCTACAGGCGTTTGATCCAATTTAATATCGCCGGTGTGCAGAATTATGCCTATTGGACTATGAATCGCAATCGCCATAGCATCGGGAATACTGTGACAAACCCTGATAAACTCCACCTTGAACGGTTCAATATCTACTATATCTCTGGTACGCACCACATTTAACTGCACATTGGCAATGCCATGCTCCTTTAGCTTGGCTTCGACTATACCCAGCGTTAATTTGCTTCCGTAGACAGGTATATTCATCTCTTTTAAGAGATAGGGAAGTGCACCTACGTGGTCTTCATGACCATGAGTGAGGAAAATCGCTTTCACTTTTTCCCTGTTTTCAAATAGATAAGTCATATCAGGAATAACTATATCGATTCCTAGAAGTTCTTCCTCCGGAAACATTAACCCGGCATCAATAATAATAATGCTGTCCTGGTACCTTATCGCCATCATATTTTTCCCTATTTCCCCCAAACCGCCCAGGGGAATTATACGAAGACGAGACTCAGTTTCAGCCACCTAAACACCTCCTTACTTATTCATTTTTTCGTTGCTTAACCAAATACTGCTTTAATCGTGGTCAATATTCAGATCACTCGATTAGCTCAAACCCCTGCCTTTATCACTCGAAACCCCGCACAACACTCGAAACCAGATTACTCAAAAAACAACCCCAAATAAGAAGCCGCACAATCCCACTTGAGTTATTATATCTTAAAATAAAAATCGAAACAACTTAATAAAAATATTAAAACTGGTATCCTTATGTATAAAAACATGAGATAGACCTGTGAGGTCTACCTCCATAACAAATGTCCCATATTATGATTCGAACAATTATATATGTCTTATCATTTTATCATATCGTAGCTTTTCAGCAAGTCCCTGAGGAATGTTTTTTCTTCCTCTCCGGCAGGGCTGAGAGGAAGCCTGAAACCGCCCACTTTCTTCCCTAAAAGATTTAAAGCTTCTTTCAAGGGGACAGGATTGGTAGTAACGAACAGCCCTTTAAACAGGGGGAATAATTTGAGATGAATGTCAAGGGCTTCTTCTATGGCTCCCTTTTGAAAAGCTTCTATCATCTGCCTGATATCCTTACCTACAAGATGAGAAGCTATGCTAACAACTCCATGAGCTCCCAAGGCCATTAAAGGCAAAGTTAAAGAATCATCCCCTGAATATATTATCATTTTATCAGAAACCAGTTTTTTGATCTCCGATACCTGGTCCATATTGCCGCTGGCCTCTTTTATGGCCACAATGTTTTCAATTTCCGCCAACCTGGCGACAGTAGACGGCAGCAAATTGCTGCTCGTACGGCCAGGTACATTGTAAAGCATTACAGGTACAGATACGCTGTCAGCTATCTGTTTAAAATGCTGGTATAAACCTTCCTGGGTTGGCTTATTATAGTACGGGGCAACAAGCATGATTCCATCTACACCGCATTTTTCAGCTTGTCTGCTTAGTTCTACAGACTGCTTGGTGTTATTGGACCCCGTCCCCCCCCATACCGGTACCCTTTCACCTACTCTGTTAACCACAGCAGTAAACAGGCCCAGTTTTTCCTCAAACGAGAGAACCGGGGACTCTCCAGTAGTTCCGCTTACAACAATGCCTTCTGTTCCGTTATCGCATAGATATTCAGCAAGTTCTTGCGCTTTAGAATAATCCACCTCCAGATTATCGTTATAGGGGGTTACCATTGCCGTCATCAGCCTGGGCATTGACATTATTTACCACCTGCCTCTTATATATTTCCCAATTCAAATTTATCGTGAAGGGCTTTCACAGCTTGTTCCATATGCTCTTTTTTAACCAGGCACCAGATATTGGTATACGAATCACCTGATTGCAAGATCGGTATGCTGTTTTCGTTTAAAGCTTCTATAACCCGGGCCATGATTCCCGGTACTCCCGTCATTGCTGCCCCTACAACGGCTACCTTAGCACAGTCAACTTCAATTTCAGGATGAATATTGATAGTTTCCAAAACCGCAAGCGCTTTCTCGGCATACTCAGATGCAACGGTAAACATTATAAATTCGGGCTGAATATTGATAAAATCAACACTGATACCCGCTAAAGCAAGCGATTTGAAAATCTTCAGCTCAACATCTTTTCTTTCTTTTAATTCCCCTATATCTATTTTAATCTGAACTATATCAGATGTATGGGCAATTCCTGTAATAAGACGATCTCTAATCTCACGTATGTTTTTTAATCCCTGCATTTGATGGGTAATGAGCGTACCCGGTGAATCGCTGAAAGTCGATCTTACTCGAAGGGGAATGTTGTTGTGCATTGCTATCTCAACGGCACGCGGATGAACCACCTTAGCTCCTTCCCGTGATAACTGGCATATCTCATTGTAGGTTACAGAATTGAGCAAACGGGCATTTTTTACAATACGCGGGTCAGCAGTCATAATGCCTTCAACATCTGTAAAAATGTCGATAATGCTGGCATTTAGCGCAACACCTAGTGCACTCGCGGTTGTATCACTCCCCCCCCGCCCCAGTGTAGTCAACTCGCCGTTTTCACTAATACCCTGAAATCCCGCAACAACTGGCACAATATCTTTTTGCAAGCATTCGATAATATTCCTGGGATCTATATACAATATATGAGCGTCTCCAAAATTGCCGTCTGTTACAATTCCCGCCTGTTCGCCATTCAAAAATCGGGCTTCAATTCCCCGCACTGACAATTGAACTGACAGCAGTACTCCGGAAATTATCTCCCCGCAGGACATTACCATGTCTAACTCCCGCAGTGAAGCGTTGGGGTTAACCTCCTTAACCATATTGATAAATGTATCCGTAGCATACGGAGCATCCTTTCTCCCCATAGCTGATACAACAACCACTACGCTAATACCTTCGGCTTTGGTAGAAGCAATGATTTCACAGACGCGAGACCTTGCTTCTGCAGTGGCCAGAGAAGTTCCTCCGAACTTCTGTACAGCTATTTTCAATATTTATGCACCTTCTCATTTTAATAATAATAATTTCTCTGTAAAAACTTTAAGTTGCCCTGTGACCGGACCCGAGCGCCCTTAAGCCTTCAGCCCCCTTCCATCCCTGCAGTCACGCCTTCCGGGGATGGAAGCTTAAGGTCAGCGCTGGGAGATAAAATTGCGTCCTCTGGGCACGGGTGGTTAATACAAATTCCTATCGACAACTATCTCGGCTATCTGAACAGCATTAGTAGCCGCCCCTTTTCTTATTTGGTCCGCAGCCACCCACATAACAATACCGTTTTCAACTGATATGTCTCTTCGAATCCTGCCCACATAAACTTCATCTTTATGAGAGGTATAAAGCGGCATAGGGTATAAATTGTTTACAGGATCATCCTGAACAACCACCCCGGGAGCTTTGGACAAAATTTCCTTAACCTTCTCAACTGATAAAGGTCCCTCCGTTTCTAGGTGAATTGCTTCGGAATGGCTCCTATATACCGGGACTCTTACCGCGGTAGCAGATACCCGGAGATCTGGGACGTGCATTATCTTGCGAGTCTCCCAGACCATTTTCATCTCTTCACGTGTATAATCATCGTCGACAAATTCATCTATATGTGGAATAACATTAAAGGCAATAGGATACTTGAAAACTTGGAGTTTGGGCATCTCGCCCGCCATATGGGCTCTTATATGCTGGTCAAGTTCATCTAAGCCAGCCTTTCCAGCCCCAGAGACTGCTTGGTATGTTGAAACAACTACCCTTTTCAGCCTGCTGACTTGGTGAATAGGATTAATCGCAACTACCATTATTATAGTAGAACAATTCGGATTTGATATAATACCCCTGTGCATGCTTACATCTTCGGCATTTACTTCAGGAACAACCAAAGGCACATCCTCATCTAAGCGAAAAGCGTAGCTGTTATCAATTACCACACAATTATTTTCCACCGCCAGAGGAGCCAGCTGCCTGCTCACATCTGTCCCCACAGCAAATAATGCTAAGTCAGCCTTTTTAAAAGCTTCCTTATCAGCTCCTTTAACGGTAAATGTCTCTCCTTTAAACTCTATAGGGGTTCCTTCTTCTCGAGGATCTGCCAAACAAATCAGCTCTTTAATCTTAAAATCGCGTTCCGCGAGAACCTTCAACATTTCTTGCCCCACTGCACCTGTTGCTCCAACTATTGCTAAAGTAACACCATCCGCCACAACGCAAACCTCCTGCCAATAACATCTACAGCAAATATTGTAACATATAAATTTCTATATTCTCAAGATTTTACAGGACCTAAAATAACTGGCTGTATCTGTTTACCCTGTAATGCACAAACGATTGTATCCCGCAATAAATCCAGGGCAGCAACCATTGAGTTCGCTTTTTTAACAGGATCATCCTGCCTGAAAGGAACAAAAAATATATTTTTCATATTAAGCAGCATCCCTATATTTTTGGCATTTATCCCCAAAGCATCGTTGGTGGAAATTGCAATCACCACCGGACGTTGGTTTCTCAGCTGGGCTTTGATAGCCATTAATGCTGGAGTATCAACTATCCCGTTGGCAAGCTTTGCGATACTGTTGCCGGTAGCCGGAGCAACAACTACTATGTCCAGTATTTTTTGGGGTCCAATAGGCTCAGCACCGACAATAGAATTAATTATTTCTTTATCTGTAATTTCTTTTATTTGCTCCTTGAGTTCTCCCACTTTATAAAAACGGTTATCAACTTCGTTAACTGTATATGAAAAAATTGGATAGATATCCGCCCCTTCTTCTTTCAAAAGCCATAATTGGGGAATAACATCTTTAATGGTACAGTGGGAACCGGTCAAAACTGCTCCTATTTTAACCCCTCGCAACCGCGCTTCGCGTATCTCCTGCACCTACTGCACCTCCTTGTTTGCCAAATAACAACTCCTTATTCATCCTGCTGAGCTCTTTAATAATAATGCGGGGGACAACGCTGGCCAGAATCCTGCCAGCTGTAACCGGAGCAACTTTGCCAGGAAGACCAGGAGCTAAAATTGCCTTTAGTCCAAAAGCATTGGCCGCTTCAAAATCAGTGCCGCCTGGCTGGGCAGCAAGGTCAATTATAATGATTTCTGGATTCGCATGCTTCAGCACTTCTCTGTCTAAAACCATATGAGGCACTGTATTAAAAACTATGTCACTGTAACTCACAATACCAGGAAGATCCGCAAAAGAAGCTCTTTTGCAACCCATTTCATAAGCCCTTGCCAATTGGCCTTCATCTCGAGCAACCACAGTTACGTTAGAACCAAGCGCCCCCAGGCACCTGGCTAAAGTAACCCCGATCCGCCCAAAGCCAACGATGCAAGACTTGCTTCCGTGAATAGTGATCCTGCTCTCTTCCATAGCTATTTGGATAGCTCCCTCTGCAGTCGGAATCGAATTCAATATGGCTATTTCATCCATTTCTCCAATTTCCAAGAGGTTGAACCCATATATATCAGCCCATTTTTTTAGATACTGGCGGGCAGATCCTATTATCACCAAAGTATCCTTTGAAATACCGCTCATAACTTCCTCAGTCAATCTCAGCTCCTCTTCAGAATATACAGCCCTTATTACCCCATTTGCACTTGTACCCGGTAAAGGCAGTATAATAACTTCTGCTCCCTTACAGGCTTTATCAACAGCGCTGGCTGCAAAAGCTCCATGGCTTATTTTTTCTCTAGGAAAGCCGGCTACTACGACTGTTGCCCCCATTTTTACAAGCTCGGATATAAGAATCAGCTCCCTGTCATCTCCTCCCAGTACAGCAATTTTAATTCCTGAAAGGACAGAACTCACCGCTAGCCCCCCTTAAGCTTTATATCTATAACTATAATTAGTAGCATTATATGTAAACCTGTTAAAAGTGGTGCTTGTACCCAATAAAACAGGGTTATTGCTGTTTTTATATTTTTACAAAAAAAAAGAGGGCCTTTCCCTCGCTCATTTAATATAAATTTTTCTCGCATGAAACGCTTTATTGTCTATTTGCCGATCACTGTTTAAAGAAGATTTTCCATACCGTAAACCAGACCTGTCCTGTTAGCCATTTTCTTTACTGCCATAATTACTCCAGGCATAAACCCTGTGCGGGCAAAAGAATCATGCCTTATCTTAAGGCTCTG